>JAWUVO010000014.1:0-57338 GCA_034112325.1 Bermanella sp. | reverse complement strand
ATCCATTGTAGTCAATTTAATCCATTCAAATTTCATAGGCGTTTACAACTTAATTTTCGTAATCACAAAAAATTAATTGTTATTGATAATAAAATTAGCTTTATTGGCAGCCATAATATTAGTGATCAATATTTAAGTCATAACGTAAAAGTTGATCGCTGGCGAGATACTCATTTACAAATTAATGGGCCAGCTGCACTGGCGGCTCAACTAGCTTTTACCGAAGATTGGCACTTGGTAAAGGGGAAAATACCGAATCTTAGTTGGCAAACTCAAGCAACAACTGGCAATAGTAAGGTACTCATTCTATCTGGTGGCCCAGCCGATATGTTAGAAACTACGAGCCTGAGTTTTGTACAGCTAATACTACAAGCAGAACAGCGTTTATGGATAGCTACCCCCTACTTTATTCCTGACTTAAAAGTAATGGGAGCATTACAACTTGCCGCATTAAAGGGTATAGATATTAAAATATTATTACCTAAAAAAACTGACAGTTTATTAGTTACTCTTGCCATGAAAAACTATGTAGCTGAGCTGAGCCAACTGGGTATTAAGTTTTATCAATATGAAGCTGGCTTTATGCATCAAAAAGTTATGTTAATTGATCAAACAATAAGCTGTATAGGTAGTGCAAATTTAGATAACCGCTCACTAAGAATCAACTTTGAATTAAATGCTATTATCGAATGTAAAGAATTGGCAAGTAACGTAGAAAAAATGCTACATGACGACTTAACAAGCTGTAAGCCTTTTGTCGAAGAAAGTGGGTTTTTCTATAAATTGTTATCAAAAGCGGCACGGCTTCTGTCACCTATTTTATAAACTGATTAAAATACATTTATCGCCATTAAATCTTCCTAGCATGTTAATTAATAAATATAACAAAGCTGACCTAATTTAATAGATCAGTTTGTTACTTCTTATGTAATATAATTATTGCTGAGCTTGCCACTGTTGCGGTGCCCACTGAATAATGGCTTCGCCATCTTGCTCAATTATAAAACCTGCATTCACAGCATTTTGAGTGGTATTAATCACCGCAGCCACAAACCCCGCTTCGTCGGTATATAAGCTGGCCATTAGGCTTGCATCAAACAACTCAGTAGTGCCCACCAGGCTGCAAAATGCATCACCTGTATTAAATTTACCCGTTAGAATGGCACTTGGCGCATCTACGTACGGGGTGCGCACGCCGCCTGTAGCATTGCCATTAGTATCTAATGCATATGTTGAAGCACTCACAAGATTTAATCGTTCTGCTGCTGGGGGTCTGTGGCCACCCACAATCCAAGTATTCACGGCGCGCAGTGCACTTTGAAAAACAAAATGTACTGGTCCAGCATTAATAGGCTGATCACAATTTACTAAACCAAACACTGAACTTACTTCAGCCACTTCAGCAAATTCTGCGGCTCCAGCGCTGTCACTACGACCAAAACCAACCATGTAATTATCAATGTGCCCAGTACCAGCTACTTCCCATAAAATAAAGTGCTTGCTGTCGTCTTGGCGTGCGGCCACATAACCCAGTCCTGTAACATCGGTTTCTGTTTGAAAGGTCATGACAGGTACATTAACGTCCTTTCTAATCTGTGGTGCAGGTGGCGTTTGAACATCAGGTTGAGGAGATTGAGATAAGCTTGAGCTGTTAATGGTGCGGCTATGTAAAATAAAACCATCATAAGCGTTATAAAGTGGCTGAATAGCATTCACGTAAGTAGTTAAACGATTTGCAGACTGTGACTGCCCCATAGCAAGTAAATGCTTGGCTTGCATTCCAGCTAGTACGTCAATTTCCTGAGGATTACGAAGAACCCCTGCGACCTGACTAAATATATCGTACGAAAAGCTATCCCCAGGATGATTTAACTCTGTGTAACGGTTTGCATTAACGGCCTTAAGATGAAGTGGTGCAAGACCATTGACACTGCCATCTATACCAACTTTTTGTGCGGTAACACCTACCCATATATGGCCACTGCGATATATCTCGTTATGACCCGCTGCCAAGCTAAAAGGTACATCAAACCCAGCCGTCACATTCATCCATTCAACCATGACTGTACCACTAAAGTCTGCTGGGTCGACTGGGCGATGTACCACAATACGAGTCTTGTATTGAGCTTGCTCTGTAGGCTCAGCCAGCCACTTACCTTTAACAGAAAATTCGTTAATATTAGTAAAAGCGGAAGCATTACCCGAAATGAAATATTCGCTATTTTCATAGCCTACATTCGCCAGGTCAAAGGTTTCTGCCAATAAATTTAATGATCCTACTTCTGGAGGATGGCTGATATTTGCTACATCTATATGTAAATACTTACAGCCACTTAAAAAAACTAGCAGTAAAAAACCGCTAGTAAAGGCCGTGATAGTGCGCAATGAAATTCGATTATTCATACTCATTCCTTAAAAGAAAATTTATTATTATAAGAACTTTCTACATAACCACATAACCATAATAATTTAGGTAATGATTTTGGCTTTCACGAGTTAGCACTCGTATAACGTGCTAAGCATAATGCTTAGCATAAAAAAGATAACTTAGTTTTATAAGTATTGCCCTAGGACAATAGTATGACTTGTAGAAAAATTGCTAAAAAGTCCATGCATATTATTAATGTTGCAGTATTCATATTGCGCATTTCTATAATGACTAGATTAAATGCCATACTGTTAAGGTAAGTTTTATTGGTGTCTATTAAAACAACAAGGGGAATACTATGACGATAGGTTTAATTGCAAAGCTTAAAATTGTGCCGAATAAAAACCAAGAATTCGAAACGGCTTTTAAACAGCTGGCTGAAATAGTTAATACAACTGAGGATGGTTGTTTGCTTTATGTTTTGCATCAATCTCGTGACGATGCACAGACTTACGTGGTGTTAGAGCAATATACTGATGAACAGGCATTAAAGGCCCACAGTAAAACGGCTCATTATCAGGAATTTGGTAAAAACGCTTCTGCTTTTTTAGCAGCTGCGCCACATATTGAATTAATGGACAGTGTTTAATAAATTATTAACGACGTATTAAATAGCATTCAATACAATTAACATTTATGGTTTTCTGTTACTAACATAAATTTTAATACCAAAAAATGTCAGGGTTACTAGTAGTATTAAACCTAAAATACCAAGTATCTGATTCACTACTGCCCAAGGTGTCCATTGTAAATAATGCACCTTGTACATTAGCCCAATAATACGTTTATCAAGCCCGTACTGACTAAGCTTAAGCGTATTCCAATCCAGTTTTACCTCAATTCCTGTGGTTGTAAAAATACTTTCACCATGGATATGTTTAATTGTCCCATAACGCCGAGGATTACTAGATATGGCATCTTCTATTAGCCGTTTAATATCAGACTCACTGGGCTTAGATTTTATCTGTAAGGTTTGTAAATCGTATTGATTAATCTCGCCATTATCTTTGGCCAATAAATGAAGTCCTAAAATTGATCTAATTACTCTAAACTCTTGCCAATTATTATCGCTGTTAATCGAAATATTATGATTGATAGGATAGGTTTTTAAATATAATTTTTCATACGCACCTTCATAACCAGGCTTAATAAAGAATATTAACCCAGTAACTGCCCAAGCAAGTAACGGCAACAACATGGCTAAACCAATAAACCTATGTATTTTTTTAGAATCCATCTATATTTCCAATATTACACATTACACATTATATTAATGAAGATTATATTTAACTACTTTCAATTAACTTAACCCACTTGTTAAGTACGTTTAACTGCCCTGCAGCAAGTTTAATACACACCAATAAAGGCACTGCCACCAAAACACCAACAGCACCCCATAACCAACCCCAAATCAGTAGCCATAAAATTAATATCAAGGGGTTAAGTTGCATGTGTCGACCTAAAACGGTTGGTGTAATAAATTGCGATTCTAACAAGTTAATAGCAAAGTAAACCGCCACTGGAACTAACGCAGCTGCCTCGGTACCGTACTGAGTCACACCCGCTAGGCTGAGTATTATTAGTGCCATTATAGACCCTAGGTATGGAGCAAAGTTAAGCAATCCAACTAATACACCCCATAATAAAGCGTCGTTTACACCCATTATCCAAAATATAACTGCCACAGTTATTCCCAGCCCTGCGTTTATAATAGTTACAGTAATAATATAACGAGATAGCTCTTTTTGGAGTTTGCTTATAAGCGTAACAGAACTGCGATTGTCTGCTTTAAAATTAAAGTGTTTTAAATAGCTAGCATACAAGCCAGGACTAAAGATCAATAAAAATATTACTAAAATAAGAAATGTCATAAACTGTGCAAGGGCCATAGGAGTAGCCATTAATATAGAAATAATTATATCTATACCGCCTTGGGTGACTCGCGCAGAGAGCACACTATTATTATTCTCTTCTGCTACTGCCATAGGTTGTTCGTCGTTACTGAACCATCCAAAAAAACTAGAGCTTTTTTCTTTCGCAGGCAATAAAGGTTTGTTTATTTCAGCTGTAGGTTCAGCACTAATAACTTGGCTTAAATTATCAAGCTCTTCAGTTAACTGAGCTGAAAGCTTAGGCAGTTGTTCCATCCATTTTTGAGCAGGCGCGGCTAATTCAATACTTAATAGCGTCATAGGTCCGCCAATCATGGCAATAAGCAAAACAGCCGAAATTGATCGTGGAATATAAATACGTTTAAATAGTGCCACTAAAGGACTCAGCAACAACGAAAACAAAAGCGCCACAATCACCGGCATTAACAATGACTTAGCAAAATATAAAGTATATAAAACCGCCAAAGTGAGTAAGGCGTATATTGAAAGGTTGTAAACAGCGGGTTTTGACTCGTTATCCATTATTTTTACTCTTTAGATGCTAATAATTATCAAGCTAGATGCCAATAATTATCAAGCATAACTAATAAGCGCCACATGGTAACAGTTTTAAAATTAGTTATGTAAGCTGGTGTGATTTTAATAACTAATAGGCGACGTCGTAAGACTTTAACAACGTTGAAATAAAAATGACTTAAATACTATCAATCACTATTTGTTTGGCTAAAGACTACGATACGATAGCCAAACAATAAGTATGTTTAAATTATATTTTCATGTAGTTAAATATTTTAAAACTTCATTCCAATACAAAAAGTTTAATCAGGCCTATCGGTTACCGCACCCGTTGAAGCAGAACTTACTGTTTTAGCGTATTTTGCGAGTAACCCACGTGTATATTTTGGTTCTGGTTGTTTCCAATTAGACTTCCTTTCAGTCATTTCTTGATCGCTAATATTAAGCGTCATTTCACGATTTTCTGTATCAATGGTAATACTGTCGCCATTTTTTACCAACGCAATGGCACCACCTTCGTATGCTTCTGGCGTGATATGCCCTACAACAAAACCTCGACTGCCACCTGAAAAACGTCCATCAGTAATGAGTGCAACATCGTTGCCTAACCCTTTACCCATAATAGCCGCAGTAGGACTCAACATTTCTCGCATTCCAGGGCCACCTTTTGGACCTTCGTAGCGAATAACAACCACATCACCAGCGACTACTTGTCCATCCATAATGGCGGCAAAACCTAGCTCTTCGGAGTCATAAACTTTAGCTGCACCTGTAAAGCTTAAGCCTTCTTTACCAGTAATTTTTGAAACTGCACCTTCAGGTGCTAAATTACCATTAAGTATAACTAAGTGGCTGTCTTTTTTAATGGGTTTATCAAAGGGTAAAATAATAACCTGTCCATCAGGATAATCATCAACATCAGCCAAATTTTCGGCCATGGTTTTACCCGTTACGGTCAAACAATCACCATGAAACATCCCTGCATCTAACAGGCGTTTCATCAAAGGCTGAATACCACCAATTTCAATTAACTCGGACATTAAATATTGGCCACTAGGGCGTAAATCAGCAATCACTGGTGTTTTTTTACCAATGCGTACAAAATCATCTAATGTCAATTCAACCCCAACCGTATCTGCCATTGCAATTAAATGCAGTACCGCGTTGGTTGAGCCTCCCAAGGTAATTATCAGCGTGATAGCATTTTCAAATGCTTTTTTGGTCATAATATCTGACGGTTTAATATCATGTTCAAGCAAGTGAACAATCGCTTTTCCTGCGTCTACACAGTCTTGTTTTTTCTGCTCTGAAATTGCATTTTGCGCAGAGCTATTAGGCAGACTCATGCCTAAAGCTTCAATCGCTGAAGCTAGCGTGTTTGCCGTATACATGCCACCGCAAGAGCCTGGTCCAGGAATCGCTGTTTTTTCAATATGATCTAATTGAGTGATGGGAATATCACCGTTTGCATAACTACCTACGGCCTCGAATACTGAAACGATATCTGTATGATTTTCACCAGGCATGATGGTGCCGCCATAGATAAAAATAGAAGGCCTATTAAGACGTGCAAGCCCCATTAAACACCCAGGCATGTTTTTATCACAGCCTCCAATAGCAATAATGCCATCATGTCCCATCCCTGCCGAGACCGCCTCGATGGAATCGCAAATCACTTCACGTGATACCAAAGAATACTTCATACCTTCGGTGCCCATTGAAATACCATCCGATATAGTAATGGTATTATAAATAACGCTTTTAGCACCTGCGCTATCAACACCTTTACCCACTTCTTCTGCAAGCTTGTTGATGTGCATGTTACAGGGCGTCACCATTGACCAAGTTGAGGCAATACCTACTTGAGATTTTTTGAAATCCTCATCGCCAAAACCAACAGCCCTTAACATAGAGCGACTTGGGGCCTGTGCTACACCATCTACAATTTTTTGTGAATATTTACGTGGCTTATCTGTACTCATATCTTGATATTCCTTTTTAACTTTAATAAATAGAAATTAAATTTGTTGGTATTAAACTAGTTTATATTAAAACGATTCTTTTACTTGGCTTACAAGGCTAGCAAATAGCAGCCAACGAAGTCTGAGTTAACTCAATAAAAGCATTAGTCTCTTGGCTAATACCTTTTATTTTAATGTGATCGGCAAAACCAAGTCGTGCAGTCATTAATAACCAAAAGACAGCACTAATTAATCCTACAATTCGCCACACCGTTGCTTTTGCCCACTTTAACGCAAGCGTAATAGAAAGTACGTAGAATACGAAACCAGCTAATTTAGAGGATGCCCAGCCATTAACAAAAGGATACAAGTTAAGTGGGTTTACTATTACCAAATATATAAAAGTACAGATAAAAAGGGCATATAAAATATTTGGGCCAATTTTTAGTAATTTATGATTAACCTTTTCAGACCCTTTCATAGTTAACACAAAGTTAATAATAAAAAAGATAAACGTCAGCGCAATTATTGTTAGATGGGCATGCTTTATTATCATATACATGTTGCTGGTACCTAAATTTAATCGTTCATTTTATAGTATATTTAGGTCATTAAAAACCACATATATTGTGTTCCTTTGAAAAATTAAGAAAACAATACGTGCTTTATATTGTAGCTGAACATAAACAAGGTGAGTCGTTATGTTGGGGGCAAAAGCGCCATAGTCTTAAAATTCAAAATTTAACTAAATTTTGGCTATTTTAAATGCCCGCTTTGGGAGTTAAAACAAGAATGATAGTAGAATACGATCATAGTTTCGCTTTATGGTTTGACCCATACTGAAGCTCTTTAGCAACTGTAAATAACAGTCCACTATATTGATGTCAGATCAAGAACGTTAGCTAGTCCTGCCCACGTTTTTTTATGAGCGATTTTTAATTACCTGGCTATATAAGGACCATATGATAAAAGCCATATATTCTGACAGAACCATTACCTAAGGCTCCCAGCCAAAACAAGTTGCCAAACGCTATGAGAGATCAGCCTCATCACAGTGAAACATCTGGCATAAGCAGGAAAATGTAACCATCATTGGCGCGATCCAAGCGTCTTTTAACTGAAGGTATTGCTTCAGCTCGGGTCAAGATAAAGCCTGACCACTGCCTATTAGCAAAATAACTACAATCAATTTTGAAACATAAAGACTGTACCACTACAGTCACTGCTAGCCATTGTCAGACCGACCTTAAGCAGTATTTATTCTAGACACCAATTACATATAGATTGCTCCATGCAAAAGGCTGACTATCTTTGGACATGCAGTCTATTTGATCAAATATGTTCGTCCTATTTATATAAGCTAATATATTATTTGTTAAATTAAGCCCTTAATTTGATTAAGGGCTTAAATTATTCTTTTTACAGTTAAATTCTATATCTACGTCCTTGGCTATCCGCTTAACCCTAATAAATTAAAAGGTTGATTTATTAATGATATACTATATCATTGCCGGGTAATTTATAAGGCTCTACCATGAACACACCGATTTGCATTAAAATAATAATTCTGTCCGCTGCAGCTTTGATTTCTATCATGGTCAGCGCAAGTCACCATAATGACGAACATAATCACCAGAAAAAAGCGCATATTCATGGGTTTAGCGAAATTTGGCTGTCTATTAGTGATAACAAAATTGAAGTTAAATTTGAATCGCCTGCCAGCAATATTGTGGGATTTGAACATGTGGCAAAAACAATTAAAGAAAAAGAACATGCGCAAGATGCCAAATCATTACTATTAAAGCCTTTCTCTTTATTTAGCTTTAACGGCAACCGCTGTAATGTAATGTCCAGCGTAATCAATGGATTTGTTTTATTAGAGGAACATGATCATCACGGCCAGGAAAATAATCACACAGATATTTCAGCCGAATATCAATTCAGTTGTAGTCCAACTTCTAAACTGAAAAACATTGAAATTAAAATATTTGAATCATTCCCTAATATTTCAGAAATAAAAGTCCAATGGATTTCAGAAACTGATCAAGGTATGAGTATGTTAAAACCAAGCAATAATAAGCTCATTATTGGAGAATAATATGAAGCAAATACAATCTCAAGCTGATGGGTTAGCCATTAGCTTGTCTGTACTGTGCATACTGCATTGTTTATTAATACCCGTAATGGTTATTGCCTTGCCAACATTGTCTTCATTCTTTTTTACAGATGAAGCATTTCATATTTGGATGGTGGTTGCGGTCATTCCCGTAAGCGCCCTCGCCTTGTATAGTGGCTGGAAAAAACACCTAGTATTTCAAGTGGCTTTGGTAGGAGTAATTGGTTTACTCATTATATCTTGCGCTACATTTTTAGGTCATGAATATTTGTCTGAATACTGGGAACGTTTTCTTACTGTAATTGGCACTATTATAATTACATCTTCTCACATTTGGAACTATTATCTTCGGAAAGTAGAAACTATTAAAACAAAAAAAAGCAGAAAAGATTTGACGTTATGATCAACCCATTCTTCCAGTCTATTGAAAATAAACCTGATAAATATACTGTTGATTTTTTAACTATTTTTGAAAATCTTGCTTTTAATTCAGATGGTCTGATGCCAGTTATAACTCAAGATGCGGTAAGCAAAGACGTGCTGATGATGGCTTGGATGAACAAATCGGCCATTAAAATAACCCTAGAAACTCAACGTATGACTTATTGGTCCAGAAGTCGTCAAAACTATTGGGTGAAAGGTGAAACCAGTGGCAATATACAGAAATTGGTTTCCGCATCACTGGATTGTGATGGCGACGCACTGCTTTGTCTTGTAAATCAGGTAGGTGGTGCTTGCCATACAGGCCGAGACAGTTGTTTTTATTTATATTTAAATTCTGAGTATCAACACGCGATAATTCAAAGGAATGCAAATTAATCTATGACTCGAACCCTTATTAAAAACGCTACGATAATTGATGACGGCACCAGTAAAGCGGCTGATATTTTAATTGAAAAAAAGCGAATTATAAAAATAGCCTCTAGTATTTCTGCTAATGATCACGACGTTATCGTAGATGCTGAAGGTAAATATTTATTACCAGGGATGATTGACGACCAAGTACACTTCAGGGAGCCTGGTTTAACCCATAAAGGTACCATCGCTTCAGAGTCACGCGCAGCTGTTGCTGGCGGCATCACTAGTTATATGGAAATGCCTAATGTTAATCCTGCCACTACAAGTATCGATGCACTTGAAAATAAATTTAATATTGCCAATAAACATTCTTATGGTAATTATTCATTTTACCTAGGGGCGACAGAAAAAAATCTAGAACAAATTAAGCGTCTTAATCCAAGCAAGCACTGCGGTGTAAAAGTATTTATGGGAGCGTCTACCGGTAACCTTTTAGTTGAGAGCCCTAGCGCATTAGAAGGAATATTTCGAAGCGCACCTACTTTAATAGTGACCCATTGTGAAAGTAGCCCCATTATTCAGAAAAACACAGAGAATTTATTAAAATCTAAATCAGAACTAACAATCTATGATCACCCAATTATTCGTGACCAGAATGCATGTTTCGAATCATCTTCATACGCGGTAAGTTTAGCAAAAAAATATAAAAGCCAGTTGCATATATTACATATCACTACTGAAAAAGAATTATCTCTATTTGAAGCGGGTCCAATCGACAATAAATTTATTACTGCAGAAGCCTGTGTTCATCATTTATGGTTCAGCGATGAAGACTATAAAAAATCTGGTAATTTAATTAAGTGCAACCCTTCTATTAAATATAAACATGATCGAGACGCGCTGATACAAGCCTTACATACCGGTCATATTGATATTATTGCTACTGATCATGCTCCACATACCAGGAAAGAAAAGAACCTAGCTTACACACAAGCACCTGCAGGGTTGCCGTTGGTCCAGCATGCACTTCTTACATTATTAGACCATGTTGTACATAAACGTTTAAAATTAGAACAAGTGGTCGAAAAAATCTCTAACAATCCAGCCAAGCGCTATGGTATTACTGACCGAGGATTTATTAGAGAGGGATACTTTGCAGACTTAGTATTAATTAATTTTAATAAAAAGACACAATCCACCCATAAAAATAGTTTATATCACTGTGGCTGGACTCCATTTGATGGTCATGAATTCTCATCAAAAATAGAAGCTACATGGGTGAATGGGAACATGGTGTTTGATGGAGAAAAAATACTAGATCAGCCAGCTAATGGTTCAAGACTATCATTTAATAAGCAATAAATAATAATGCATAAATTTAAGAAATATAAAGAAATGAACAATGAAAAAATAATGGCACTATTTGATCATTGGAATAACATTATACAAACAGGTAATCCGAAGACAGTAACTAATTTATATCAAATTGACGCTGTATTATTACCAACCACTTCTAATAAATTTTGTCATAACTACAGTGAAATTGAAGAATACTTTAGACAGTTTTTAGAAAATATTCCTAAATGTAATATTCATGAATCAAAAATTCAAAACCTTGGAGAAATTATAATTCACTCAGGTATATATATATTTAGTTTTAAAGATTATTCAAAGATAAAAGCAAGGTTCAGCTTTGTTTATCAATGGAATGGGCAAGATTGGAAGATAATCGAACATCATTCATCAGAAATAAAAAAATAACCTAATAGTTTTTTATATATGAAACATGAAATAAATACCAAAAATACAGGCATCAATATTACAACATCCTCATGTTGTATTCGATCAAGTTGTTGCTCGCCAGATAAACAGGTGATTCGTACAGAAGCAAAAGTGGGCCGTAATGACCCCTGCCCTTGTGACAGTGGAAAAAAGTTTAAAAAGTGCTGTGGTAATAATATTATTTATTAAACATATAAATTAATCAGCGACTTTATAGGGTTCGAATGATGCCATATCCAAAGTATATGCCGATGTGGCAACATCATTTTTAACCACTGAAACACTTAGCACCCCTGACACCCAGATAGGATTATAAAGAGCATCTAGCTTAAATCCTTTTGAATGTTTAACAAAAATAATTTGATTAGGCGGCGGTGCTGGTACATGAATACAAGCACCAAAAAAAGGAACCAAAAAGAACTCATTAATCACATGATCATCATTAAATTCTAACGGTACTACAAAGCCCGCAAGTCTAATTGCCTGACGATCAAATTTTAGTACTACATTTTCTGATACTAATGCCCGCTGATAGGCATCATCTATTTCAGTCGCCATGGCGCTTTTTAAACCACTGCTTATTTGATCTTCAAAAGAACCTTCCTTTGCTTCGGTAATATAACTAGGAGGATTCAATAAGGCATTTAAGTCGTCCTCAGGCATTAGATCCGTCCACTCAATAGTTTCATATTTAGTATTTTTATGAATATTGATCGCAGGCTTAGAAATCTCATCTTCTCTTAATTTGGTTTCAGAGTTATTACTTAATTCAAATTTAGCGATTTGTTTTTTATCCGCTAAATCAATCACAAACACATCCTCCCCTTGCTCTGAACACCCCAGAAGCAATAAGGTAAAACTGGTAAGCACATACCAAACTACTCGCATAACTTAAACCCTTAGCTTATTCTTACATTTAATAAATTAATGATATATCATACCACTAATTAAATGGTAATTTAAGATACGTAAATAATCTATGGCTATTACAATTAACCAGCTTGAGTTTTATTACTCTGAAACACCAAACCATCAAGTTATTAACATTCCTAGCTGGGACCTCGCTGATAACGAGCAGGTTTTCATACACGGTCCATCAGGCTGTGGAAAAACAACATTTTTAAATTTGATCAGCGGCATATTACCAGTTTCTAACGGATCTATAGAAATGTTTGGGTATTCTTTACAAAAAATGAAAAGTAGCCAATTAGACAAGCTTCGCGCAAACCATATTGGCTGCGTATTTCAAAGCTTTAATCTTATTCCTTATTTATCACCCATTGAAAATATAAAGCTGGCTGCTCAGTTTTCAAAGAAAAATACGAGTAATGACTTAATTTCTAAATTACTTTACAAGCTTCAACTAGAAAAAAGTACATGGTTTAAACCCACTCATCATTTAAGCATGGGACAAAAACAACGAGTTGCTATTGCAAGAGCTTTAATTAATAACCCAAAATTGATTATTGTCGATGAGCCCACATCATCATTAGATAAAAAAAATCGAGATACTTTTATTGCACTACTAATGGAGCAGGTATCGCAACTAAATTGCGCATTAATCTTTATCAGTCACGATCTATCTTTATCTCGCCACTTCTCTCGAGTTGACTCGTTTAAGGATATCAATCAAATGGCGAATTTAGTAAGATGTTAATACTGGCATATAAAAGTTTAATGAATCGCAAAGGCTCGGTACTGCTTACTATTGTTGCCTTAGCCGTAAGCCTATTTGTATTACTGGCAGTTGATCACATTCGTCAGCAAACTAAAAACAGCTTTGCCAGCACGATATCCGGCGTAGACCTAATTGTTGGCAGCAGAACCAGCAGTATTAATCTTTTGCTATATTCTGTATTTCGTATTGGCTCTCCCACGGCTAATTTAAGCTGGAACACCTATCAAAACTTAAAAAAACACCCAAAAATTGAATGGATAATTCCAATTTCACTAGGAGACTCCCATAAAGGCTATCGAGTCATGGGCACCACAGATGATTTTTTTTCGTATTTCAAATACGGCAAAAAGCATCCTTTAACGTTTTCAGATGGCAAAGCATTTAAAGAGATTTTTGGTACTGTATTAGGCTCTGAAGTAGCAAAAAAATTGAACTATGAAGTTAATACACAAATCGTATTAGCACATGGCATTGCAGCTACTAGCTTTACCCAGCATAAACAACATCCATTCAATGTAGTAGGCGTCCTTGAGCCGACAGGCACTCCAGTTGATCAGACCCTATTTGTTAGCCTGCAAGGAATCGAAGCAATACACAAAAACTGGCAAACAGGAACGCGACTGAATAATACAATACAATACGATCTGCAACAGGATAATTTAACACCTGAAAGTATCACAGCCGCTATGGTGGGCTTAAAATCACGCATGGCCACTTTTGGTGTTCAACAATATATTAATCAATACAAGCAAGAACCCCTGACCGCTATCCTACCGGGAATCGCACTATCAGAGCTTTGGCAAATTATGGGTTCTGTTGAACAAATTTTAGAGTTGATTTCCTATTTAGTTTTACTGGCCTCCCTTTTGGGTCTTTCAGCTATGTTGCTTGCGTCAATTCGTGAACGCCACCATGAGATTCAATTATTACGAGTAATAGGCGCACCACCCTGGTATATATTTATAATAGTAGAGATAGAAGCTATGCTCATTACCTTGATGAGCAGCCTCATAAGCATCATCACATTATGGGCAGTACTGATAGGTTTTCAATCCTCTTTGACAGCAGAGTTTGGCTTGCAAGTATCGGTTAATTTATTCTCATTTAAAAACTTACAAATATTATTACTGGTTTTAATAGCCACTGTAATAGCAGCAGCCATTCCATCTGCAATGGCCTACCGATCTTCGACGCGCACAATGTAATTGCCATGGCATCGTCTCTTCACACATCGGGTTTTAATAAAGCTCTATTTGCTTGTCTTCGCCGTCTTGATTAGCATGACAAGCTATTCTGATAATTAATTAAAATCTAGAGTTAATAATAATCGCCTCTCTCCTGCTTGCAACATAGGAGAGCGATGAACTAAACCAGCTCCCTCATTTCCATGCCAGCCTTCACCTTTTAATAAAGCCACATCACCACTGCTTAACTGCTGAATGTCGCTGTTGTTTTGAAATAAGCCCGAGCCGTCATCAGGCTTTCCTTGACTAGCATGGCCAAGCTTACTTCTATCTATCAGTTTATGAGGTAACCATTCGGTGCCAATGCCTTGAAAGGTTGTGACTAAACGCGCAGGAACTTGATCCACATGAAACCTAGGACACATGGCTTTATCTAATACCGTTAGTCGTAATCCCACGCGATCCAGTTCAAATAAACAACTAAAAATATCAACTAATTCAGCAATATTTTTACTTAAAGCAACTGTTAATTGCTTACCACCTAAAGCTTTATGAATCACTGTAACCGCGTTAACAGGAGAAAGAATCATAGACGCCTGTAAACCAGTATTCATTTTTAGATACTCATTCACATCCTGCTGAAGCTCCTTTGGTAGCGCTCGTTTCCAAACTGCGATATTACAATCCTCTTGGTAAACATCAGTAAGCGCTATAGGTTCATATCCCTGTATATCAAATGAGTTGTTGCAGCCTGCACTTGCAGTCTTAGCGAGTGAATTCATGTTTCATGCTCCCACAGAGGAAAAGGGTCTTGTAAGGTTGCCCAGAATTTTTCACCTTTTAGCATCTCATCTTCTTTTAGTAAGCATTCATTAAGTGCAGATATAATTCGCGCCTTATCTAAATTTTGACCAATGAATACCAACTCTTGTCGCATATCACCAAAAGGTTCTACCCATTGTTGTTCAATTGACTCCAAGTAGTCCTCATCCTGAGGCCAATTTTCTTTGGGGATGGATTTCCAGAACATACCTGCAAACCCATGTCTGGCGATGCCTCCGGCTTGGCTCCATTGACCAGCAAGCTCTGGACGGGTAGCTAGCCAAAAAAAACCTTTTGAACGAATTAGTTTTCCATATTCTTGGGTGCTATGGAGAAAGTCATAGAATTTTATTGGATTAAATGGACGACGAGCAACATAGCTAAAACTGCTTATACCGTACTCCTCTGTTTCGGGTACATGTTCTCCGCGCATTTCTTTTAACCAGCCTGGTGCCTGCTGTGCTCGGTCAAAATCAAATAGGCCTGTATTTATAACAGAGTTAATATCTACCTTTCCTTGGCATATGGGGATAATTTGAGCGCGGGTATTTAGCGATTTTAAAATGGCTGTTAAACGCTTAATATCATCTTCATTTACTAAGTCCGTTTTACTGATCAAGATAACATCTGAAAACTCCACTTGATCCACTAACAAATCAGCTACACTGCGATCGTCATCTTCACCCAAAGACTCCTCGGTATCTTGTAAATACTTAGCTTCGTCATAATCTTCCAAAAAGTTTACGGCATCGACTACGGTTACCATTGTATCTAACTTGGCCACATCAGATAACGAAACACCATTTTCATCAGCAAAGGTAAATGTTTCTGCAATAGGTAGTGGCTCCGAAATGCCGGTAGATTCTATGACCAAATAATCAAACCTGCCCTCCTTTGCCAGCTTGTTAACTTCCAACAGCAAGTCTTCGCGTAGTGTGCAGCAAATACAGCCATTGCTCATTTCCACGATTTTTTCTTCTTGATGACTTAATGCAACCTCATTCTGAATCATGGATGCATCTATGTTTATTTCACTCATATCATTTACGATAACAGCAACTTTTTTGCTCTCTCTATTATTCAAGATATGACTTAATACAGTGGTCTTTCCAGCGCCTAAAAAGCCAGAAAGCACCGTTACAGGAAGTTTATTCATTAGCTAATCAACTATTCTATTTAATAAAACATAATGATATATCATATCATTATGTTTTTACTAGAAATATATTATTATTCAGAGGTACAAGCTGATTTAATATTACAGAACATGCTTTCTTTAGGGTAAATAATGAGTAGTTAGCCTGTATTTAAACTAACCACCAAAGCAGGACATGCATTACGAGGATAGAATAAGCTTCATTGACATTCTGGACACAAACATTGAATCTCTAACTGCTGGCTTGTCATGCTGTAACCAGTGGATTCAACATTGTCTTTAAGCTGCTTCATTAGCTTTGTTTTAATCCCTACTTCCTGAACCTTCTGGCATTTGCCACAAATCAAAAACTGTGGAACTTCATGGGTGTGATTACATGTGATATGAGAGCAAGCGATGTATTTTTGAGCTGAAGCAAGCTTATGGGCAAGGTTTTCACTGACTAAAAAGTCTAATATTCGATAAGCTGAGTTAGCCGGCATTTTTGAATCGGCCACTTCATTATATTGATCTACCACCTCATATGGCGATAAAGGTATTTCAGAATTCACCATTATCTCTAGGACTTTTTTTCGCTTTTCAGTCAGCCGAGTACCAGAGGAGACACATCGCTCTTCTGCTTTTGATAACACCTTATTAATACGAGTTTGAGAGACCATAATTCATACAGTAAGTTAAAAAGCCTATTTTAATGATTTCGTCTCCAATAGTCATGCGATTTACCAAGAATGCTTAATACATAGACGCTGATACTGTTTGAGGTTATCGCAACTCTCTCTTTTAACCCTATAAAATAATAAGACTGACTTATGCTAATCCGCCCTTTTTTAACCGAAGCCAAAAAATAAGCTCTAAGCTACTATTAATACTGGCCTACTACCTTTAGCGGAAAACTCTGCCTAAGTATGGTATCAATAGAAAACAGTTTATTCTCAACGTCTCTACTGCTGCTAATTAATACGGGAATATTATATATAGCTGATAATACGTATTTATAACGTATTGTATTACTCACCCGTCAGTTCGATTAAAAACGCTTCGACCACGGCCAAATATTTATCTATATCGGCTTGCTCCATTACAAACGAAACAGCAGGACCGGCACTGGAAATAGATTCCCACACACCACGGTTGGCATAAAATGCACGCATGGCATTGTATAAAATTGGGTCGGCATATTTTTCATACTCTTGGCTATTAGTTGGCAACTCAGGACCAAATGTATAACCTGAACGACTAAACAAACTCTGAGCTTTCCATGGTAAATCATAGTTATCAAACAAGGTTTGCAACCCCATACTAAGGTTGGCACCCAGCAATGTGGTTTTGTCGTAGGCTTGCGGGGTTAAAATATCATTCAACGCCACCTTCGCCGCCGCCATAGATAAGGCGTTGCCGTATAAGGTTCCTCCCAATGCTAAGCCACCATTTGCGGTACGCGCATCGGCCTCGTTATCGGCTTCCAAATGTGTGGCCACAAATTCGGCAATATCAGTACTCATGCCGTACACCCCTGTGGCGATACCAGCCGCTACAGTTTTACCTAGGGTCAGCATGTCAGCCGTAATATTCCAGGCACGGCTTAAACCACCCCACGCACATACCTGAGTATGGGTTTCATCAATAATCAGTAAACTTTGATACTCATTACACAATGCGCGCAAGCCATCAAAAAAACCATCGTGAGGCTGAATAACACCAAGATTACTAAGCGCTGGCTCACACATGACACAAGCCACCGGATAGTTTTTTAACGCATATTCAACGCTGGCTAAATCGTTAAATTCCACATGTAAGGTCTGCTTGGAAAAGTTATCACGAAAACCTAGACTGTCTTGGCTGGCATCTTCACTGCCCATGGTGTCGTCAATATGGCCATGATATTTACCATTAAATACCAACACATATTGTTTGCCCGTAAAGGCACGGGCGATGCGAATGGCTTCGATGTTGGCTGAGGATGCCGACAAGGTGTATTGCCAAAATGGCAGGCGATAACGCTCGGCCAAGGCTTCGCTTACCTCAATGCTGTCTTGTACCGGCAATAAAAACTGCGCACCGTTACGCACTCTTTCTTCTACCGCATTCACTAGTGGCTCGGGGCCATAGCCGCAGTTCATACTAAGGTCGGCTTGGTTCATGTCTAAATATTGATGGCCATCAACATCCCAAAAATAGGCCCCTTTACCATGGCTAGCAAAAATCGGCTGATGGAAATATAGGCCATCCATCCAAGCACACGGAACGCCGTTAGGCATATGGAGCTTGGCGCGAGCCAATAACGCCGCTGATTTTGGGCGAGCCTCATGAAAACGTGCTTGTTCACGCTGGAAAATGGCCTGAACTCGGGCTGGATTAATACCTAGTGCTGACATCTTGCTTACCTGGTTTACTGCAATGGTTTAATTGAGTATCGCCTACCTTGGCCAATAACCACCATATACCCATAGGGATAGAAGCTAAAATTCAATTTTTATAGTCGCTCGTATTAAATTAAGTTAATGTAAAAGTATAAATACGAATCTCAATCTAATACTTACCGAATTTAGGAACTACTCAATGTTTGATATCCATGTAGAACGGGTAATTGATAAAGACATCAATGCCGTATTCGAAATTTTAGCTGACCATGCGGGCTATTCAAAATTTAGTGGCGTAAAAGTAGCCAAGCTACTTGAGCCTGGTAAAACAGAAAAAAATGGTTTGGGCGCGCTTCGGCATATCGATTTAGGCGCCGTAAGATTTGATGAACGCATCACCTACTTTGAACGACCTAATCGATTAGACTATAAAATTGAAGCCTCAAGCCCCCTGCCTTTTAAACACGAAATTGGCACCATTACCCTGCAAGAAGAAAACGGTAAAACCAAGGTTACATGGATTTCGAAAGGCACAATTACCATACCCATACTTGGAAAGTTCTTATTTGATAAAAAGTTTGAGCGTCAAGGCACTATTGGTTTTGCGTCCCTATTGAAGCAGATTTCTAAATTGTAACTTAAGTAACCAGGTAAGACTTATCACTATACTCTTTTAATTAAGAGTTTAGTTTCTCTAATTCCAGATTACCGCCTCTTGCACTACTCGGTAATAGTAATAACAACACTTCCTAACCATTCGGCGCTTACACCAACTTCGTTACCCACATTAAGATACTTTTCGGCATTATTGTTGTTTTGGCTTATAGCGAGTTTTTGAAAACAATCGAGTCCAATAATATTAGCTAGCCTAGCTTTCCATCTTGGAATATTGAATGTTACACCGCCGGGTGTTCCAGTCAGTATCATATCGCCCTTGCTTAAAGGTGTTAAAGGGTAGCTTTTTTGAATAAAACGCAGGGAATTACATCAGGCAGATGAGTTAATATTGAAAATTTTATTAGGTAATGGAGATTAGAAATTGGTTAATAAATACCAAATATATTACCGCCCAGATACTCTAATAGCTAAGTATTATATGCAACGGTAGTTCTATTTTTACCGTTATTTTTAGATTCATAAAGAGCCTGGTCAGATAGAGCAAGTAGTTTTTCAAAATGATTATCCGAGATTGATCCGCTCATAGAAATTCCTACGCTTACTGTAACCTTCAAGTTGTCTTTTACTTGCGACTCCACTTTTTTTCTTAATTTTTCTGCAACGTTAAACGCCGATTCTTCGTTAATGCCAGGTAGTAAAATAACAAACTCCTCTCCGCCAATCCTAGCAACCAAATCATGTTCGCGACGATCTTCTGAAATCAATTTTGCTATGCGTCGTATAACCTTATCACCTACTGGATGACCATATGTATCGTTAACTTGCTTAAAATTATCAATGTCTAATGAGAGCATAGCAAAATTTGATCCATCTCTAGCCGCTTGACTAATACTTCTGTTCGCAAGATTCTGTAGTTCACGTCGATTTAGTAAACCGGTTAAAGGATCAGTCGTCGCTAATTGGTGCAGCTCTTTTGCCTTGTGTTCTAATTGCGACCTTGCCTCCAATAATTCATTGTATAATTGATCTCTGGCAACACATTTAAATAGCGACCAATATGCCCTTCCGTCAGTATCAAGTTTAATATTTGCGACTACTGGAACTCTATCACTATTTTGACTTAGCCAAGTAATTTGGCATTCCTGAACTTCAGAACTGGTTAAAAGTAGCGGGTAGATATAGCTATCAAGAAAGATATTTGACGCGGCTGTGAGATAGGTAGAAACAGGTGTCCCAATGATCTGACTTCGATCACATCCGATTATATCGAGAATGTACTGATTACAAATAACAATACGTCTGCGATCATCAACGACTAGATGTCCAGAGCAGAAAGAGTCCATTTGCGGTAGTTTAAATACTTCCATTATTGTCAGAAAGAAAGTGAAGGACTGACGGCATGATTTTATTGGGGTGCGTCATATGAAGGCAGTGTCCTTCTGCATCTATAATTTCTAGTTTACTGGCTGGGATCTGTTGTTCCATATATTCGCCGACGTTCACATTAGCCAACGCATCTGAAGCGCTTTGTATTAAGAGAACAGGGCAAGATAGATCTGGCAAGATATGACGGTAGTCAGAAAAGAAGGTCGCATTGGCAAAGTTCTTGGCAATGATTGGGTCGGTACTGCAGAAACTACCAGAAAGCTCTCCAACTAACTCGGCTCCATTTGCTGTACCCATCACCAAAGGCGCTAGGTAATCTGCCCAACCTATATAGTTTTTATCCATTAAACCGATAAGTTCCTCTAAGTCACCTCGCTCAAAGCCACCGTTATAGTCAGGTGGAAAATTGAGAAAACAGGGTGTCGACATACCATTACTATATTAGAGATCAAGGCGGGTTTGTTAAGATAAGCAATTGCAGCAATTATTGAACTCACAGAATGGGCAATCACTGATACATCTTTGAGTTCAAGTACTATTAAAATATCTACTATATCAGCCGCATAACCCTCTAAAGCCGAATAACGCTCAGCCGAGTAGTCAGATAGCAGGGACTTACCTGAACCAACGTAGTCAAAAAGAATGACCTTATATTTTTTCTCTAGCTCAGGCCTCATAAACCGCCACATGTTCTGATCACATCCAAAACCATGGGCCATAAGCAAAGGTGGGCCATCTAGGTTGCCAGAGATAGAGATATTGTTTCTTTCAATAATATGATTGGCGTTCAAAATCGGTTAACCCTAATGAGTAGCTGGAACAAACTCTGTAGCTGAATATTAGTACTATTGCTTTATATCATCTGAGTTTAGACTAACTGCGGCAACCTGCACTAAAAATGGCCAGCAAAATAAAGTGGTGAAGAGTTCTTTGAAAATCAAGTAATTAAATTGCTTGGTACTTGGTATTGAAAATTTAGCAATCGCGGTCAAAATCCATAGGCATTTATTCTAGCCATTGGGAATTCTGCAAAACTACACGATACCCATCAATATCTTCATAGGTTTTACCAGTAGAATCCCAATAACTGTTATACGCCTTAACACCAATAAAACCAGCTGCCGCTATAGTTTCGCAACCTTCAAGCCACTCCTGATGATCGGGAATATAGAATACAAGTAAGTTGTCTTTAGTTGGCGCGCGACCAACCGTTGTGCCTGAATGATGGGTAAATTCTAAGTGGTATGCATGATTTGCTTGACCAATAATCGCCCCGTCGAATCCATCGTGATCTTTAAAACTTCCTAGCAACTGAAAACCTAAACCAGAGATATACATAGCCGTAATCTCGTTGAGTTTATCGGTTGGCCTAGCCACTCGAAGAACCGTAGATTTTGAAATCATCTATTATTTCCTTTTAAGTACATAACAAGAGTCTATATGTTATTAAGTATTCGATACATCTATAAACTTTAGGCAAAAGGCCAAATACTAAAACCGTTCAATCAATCCCTAGCTCAAGGCGTATAAGGTCTAACCGAGAGACTGTAAATAGTTGGCATGAATAGGTGACAAAGCAGCAAATAACGACGTTATTTGTCTTTTAACAGTCTTGATAGTATTACTTGCTACAAATTAAATTTTAAGGTCTATACTTTTAAGAAATGACGACGGGTATAGTTATGTTTCTCACTAGAATTTTATACGCAAGCACTGCAACAGATCACTTTAAGCCTGAAGATATCGAGCATATATTAAATAAGGCAAGACTAAACAATAGTAAGATCAATGTCACAGGTATGCTTTGTTTTAGTAGCAATTATTTTCTGCAATGTATTGAAGCATCCCGTACTAATGTAAATGAGTTGTACCATAGAATATTAAACGATAAACGCCATTCGGATATTGTATTACTTGAATATAAAGAAATTTCTGAACGAGAATTTTCTGACTGGTCTATGTCATATGTACCAGATTCAAGCTTAACAGCACCTATTAATTTAAAATACTCCGCAGACAATGTTTTCGACCCTTATAAAATGTCAGGTGAAAGTGCGCATAAAATGATGATAGAACTTAGGGATGCGTTGCATTCTCAATGAAAAAACCCCACATATTTGTGGGGCTTATTAATATAAGCTCTAATTAATACAAGTTCTATTAATACAGGCTTAGTGACTGATCATCCATGGCCGCATAGACGGAAACATCTTACTCCCGTCAGGGGTGTAGATGACTTTAGAGCTGCGTTTTTTATGCGTACAACCACATCCATGTTTTAGTTTTTCAGCATTTTCAGCTCGAGTATCAGCATTTGAATGCTGAGGTTCGTGCTTAGCGGCTTCATTACGTTCTATGCCTTGTTTTTTCTCTTTATCCATATTCAAAAAAGTCGGCGACATAATTATCACCCGTGCAGACAACACGTCACATGTTGGACAATTTGCCGGAGCCGCATGATCATCCATACTGGCTAGCTCGTAAAACAAGCCATGTTCTGCACATTTATAGTCATATACAGGCATGATAAATCTCCTTTATTTTTTAAGGTCAGGGGCTAAAGGCATATCGACACTACCATCAAGGAACTTAGTCGGACCATCGGCATTGGGTTTTATATCAAACTCAAATATGTCGGTAGGTAACCACAGTGTTGCGCATGAGTTGGGGACATCCACTACTCCACTAATATGACCTTGCACGGGTGCTGTTCCCAGTAAGGAATAAGCTTGGGCACCTGAGTAACCAAATTTCTTTAAATATTCGATAGCATTCAAACAAGCTTGTCGGTATGCAACGTTTACATCAAGGAAATGTTGCTTACCATGCTCATCAACAGAGATCCCTTCAAAAATAAGATAATCATCATATTTTGGTGTAATCGGACTTGGTTTAAAAATTGGATTTTTAATGGCGTATTTTTCCATGCCGCCTTTGATTAAATTAACACGTAAGTGAATCCAACCCGCCATTTCAATCGCGCCACAGAAGGTAATTTCCCCATCACCTTGGCTAAAGTGAAGGTCACCTACAGAAAGACCTGCGCCTTTAACGTAAACAGGGAAGTAAACTTTAGAACCACGTGATAAATCTTTGATGTCACAGTTACCACCGTGCTCTCTTGGTGGCACGGTACGAGCCGCTTCGAGTGCGGCTGTTTTAGCTTCATCAGGTTTCATCCTACCCATATGCGCAGTTTCACCGTGCGGAAGACACGCTAACGTTGGCACTCTATCAGGATCTGTATCGTAAAGTTCTTTTTCACGAGTATTCCATATATCCAACATCTCTTTCGATGGCAAAGTACCAATTAGCCCAGGATGAATTAATCCCGCAAATTCAACTCCAGGGATATGACGGGAGCTGGTGAACATTCCGTTAAAATCCCAGATAGATTTTTGTGCTTCAGGAAAATGTTCGTCTAAAAAACCACCACCATTTTGCTTAGAGAAAAAACCATTGAATCCCCACTGGCTATCATCAAAAGTGCCTATGTCTAGTATATCTACTACCAAAAGGTCACCGGGTTCAGCACCTTCGACAGCAACTGGTCCAGATAAAAAGTGGACTTGAGTTAAATCAACATCGCGAACATCAGAGGCGTCATCATTATTTTTAATTTGACCACCGGTCCAATCAACGCACTCTATTTTAAAATCATCCCCCGGCTTAACAGTGGCAACCATCGGTATATCAGGGTGCCAGCGATTGTGTATGTCATCATGCTCGTAAGCCGATTTATTCAGGTCTACTTTAATTATTGTTTCAGTCATTTCATGCTCCTAATTTAACCGAATTGTAACTTTGCTTTTAAAATATTTAATTAAACTGATAAGTATTTTTTAATTTGATCGCTATCCACATTGGCTCGCAGGTCTTCGTGAATAAATTCGCCTTTATCGATAACAATAATTCGATCTGCCACGGCCATGGTAAAGCTCAGCACTTGCTCAGAAACAATTATAGTAATATCTCTTAGTTTTTTTATTTCATTAAGTATATTGGCAATATCTTTAATAATTGATGGCTGTATTCCTTCTGTAGGCTCGTCCAAAAGCAGTACTTTTGGATTTGTCACCAGAGCCCTAGCAATAGCTAACTGTTGCTGCTGGCCTCCTGAAAGGTTACCTCCTTTGCGGTGACGCATTTCTCTTAACACAGGGAAAAGCGCATAAATATCATCAGGTATCTCTTTAAGTTTTGATACCTCCAATCCCGTCTCAATATTCTCTTTAACAGTGAGGTTTGGAAAAATCATTCGCCCTTGAGGAACATACGCAATACCATGTTCAACACGCTGATAACTTTCAAAATCAGAAACATCAACACCGTCCACTGTAATCACACCACCTGCCGAAGGTAATATACCGATTAAAGATTTAAATAATGTGGTTTTACCCATACCGTTACGACCCATAATCGCCAATGTTTCATTTTTGGGTACAGTGAAATTTAAATCACTAATCACTTCGCTTTGCCCATAACGGACTTTTAAATTAGAAACGTTTAACATATATTCACCAATTAATTATTTTCGTTTTCAAGATTTACGCTTTATGGCACAGTTTTAATGACCTAAATAAACTTCAATAACTTTAGGGTCATGTTGAACCGTATCCATGTCACCGGTAGCAAGAATTTTTCCTTGGTGAAGTACGGTTACCTTTTGCGCAATGCGGGCAACAAAATCCATATCGTGTTCGATCACTAACACCGATCGACCTTGGCTAATTTTGTTCAGCAACACAGCAGTCTGTTCTCGTTCTTTTACACTCATCCCAGCCACAGGTTCATCAAGCATTAGCAACTGAGGGTCTTGGATAAGCAGCATACCTATTTCTAACCATTGCTTTTGCCCATGACTTAATAAACCAGATTCGAGATCAAGTGAGTCTTCAAGCATGATCTCTTTAGCTATTTCATGAATTTTGTCCATTACTTTTTTGGTGCGCTTAAACATAAGCGAGCCAAACACGCCGCGACCTTCAGGGTAAGACACTTCAAGGTTTTCAAAAACCGTTAGGTTTTCATAAATTGAAGGCGTTTGAAATTTCCGACCCACGCCCGCTCTCACAATGGCGTGCTCCGACAAATCTGTCAGTTCATGATTTAAGAATTTAATACTGCCTGAGGTGGCTTTTGTTTTTCCACAAATCAGATCCAATACGGTAGTTTTACCCGCACCGTTTGGCCCAATAATTACATGTAGTTCATTTTTGTCTAAATAGAAGTTCAGATTATCAACGGCTTTGAAGCCGTCAAATGAAACAGTAAGGTCTTCTATGGATAAGGTGAAATCTGTATTAGTTGCATTCATGACTTTGCATCCTCCGCTTTTCGAAGTTTTGCTTGAGCGGTTAATTTGTTAAACCATTTTCCGATAAAACGAAATCTATCCGTTATTTTATGTCCGTGGTCTTCCCATATTCCTGCCAAACCATTAGGGAATAACATAACAACAGCGATAAACAGTCCACCAATTAGGAATAACCATAACTCTGGGAAAGACTCAGAAAATGCAGTTTTACCAAAGTTAATTAATAACGTTCCGTAAACCGCGCCAATCAATGACATACGACCACCAACAGCGGCAAATATTACCATTTCAATGGACGGTACAATTCCCACAAACGAAGGTGACATAAATCCAACCTGTAGGGTAAACATGGCTCCCCCTATTGCTGAAATCATCGCGCCAAAACAAAAAACAAAGATTTTAAAGTTAGCCACGTCGTAGCCTGAAAACCTTACTCTGTCTTCTTTATCTTTGACTGCCAGTAAAATACGACCAAACTTACTGGTCATTATTGCCCTAGAAGCAATAATCACTAATAGTAATAATGCACAGGTAATAAAGTAGAAAATAGTTTTTGCACTATCGGAAGTAATGTCCCACCCATTTAAGGTACGCAAATCGGTAATGCCGTTGATACCTCCTGTGAAACCTTGCTGTCCAACAATTAGTACCGTTAAAATAACCGCGATTACTTGCGTAATAATGGCAAAGTACACACCACCTACTCGACGTTTAAACATGGCTGCGCCAATAATGTAAGCAAACAACGCAGGCAGTATTAACACCGCAAGAATGGTAAAAGTGAAACTGGTAAACGGTTCCCAAAACCAAGGCAGTTCTGTTATCTGATTCCAGTCCATAAAATCAGGGATACCAGGGGTGGATTGAATGGCGGTATTTTCTGGCGATGAAGCTTCGAGTTTTAAAAACATCGCCATAGCATATCCCCCTAAACCAAAAAATATTCCTTGGCCTAAGCTCAGTATTCCTCCGTAACCCCATAACAACACTAGACTCACTGCTGCGAATGCATAGGTTAGATATTTACCCGCTAATCCAAGACGAAAAGAGTCAAGGAAAAGGGGAAATATCACCAGTATTAATGTGGCAAGAATGATAAAGCCGGTTAGGCCTTTCTTTCCACCCAATAGTCTTTCATATACGAAGCTCATAACGCTCTCCTAAATACTTTTAGTCAATGTAAGTTAATTCTTTCACTTACAGCGGTGATGTTTACATTGAAAGTAAAGCCAACCTTAACGGCGAACTTTACTAGCGAACAATCCTTCTGGCTTAAACATTAAAATCAATACTAAAGCGAACAAGGTATAAACCTTCGCCATAGATCCACTGATAAAAAATTCAAGAATTGATTGCGCTTGAGCGATAGTAAATGCAGATGCTATTGTGCCAAATAAGCTGGCAGCACCACCAAATACAACGACCATAAAGGTATCAACAATATATAAGGATCCCGTAGTAGGACCGGTTGAAGCGATAGTCGTAAATGCCGCACCAGCAATTCCGGCAATGCCACAACCTAATGCAAATGTATAGCGATCAACTTTTTTAGTATTAATACCAACTGCGCCACTCATGATACGGTTTTGAGTAGTAGCCCTAACGCGCAGTCCCCAACGTGATTTGTACATAAGATAATAAACAGTCATGGTAACAACGGCCGTTAATCCCAAAACGAACATGCCATTTAATGGGATATCAATAGTTTCGGTAGGCTGGTATGACCCTAGTAACCAATCAGGTAACGTTGGGCTTACTTCTCGTGCGCCAAATAGCGAACGAAATGATTGCTGCATAATGAGGCTTAAACCCCATGTGGCTAACAAGGTATCTAGTGGTCTGGTATATAGATGCCTGATTAGTAAAAATTCGGCGAAATAGCCCAGTATTCCGGCTACAAAAAATGCCACCACAATGGCAAAAACAAAATAATAAGGCATGAAACTTGGAAAGTAATTTTCTGTGAATGTGGCTAAGAAATAAGTGGTGTAGGCACCAACGGCCATGAACTCACCATGGGCCATGTTAATGACACCCATTTGACCAAAAATAATGGCCAGGCCTAAAGCCATAAGCAAAAGAACGCTGAACAAACTAATCCCAGCGAAGCCTTGCATAGCGAATATTGATATCAACTCACTATTTGTATATGCGTCCATTTTTAATCTCCCCAATTAACCAAAAGAAACGATAACTAAGTCGCTGCTATGAAAGCATCTGCGAATTAACTTTTGAAATCACGTTAATCTTTGGGTGAAAGTGTGAACATCCTTGTTCACAGTTTTAATGTTTAAATAACTAAACTAACGACTTACTGATAACCTTCTGGGAATGGATTTGGCTCGATCAACTCAGAGGTAAATACCACGGTTGCCTGGCCATCTTTATTCCATTTACCAACGCGAGCTTTGCTCCATAAGTGATGATTTTGATGAAGCTTCACATAACCTTCTGGTGCAGTTGTAAGTTCGATGTCGCCTTTTCTAGATTCAGCAACAACCTTATCAACATCAAAAGAACCTGCTCTTTCAACGGCCATCTTCCATAACCAAGGACCTAAATAAGCCGCTTGTGTTACATCGCCCATTACACTGTCTTCGCCCCACATTTCTTTAAACGCAGAAACGAATGCTTTGTTATTAGGGTTATCTTGACTTTGGAAGTACTTCATTACTGAGTAGAAACCTTCAAGGTTTTCACCACCTATTCCTAATACTTCATCTTCGGTTACAGAGATAGTTACTAGAGTTTGCTTCTTAGAAGTGATACCAGCAGCTTTAAGTTGCTTGAACCATGCAACGTTACTTCCGCCTACTACTGCAGCATAAATTACGTCAGGTTTTTTCAAACGAATTTTATTGATAACCGAACCGAACTGAGTGTTGCCCAATGGCTTATACTCTTCACCTACCACTTTGCCGCCTAATACATTTTCAATGTGCTTACGGGCAATTTTCATGGAAGTACGAGGCCAGATATAATCAGAACCAATTAAGTAGAAAGTTTTAGCTTTCTTTTCTTTAGCAACCCAATCTAAGCCAGCAAGTATTTGTTGTGTAGCTTCTTGACCGGTATAGATTACGTTTTTAGATTGCTCCAATCCCTCATAAAAGGTCGGGTAATAAAGTAGACCATTTTCTTTTTCAAAAACAGGCAG
Source organism: Bermanella sp. (assembly GCA_034112325.1). GTDB lineage: Bacteria > Pseudomonadota > Gammaproteobacteria > Pseudomonadales > Oceanobacteraceae > Bermanella. The sequence goes on along the minus strand of JAWUVO010000014.1, from coordinate 28,167 downwards.
TACAGCTTTACGTGATGCAGATGTCCATGCACCAAATACAGCAGCTACTTTGTCTCTTACCAACAGTTTTTTACTTTTTTCAGCAAAAGTTGGCCAATCACTAGCGCCATCTTCTTGAATGATTTTAATTTGACGACCTAAAATTCCGCCAGATTCATTGATTTGCTTGATGGCAAGTTTTTCAGCTTCCTGAGCTCCAGTTTCACTAATGGCCATGGTGCCAGTGAGTGAGTGTAAGATACCAACTGTCACCGTATCATCGGTTACAGCTAAGCCGGTTGTATTAACACCTGCGGATGCTGTCAGACTGAAACTGGACAGTAAAATGGCAGCAGGCAGTGCCAACATCCCTTTTACAAAGCGTCTGCGCATAAAACGCTGCAGACCAGAATTGCGTTTATTTATCATGGTGTAACCTCTTTAGTATTTACAATAAAAGATAAGTTTTCTCGCAAAAAAGTATGTCTAAAATCTGATTTCACTAATATGCGCTAATTGCTCTAGCCGTGTACGTCATTTGACGCATAGAGGCTGGCATGTGTTTTGATATGTAAAGTAATAAGCGATAAGTACCTTTACTCTAATTTTCGCTAAACCTTTATATTCCTGGATAGCTAAGAATGAGAGAACAGCATGTATCCGGTACTCAACGGAATTATAATCGGTGGGTTGCCAATCAAACGTTAGAAGATTATGCGTTACGATTTACTGCGAAAAGAGCTAGGAAATGGTCGCTAGGGAGTGTCACGAACACAGCATTAGGAGCCATATCGTTTCTTGCTTTAGAAGCAATTGGCGGAGTCATTACTCTTCATTATGGTTTTGACAATGCCCTTGCTGCCATTCTTGTTGTTTCGCTTATTATTTTTCTAACCAGTTTACCTATTACTTATTACGCCGCTCGATACGGTGTAGATATAGACTTACTTAGCCGTGGGGCGGGGTTTGGTTATATTGGCTCGACAATTACTTCATTAATTTATGCGTCATTCACCTTCATCTTTTTTGCTCTTGAAGCTGCGATAATGGCTTCGGCATTAGAGCTTCTATTTGGGCTGCCTCTTAGTATTGGCTATCTTGTCAGCTCACTTGTTGTTATTCCATTAGTGACCCATGGCATTACCTTTATTAGTCGATTCCAGTTGTGGAGTCAGCCACCCTGGCTGATCTTACAACTGCTGCCATTCGTTTTCATTTTGTGGCAAGAATCGTCAGCGTTAACTCAATGGACAGAATTCAAAGGAATTGCACCGTCTGAGGGCAATGGATTTAATGTGCTTTTCTTCGGTGCAGCATCTGGAGTGTTATTTTCGCTTGTGGCTCAAATTGGAGAACAGGTTGATATATTACGTTTTCTACCAGAAAAGGATAAGAAGAATAGTTGGCGTTGGTGGGCTGCTCTGCTAGCCGCAGGTCCGGGTTGGATTATTGTTGGCGCTATAAAAATATTAGCTGGTTCATTCTTAGTGGTATTAGCTGTGAATCATGGAGTGGGTGTAGATGTCGCTGACGACCCTATCCAAATGTATTTAATCGCTTTTAGTTATTTAGATTTATCGCCTATGGCAACACTCGCGATCGCCGGTATTTTTGTCATTATTTGCCAGTTAAAAATTAACGTTACTAATGCTTATGCAGGTTCTATTGCATGGTCAAACTTCTTTTCTCGTTTAACCCATAGTCACCCAGGAAGAGTCGTATGGTTAGTCTTTAACGTTGCCATCGCGTTGTTGGTAATGGAGTTAGGAATATACGACGCACTAGAGAATATTTTAGGTATTTATTCTAGCGTTGCAGTGGCTTGGGTAGGTGCCTTAGTGGCAGATTTAGTTATTAATAAACCCTTAGGGCTTAGCCCAAAACATATTGAATTTAAACGTGCGCATTTATACGACATTAACCCAGTGGGTGTTGGCGCAATGTTCATAGCTTCAATATTAGGTATTACTTCTTATTCAGGTGAGTTTGGTGAACTTGCCCAAGCGCTGTCGCCTTATATTGCGTTAATAGCGGCATTTATTGCTTCTCCTCTCATTGCGATAGCGACCAAAGGACGTTATTACATTGCTCGCCCTAGTTCAGTCATAGCCACTAGTAACGGCTTTGCTTGTTGTAAAGTATGCCAGAATGAATTCGAAATAGAGGACATGGCCTCCTGCCCCGCTTATGGTGGTGTAATTTGCTCGTTGTGCTGTTCGCTAGACGTTCGCTGTCATGATCAATGTAAAACAGACGCTCGCTTAGGTGACCAATTAGCACAGTTTGTTTCGGCTATATTGCCGCACCAGGTTGTGTCTAAAATGAATGCGAAAACGCTGCAGTTCTTAGGATTATTTTCCTTAATCACCACTATTATTGCAGCATTATTTATGTTGGTTTATTTACAAGGCCCAGAGCTTGCCCCTGAAATTAAATATTTTATTTCCTCTACGCTCTTTCAATTATTTTTTATATTATTAATTATTATTGGAATATTCACATGGTTATTTGTATTAGCAACAGAAAGTCGCCAGTTTGCATTAGCCGAATCTCAACGACAAACTGAGTTATTATCTAAAGAGATTGGAGCCCATAAAAAAACTGACCACGCTCTTCAGAAAGCTAAAGAAACAGCTGAGGCTGCTAATCAAGCTAAAAGCCGTTACCTTACAGGTATTAGTCATGAGTTAAGAAGTCCATTAAATTCAAAGCTGGGATACGCACAGCTGTTGGAAAAAGATGCAAGCTTAACCGAAACCCATCGAAATAAAGCAAAAATAATCAGGCGAAGTGGCGATCATTTAGCAGATATAATAGAAGGTTTACTCGATATTTCACGAATTGAAGCTGGCCGTATCGAATTTCGGCGAGATCAAGTACCACTGCAAAGCTTGATAGATAATCTGATAGAAATGTTTCACCTACAATCAGAGGCTAAAAACATTCAGTTTAAATATGTTGCACTAAGTGCAATTCCTAGTGTTGTAATCGCAGATGAAAAACACCTTGGACAAATACTTATTAATTTATTATCGAATGCAGTTAAGTTCACTCAGCAAGGCCAAATATCACTGAGTGTGAGTTATCGTAATCAGGTAGCTGTTTTCACAATATCAGATACAGGAGTTGGCATTGCTCCGCATGATGCAGAAAGGATTTTCGAACCCTTTGAACGAATTCGAACCTCGTCGCCAACCCAAATTCAGGGCACTGGACTGGGTTTAACAATCAGTAAACTATTAACAGAAATAATGGGTGGCGAGATAATGCTTTCTAGTGAGGTCGGCACTGGGAGTTCGTTCAGGTTAGCATTGATGTTACCGCGTGTTTTTGAACCTAACATTCGATTGCAACCTGTAACCTGTATTGAATCTTATATAGGTGCAGCTAAAACAATCATGGTGGTCGATGATGATGCCTATCACCGTGGGCTTATTAGCGAAATATTAACACCACTAGGGTTTCAAGTATTGGAGTCACCAGATGGAGATACCTGTTGTAATTATCAAAATTTGAGTAAAGTTGATTTATTCTTGCTGGATATTTCTATGCCAGGAATGAGTGGATTATTGTTAGTTGAAGCGTTACGAAAAAAAGGAATAAGTGTTCCTATCATTATGGTGTCTGCTGATGCATACGAAACGCCAGTAGATTCGATTCCCGATAATAATAAAATTCGACTGTACGACGACTATATAACTAAGCCAATCCGAGATAGTATTTTATTAGATAAGCTCGCTAATGCGCTTAATTTAACTTGGTGTTATGCAGCTGATACAGAAAAAATAATAACAACTGAAGCGGTTAATTTTGTACCTACAATAAATAGTAATGAATCATTTGAAGGTGTCACAGAAGCAGATTACCGAGAACTTATTTCGCTGGCTGAAATAGGATTTATTGGTGGAATAAATAAACTGCTTACTCGCTTAGAAGAATCGACAGATGCAGATCGCTTTGTCTTAATAATTCGTAGTTACCTATTGCGTTATCAATTTGAAAAAATTATTGATGTTAGTAAAAAAGGGTTGTTGTAATGATCGATAATGAATCTAAAGGCATTGTATTAGTGGTTGATGATTCAGCCGATGCATTAGGCATGCTGAATGAATCTTTAGCCAATGAAGGCTATACAGTATTTGTTGCAATGGATGGTATTCAGGCTTTAGCAGTAGCAGGTCGTATGGCGCCAGATATAGTTTTAATGGATGCTATTATGCCAAATATGAATGGCTTTGAAGCCTGTGAAGCATTAAAAAACAATAGTAATTTAAATGAAGTTCCCGTGATTTTTATGACTGGGCTTACCGAAAGTGAAAATGTCATTAAAGGATTTGAAGCTGGCGGTGTCGATTATATTAATAAGCCGGTAAAGTTAGATGAATTATTAGCTAGGGTTAAAGTTCATCTTAATAATTCACGTATGACTCGCAGTGCTAGAGTTGCTTTGGACGAAGTTGGGCAACTCACATTCGCCTGTGATATTAACGGTGGTATTGTTTGGTCTACCGCGCATGTAAGGCAGTTACTCGCTTCTGCTCATACTGATAAAGACTGGCTGTCGGTACAACTGCCAGATCAAATAAAGTATTGGTTATCGCATAACCCAGAAAAACATAGCTCCCTTCAATTAAAGGGTCGAGATGAAAAGCTACAAGTAAAGTTCTTGGGAAGGGTTTCTCCAGGGGAGTATTTGTTAAGATTACTTGACGATGATGAGTTAGTAGCACGTACAGCTTTGAAACAACGCTTTGAGTTAACAGAGAGAGAAGCTGAGGTATTATTTTGGTTATCACGAGGCAAAACCAATCGAGAAATAGGACAAATACTGACTATGAGTCCTCGCACCGTAAACAAGCATCTTGAACCCGTATTCAGAAAACTGTCGGTAGAAAATCGAACCACAGCCGTTTCTGTTTGTTTACAATATATTAGTCATCGATAAAGGCATAAAATAGCCACACTTCGCTAGTTGCTCCAGAAACCCTATAAAGTTGTCTTCTTCAGCTAATGACAATCTCTTAATAACAAGCTCATAATAAGAATCTCTAAATAACAACCTCTATAGGTTGAACTTGCCTGTACTTATCGCTATATTAGCAAATACTTATATTAGAAAACCCTTAATTAACTTTATAATCCAATTAAAGCCTCATGAACTAGACTTTACGGTAGGCTAAAAGCTATCTATTAACATTTGTGGCTAAGTGATTTAAAGCCGATTACATACAGCGCATTAGGACATAACTATGACCTCAACACTGAAACACCCTATTTTTAACATGTCATTAACTATTTTAATGGGCACGTTAATGGGCGCATTGATTAGCCCTGCCAGCTTTGCTGACACGATTATTACAGTAGAGTCTAAACAGTTCACCAATTGGTTTGCACTGGAGGCTAAAATTGAAGCGATAAACGAGAGTACTGTTAGTGCGCAGACTAGCGGCCGTATTCAGTCTATTGCTGTAGACGTAAACGACTACGTAAAGCAAGGCGAGTTAATTATTCAGTTACGCGATAAACAGCAACGCTTGTCGGTCGACCAAGCCCAAGCGGGTCTTACTCAGGCCAATGCTGGCGCCGGCGACGCTAAGTCTAAGCTCGATCAAAGTTTGCCATTGTACCAACAAGGTGCTGTTTCTAAAGCTCAGTTCGATACGATTAAAGCCAATAGTCAGGCGGCGGCTGCGGCTGTTATCGCGTCACGGGCTGTGTTGTCTCAAGCAAAAGAGCAATTATCGTATACCGAAATTCGTGCGCCTTACTCTGGTATTGTCAAAAGCCGTTTAGTGGAAGTTGGTGAAAGTGTAAACTCTGGCACGCCGTTAATGGTTGGTCTGTCTTTGGCAAACTTGCGTGCAGTGGCAAATATTCCACAGCGTCTTGCACCTTATATTGCTGACAAAAATAATTTTCAGGTATTGAATCAAGCCAATGTTATTCCTGCAAAAAATGTTGTTGTGTTTCCGTATGCCGACCCTAACAGTCATAGCTTTAAAGTACGGGTAGATATTGATGCCGAAGGCCAGCAGTTGTTTCCTGGTATGTGGGTAAAACTGAATATTCCCATTGGTAATAAAATGTCATTACGCATCCCTAAAACCGCGTTAATTCAGCAAGGTGAATTAAGCAGTGTTTATGTTAAAACAGAATCTGGTTTTGCTTTACGTCAAGTACGTATTGGTGATTTTTTTGCAGATGATGTTGAAATATTAGCTGGCCTTAAAGATGGTGAGTCCATTGCACAAAATGGCTACTCCATTATGAGCAAGCAATAATGACGGTGCAGGAGATTAACTAATGTCAGATGAAAACAATTTAGGCATCAGTGGTCGTGTAGCTAAGACCTTTCAAAACAATGCCATTACACCACTACTGGCTATTTTAGGTTTATTACTTGGTTTTTTTGCCATAGCCGTGACACCTAAAGAAGAAGAGCCGCAAATAGACGTTACTTTCGCTAATGTATTTATTGCCTTACCTGGCGCCTCGGCTAAAGAAATTGAAAGTTTAATCAGTACGCCCGCCGAACAAGTACTAAGCGAAATAAAAGGTGTTGACGATATTTACAGCGTCAGTAAACCGGGCCTGTCGGTGTTAACCGTTGCGTTTAAAGTGGGCCTACCTAGAGAAGAGGTTATATTAAATTTATACAATCAGGTTTATAGCAACGCAAACTGGTTACCACAAAATTTAGGGGCCAGTCAGCCTATTATCAAACCTCAGGGAATTGACGACGTGCCTATTATGTCGCTGACATTATGGTCTGATAATACTGAAGTAACCCAACAGCAATTAACTCAAGTGGCTCATTCTTTAGAAGTTGAATTAAAGCGCATTGAAGGTACCCGCGATATTTACACTCAGGGCGCACATCATAATGTGGTTAAAATTGAACTGGACCCTATTCGCTTAAATGCTTATGGCATTGCCATAGATGACATTAAAAACGCGCTATTAACTAATAACCAAGCATCTCCGGCGTTAGAAGTAAGCAGTAATAATAAAGTCATTAGTATTCAAGCAGGAGATTTTTTAACCTCGGCTAATGAAATTTCACAATTAATTGTGGGTTTAAGTCCAGCACCAACCAGCCAAGGGACAAATAATCAAAGTACATCCAGCAGCAATACCCGTAGTCCAATTTATTTAGCCGACGTGGCTGAAATTATAATAGGCCCCGACACGCCTGAAGCTCAAATTTTTCATTACAAAAAAGGCTTCGACCAGTCTAAGCCAGCGGTAACTATGGCCATTGCTAAAAAGCCCGGTACTAACGCATTTGATATAACCAGCGGTATTGAAAAGCGTTTAGCGCAGCTTAAAAATATTTCAATCCCTGAAGATATTCATATCGACGTAACTCGCAACTACGGCGACACCGCCAAAGACAAAAGCGATAAGTTAATTGCAAAATTATTATTTGCCACCGCGGCGGTTGTTTTGCTGGTATTAATTACCATGAGCTGGCGCGAAGCGATCATTGTGGGTGGGGCTATTTTTATTACCTTGGCGTTTACCTTATTTGCCAGTTGGGCTTGGGGCTTTACGCTGAATAGAATTTCACTTTTTGCTCTGATATTTTCCATTGGTATTTTGGTAGACGACGCCATTGTGGTGGTGGAAAATATTCATCGGCATTTGCATAAAAGTAATAAGAATATTTTAGAAGTAATTCCTGCTGCCGTTGATGAAGTGGGAGGGCCGACTATTCTAGCCACGTTTACAGTTATAGCCGCGTTAATGCCTATGGCCTTTGTGTCTGGATTAATGGGACCATACATGAGCCCGATTCCTATTAACGCCAGTACGGGCATGTTAATTTCGTTGTTAATTGCATTTGTTGTAACACCTTGGTTGTCATACAAGCTATTGAACAAAACGGCATCGTCTGAGTTTGAACCTAGTAATAAAAATAGCAGCCATAACACAGATAATGAACAGCAGACCGATACTAAAATTTATTCTATTTTTAATCGACTTATGCGTCCGCTGATTGAAGGTGAAAAAGCCGCTAACAATCGCTTAAAAATGTTGGCATTTGTTATTGGCGTTATGTTGTTTTCGGTTGCGCTTCCGGTGACTAAATTGGTGGTATTAAAAATGCTGCCATTTGATAACAAGTCTGAATTTCAAATTATTGTAGACATGCCAGAAGGCACCCCAATGGAAGCAACTTTAGTGGTATTAGAAGCATTGGGTGAGCATTTAAAAACTGAAAAAACCGTAAAAGATTTTCAAATGTATGCGGGTATTAACGCGCCTATTAATTTTAATGGATTGGTTCGTCAATACTATTTACGTCGTCAAGCTAACATGGGTGATATTCAAGTTAATTTAGTTGATAAGTCTGAGCGCAGTGAGCAAAGTCATGACATAGCCGCTGGTATGCGCAATGCGTTGCAAGCAATTGGTAAACCTTATGGAGCTAACGTAAAAATTATTGAGGTACCACCAGGACCACCGGTTATGTCGCCTATTGTAGCCGAGGTATATGGCGCTAACTACCAACAGCAAATTAAAACCGCTAAGCAACTAAGACAAGTATTTGAACAAACAGAAAATATTGTAGACGTTGACGATTCCATTGAAGCTGAGCAAGAAAAATGGATTGCGAAAATTGATCGTCAAAAATCAGCTATTAATCAGGTACCTTACAGCAGCATTGTTTCAGCCATTAATACTGGCTTAGCGGGCAACGACATTAGTTATATTCATAGTCCACTGCAAAAGTACGCCACCCCTATTCGTTTAGAGCTAAGCGAAGGCAGTAAGGCAAATTGGAATACCGTGCTGCAACTGCATGTGCGTAATATGTCTGGGCAGTTAATCCCATTATCTGAACTTGTAAGCATTGAAAAAACAATTATTGATAAAACCATTTATCACAAAAACCTTTTGCCTGTGGTATTTGTTAATGCCGACATGGCTGGTGACCTAGACAGTCCATTATATGGCTTATTTGATATGTCATTTGCAATGAGCGATAGACAAGAGTCAGGCAAAGGTTTTGCCCCCGACCAGTATTTTATTAGCCAACCTGACGTTACCAATAAACCCAGTATTAAATGGGACGGTGAATGGCAAATTACCTATGAAACGTTCCGCGATATGGGTTTAGCTTATGCTGTGGGTATGATTTTAATTTACTTGTTGGTAGTGGCGCAGTTTAAAAGCTATCTGGTACCGTTAATTATAATGGCCCCTATTCCGCTTACTATTATTGGTGTAATGCCAGGTCATGCATTACTGGGGGCTCAGTTTACCGCCACCAGTATGATAGGCATGATCGCGCTAGCGGGTATTATTGTGCGAAACTCTATTTTGTTGGTTGATTTTATTAATAAAGAAATCGCAACCGGCACAAGCTTAGTAGAAGCCGCTATTAACAGTGCTGCGGTTCGAACTAAACCGATTTTACTTACCGGTATTGCGGCTATGACAGGCGCGTTTTTTATACTAGACGACCCTATATTTAATGGCCTTGCTATTAGCCTTATCTTTGGAATTTTAATTAGCACGCTGTTTACATTAATACTGATTCCTATGCTGTACTTTGTGTATTTGAATAGGTATTTGAAAGAATCTAGAACTTAAAATCTAGAACTTAAAATCTAAATCCTGGAACCAGTGGCATAAAGTCGAAGGTTAAGCCCACAGTGCTTGCTCCTTCTTCAGACATAACAGCGTAGCCGCCTACTCCAAATTTTAAACCCCAGCGTTTTTCTGGGTAGGCGTTTAAACTTAACTGCCACGAAGGCGAAAAGCTTAACGACGAACTGGCCAGCAATGCACCTTTTCTGTCCCAGTAAACATTGACGGCTGCGTTGTATTCTTTTGCCACATCGGCTGCGACAAAATCGCCTACCCTTTGTGCTTCTGTCTCGGCATTAAAACTGCGTTTAGGTATTAACACATCGCTACCTAACATGATGGTTAGATATTCATATTCCATATTATCTAAAGGCAAAGATACACCTAAGCCGTTTGCTGGCATGCCCATAATAAACGCGTACTTCCAGCCTTCGCCAAATCTTAACAGGTAGTTTTCTCCTTGATTAAATAACGCGCCGCCCTTTACATCTACAACAGGTTGTCCAGGCCAGTAATAATATTCTACCGATTTGTTACTGAACATCTCAGCAAAACTATCGAACGAAAATGCAATTATACCGGCTAGGTTAAAATAAAAATCGGCTACTGAATCTAAGCGTTGTTCCCATGGTAATTCGTATTCGACAACTTCGTTGGTTAACTGTGCCGCAACTATAGTAGAAATCGCTAATATTTTTGCTGCGTACTTACCCTGTACTCCGTTATAGCGAAAATATTCTTCAAGCTTCCGCGACAGCATGCCTTCACCTAAAAAGTGCAAAGCATAATTTGGCAGCCATGCACCTGAAGGATGCGCAAAGGGAATAAACTCTTTTTCTAATACACGAGAAAAGCCGCCACTTTCAGAAAATACATCATCTTGATGAGATAACGAATCGACCACATTATCCCAACCTTGTTTATAGCGTATTTCATCTAAATTAGCCGTGGTTCTTAAACGACCTGGCACTACTAAACCTACGTTGATAAATATATTTAGAGGACCAAATTGAGATTCGCTGCCATAGTCTTGGCCATGATAAAAATAGGATTTTTGTTGATCTAAATTTGCTGGAATTGTATCTAAGCTTGGTAGCTCTGAGCTGATAGTATCTAAGCTGAGTAACTGGGAAGATTGAGCCGCACTACTAAATACTAACAACACTGACATACAGACGAGAAAGGCCAGCCTTGAAACTGACTCGGAAGCCATTGTCAAAACATTAGAATAACAACTATCTTTGCAATAAAACCTGAAGCAATTAAACACTTAAATGACGCTCACAATCTATTATATTTAGGTTATAAAGTAATTTTTACACACAATAAAATCAACACATCAGCTTATCAAACGATTACTGGGCTTTATTTAGCCCTATATAACGCTTATAACCCTTAATTCTAAAGAACTTTAATTAATTTCTGCCAATTCTAGGACATTGACTATAATAAAATAAGGCCCTGATATTTATTAATGGCTTTTTTCAAGGAGGAGTCATGTTTTTGCATATTCAAAAATGGATGTCTAGATACAATGCCTATCAGGCTAAAAGACATTTCAAACAGCAACGTTATGCTTTGTGCCTTAGCTATCTAGAAAGTCTAGAATATTGGGATGCAAAATTTTCTAGCAACCCACTCTATGCCGGTTATTTAGCCATGTGCCACTATCAATTAAAGTATTGGGACAACCTGACAGAAGAAGTGGAACGCGCTTTATTTTTGTTACGCCGCCATACTCAAAACAATAAAGAAGCGATGGTTTTATGGCAAGAACTAAAAAGTCACTTAGCCGACCTGCGTTATATTAATCACAGCCAATCACTAATTAAACGGGCTAGTAGCCTTTAACGTACTCCATTCATTGATGATGAGCTGGCTGACCCAGCTTTTATTCAAAATTGTTCTCATCCCGCCCATATAATTCTGATAATATAACCACCAATTATTCTTTATTACGCAGCCTTTAATCATGAAAGACATTTTACGTACCGCTTTTTCACCCATTTTAAATAGCTTTGAATCGGGTACTGAAGAGTTCAGCTATCGAAAATCTCACCGTACTATTCTAATTGTAATGGGCGTCTTATTTGGCGGTCTAGCCAGTATTGTTTTTGTCATGTCGTCTGGCGGCGAGTCTATGGGATATTTAATTCCAGTAACCGTATTTGGACTAGTAAGCTTGGTTACCTTGGTGGTTGGCTTACTAGGAAACGAACGCGCTGTGTCTAAAATATGGGGTAATAAATAATTTAACCGCTGGCTAGTTGGCTTTTTAGCATATTTACCATGGCTAAAGCCGACGCTGACAACGGAGTCTCTGCTCTTGTCACTATGCCCACAGGGTGTTTTAGCACATGACTGCTAATATTCTGCATGTGCAAACCCATTTGTCGCATTTGTCCTTCGCATATACTGGGTACAATACCCACACCTAATCCCATACTTACCATTTGTCCCAACGAATCTAACTGGTTGACCTCGGCCACTATATTGCTGTGTAAATTATGTTTTTGAGTGGCTTCATCTAACCATCTTCTGACGGTTGAGTCTTTGTCCATGGCCACCATTGGCAAGTCGAAAAGCGCAGACCAGTCGGTCGTTAAATTGGTTTTTGTAAGCTGAGCTAAAAAATGATCACTGTATACCGCCATAAAAGTAACGTCGTACAGGGGGGTGAACTTTAAGCCATTCATATTCTCGGATGCAAAGCTAACCGCCAGCTCATTCCTGCCCTTTTTTACCGACTCTATGGCTTCGTCCATAACAATATTCTGAATAGACAAGTTTACCTGAGGATGTTCTTTATGGTATTCCCGCACAATGGCTGGTAACACATTAGCCGAAAACGAAGGCATGACCGCCATATTCAATTTTCCACGTTGTAAAGTGAATAGGTTATTCACGTCCTTTAATGCTTCGGTCCATTCGTTTAGCAGCCGCGTAGCGGTTGGGTAAAAGGCTTTACCTTCTGGTGTTAATTCTAACGATCGGGTACTGCGTTCAAATAATCGACCACCAATATTTTCTTCAAGGCTTTGAATAGCAAGGGATACCGCAGGCTGAGACAAGTGCACAGCTTTGGCAGCGCGGGCAAACGACAGTGTTCTGGCCACTTCTACAAATAGTCTCACTTGCTTAATAGTCACGTTCATTCAAATTCCTTAGTGGCTGATATTTATAGTACTTACGTCAAATAGCTAACGTTTGATAGAAAGTTATACAATAAATTTTACTTATTAATAGCCATAATTATTAAATTATACATATAGCTAACATATCGAATACTATATTGATTAACAAGTGCCCAGATGGCTAAACACAAAGTCATGGATAAAAATAATAAGAGGTTTAAATGGCGGGATTCGATAAAGTTGTAAGCAGTTACGAAGAGGCTCTTAAAGGGCTAGAAGACGGCATGACCATTATTGCAGGCGGCTTTGGCTTATGCGGTATTCCAGAAGGGTCTATTGCACAAATTAAAAAAATGGGAACAAAAGATCTAACCATTGTTTCAAATAACTGTGGCGTTGACGGCTTTGGCTTAGGCATATTATTAGAAAACCGCCAAGTTAGAAAAATGATTTCCTCTTACGTTGGTGAAAACGCCTTATTTGAGCAACAGCTATTAGCAGGCGAGCTAGAAGTTGAATTAACACCCCAAGGAACTCTGGCCGAAAAAATGCGCGCTGGCGGAGCCGGTATTCCTGCATTTTATACCGCTACAGGCGTAGGAACTCCAGTTGCCAAAGGTAAAGACATTCGTGAATTTAACGGCCGTGAATATTTATTAGAAGAATCTATTACCGGAGATTTTGCCATTGTTAAAGCTTGGAAAGCCGACCGTTATGGCAATGCCATTTATCGCCATACGGCCATGAACTTTAACCCCATGGCCGCTACTGCAGGCAAAATTACAATAATGGAAGTTGAAGAAATTGTAGAGCCTGGCGAACTAGAGCCCAGCCAAATACACACTCCAGGTATATATGTGGACCGCTTAATTCAGGGCACATTTGAAAAACGCATTGAAAAACGTACAACAAGGGAAGCATAAGCTATGTCATTATCTCGTGAACAAATAGCACAACGCGTGGCCCGCGAACTTAAAGATGGCTACTACGTAAACCTAGGCATTGGCATTCCCACCTTGGTTGCCAACTATGTGCCTGACGACATAGAAGTTATGCTGCAATCCGAAAATGGCTTGTTAGGCATGGGCGCATTTCCCACCGAAGCGACCATAGATGCCGACATGATTAACGCAGGCAAGCAAACGGTAACGTCAGTCACTGGGGCGTCTATTTTTTCTAGCGCCGAAAGCTTTGCCATGATCCGAGGCGGTCATGTGGATCTAACCGTGCTGGGTGCCTTTGAAGTGGACCAACACGGCAACATTGCATCGTATATGATCCCAGGAAAACTAATTAAGGGCATGGGGGGCGCGATGGACTTAGTAGCCGGTGCTGATAATATCATTGTCACCATGACGCATGCCTCTAAGCATGGAGAGTCTAAGTTACTAGCAAACTGCACACTGCCCCTAACTGGCGTGAGCTGCATTAAAAAAGTCATTACTGATTTGGCTTTGTTAGAGATCAAAGGCGGAGCTTTTCACTTACTAGAACGAGCACCTGGTATTACAGTGGAAGAAATTATAGAAAAAACAGAAGGAAAATTAGTGGTTCCAAACGAAGTGCCTGAAATGACATTTTAACCCGCCCTTGTCTTACCAGAAGTTAGCAACTAACTATCTGGTATCCATTTTGGTAACAGTTCAAACAATCAGTAATCTTCAATATTAGTAAGACTAATGGACACCTATTAAAAATAACCATTTCCAGAATCCCATGAAACAGCATACTGTGTAGTGAGTTAATAGCAGCATCCAATAATAATTACTAAATCAATTAGGTTAAAGCTTTGAATAATTTTAAAAATAAAGTCGTTCTAATAACAGGTGCTGGTAACGGTATTGGTCGCGCAACAGCTCTGGCATTTGCTAAACAACAAGCAAGTGTGGTGGTAGCTGACATTAACCGAGCTGACGGTGAAGAAACCGTAAACCAAATTACTCAAGCGGGTGGCATTGCTACATTCTTTCTTTGCGATGTAACAAAAGATCAAGACGTAAAGTCATTGGTAGATGGCACAGTAGAAACCTATGGGAAATTAGACATCGCCTTTAATAATGCTGGTATCGAAATTGAACAAAGCAAGCTAGCTGATGGCGAAGAAGACGTTTATGACAAAATAATGGACGTCAATGTAAAGGGTGTTTGGCGCTGCATGAAATATCAAATTCCAGCCATGCTAAAACAAGAGTCGTCTTCTATTGTTAATACCGCTTCTATTGCTGGTTTAGGCGCTGCGCCAAAAATGAGTGTTTACAGTGCCAGCAAGCACGCCGTTATTGGTTTAACCAAGTCGGCGGCTGTGGAATACGGTAAAAAAGGATTACGCGTTAACGCCGTATGCCCTGCTGTTATAGACACCGACATGTATCGTCGTGCCGCCGAACTCGACCCACGCAAAGCTGAATACGTTAAAAACCTTCACCCTGTTGGTCGTATTGGGCAAGCTGAAGAAATAGCCGCTGCAGTTTTGTATTTATGTTCAGACCTAGCAGGCTTTACCACAGGCGTAGCGTTACCTGTTGATGGCGGCGTTACTTGTATTTAAAGTCGCTTTAAATAATATTTATTAACGGGATATATGGTTGCCATATATCCCGTTTTAGTTTCTAACACTTTTACTAAAGCGAGTATTATTCTATTATTTGAAACTCTGGCGACACGGCTTCAAACTGCTCAAACGTATCCAGTGTGAACCTATAATTCCCTAGGTGTCTAATCCGATAAATGCCGCCTGTCATGTCTAATGGTATAGTCCAATTTACTTTAGCAATTAAGTTGTCGCCCTTTTCTTCCCAGCGAATAATGGTTGACCAAGCCATATCGGTAAGCACAGGCTTCCACTGGTCGCCTTGCTTCTGCTCTATACTTATATAAGTATCATCGTTGCGATAACCGGTGGACGGATTACCCGATAAAAATTCAACCCATATAGTTTCGCCCACTTTGACACTCGTTTTATTCATAGCCACCACACTGCCAAATTCTTTACCTTCTGGCTGTTGATCGATGATATTGGCAAACAAATTTACCTCTGGTGCCTTACCGCGCCAGTCGTCATATTGGGGGCCTGCAAACTTGATACTTGCATCATTAAGAGATTCAGCTAACCCTGTTAGTGTTTGTATGTAAGCTGGCAGCGTCCATTGTCCGTGAAGCGTATGACCACCTTCATACTGTTGGGTTTGGTATTCTTCAGGGGTGGTAATATAGCCCGCGTAACCATTTGAATAACCTGCAATGACAATGTGCTTTACCCAGTCACCCAGTGTATTTTTTACAGACTGACGAATACGACGAGCCGACATGGTAGTTACTTCTGTAGGCATAGAAACAATGGCCAGCGAACCTAGCCGTGAAATAGTTAAAGACCGAATTTGAGACTGAAGAGGAACCTCACCCGACCCAGTTTCAAATAATATAGCTTTTGGGGCTTGGCAGTCTTTAACTGGCTGAGTCCAACCCTTCGATCCAGTCACCATTTTTATGGTAAAATCTAACCACCATTTTTGATCTTTCATACCCTCGCTAAACAAAAAATGTCCACCTCCATCTTCGGTAGACCCTCCGGCAAATGCATAGCCGTAAGCCGATGGACACGTTAACTGATCTCCGGCCCCAGTAAACTCGTCACGCACGTTTAGATTAGACATATCAACATAGACCTGACGACTGTCTATAGGCCCACTAATAACCTGAGTTGCACTATTGAATAATGCTTGAGCCACGTCCAATTGACGCTGACCAATAATTTGAGTAGAGGCTATATCACTGTCACCTGGGCCAGTATTATTTAAATTTAAATTAGGCGTTATGTCGCCAGGCGTTGATTGCGCGAACGCCGCAATAAAGTTTTTATTAATATCGGTCGAGTTATTGTTAGCTACTTGCTGTTCCCAAGTGAGAGCTGCATAACCTTTATGGTCACCTGAAATAAGCTTGTTATTAAATGTCATAGACGTTGGGTGCACAGCAAACCAATTTAATGTGGCCAATGTATTATTTTTACCCTGAAGACGTAATAGGGTCATGTCTAAATCCATTGCTTGCTTATAGCTTGCGCGCTCTGATTCTGGATTGGCGTTATAGGCTTTTATAGACCGATTCGCTCCTGCGCCAATAACTTCACCAGTATTAATTAAAATATTAGCTGGCTGTAAATTACTGTGTGCGGCTTTAATAGATTTAACAATGCCTTTTACTATACGCTCAAAATGGTCTGGATTTACCGACCCAGCTAGTCCTTCTTTCATACGTGTATGACTATAACCATCTGGACCTGAGTGTGTATGAGTAGCGGATAATATCGTATTGTCTTTATTATAAATATTGCCATAGGTAAGCTTTAATCGATCTAGCACTTCTAAAAAAATATGATGCTCAATACTGCCAACATCTACGCTGGTAAATAGCAGCCTGTTTTGAGTATTAGGATCGACAAAAATAAATGCTCGTGACTTTAATCGTGTATGAATGCCTTCGGTATTTTGTCCAGGTTTGGCATAGCCCCACATAGGGTTTCCAAATGCTGGTCCAGTCACATCGGCTATACCTGTGCCTATTAGGTATTCTAAATTAGAAACAGGACTAGAATTAGCCATGGCAATATAGACGTTACTAAATAACAGTGTGCATATAAAGGGTATGCGGCCTAACTTAGCTATAAACATGTTTGTCCACTTTTTATTATAATTTTGACTAAATAAAATTAAATTTAAATTACTAGTACCAAAGTTTGGATTAACTGTTCCTTTTGTTGATTACCAAGGGACTGTAAATTGACTATTGCGGTTTAGCAACAGTAAGGGGTTTACTAGGCTTTTTATGGTCTTTTTTAACATTTATTCAATAATTCACTGTATTTTTATTCTGTTCCATCACCACAACAATCTTACTCAAGTTGTCATATAGTGCTGAAATTTTTGTCATGGATAATGACTCAAAATATCTATGTATTGGGTTTAAACGAACAGTATGAACATTACATCATTTATCACTACCGCATTGCTGTTGGTAACCTCTCAGCTATTGTATGCCGACACAGATTGGAAGTCGGTTACCTTTGATAACGATTTATTTCGTGGCAGCGACAATGGTTATACTAATGGGCTTTATTATAGTTGGGTAGATATAAACCCAGATGAAAAATATATGTGGACAAACTTTTTAACTAAGCCTTTTAATTTTTCATTACCAAATGAAAGGTCAGTGGTTAAAACTAGTGGCTATACGTTGGGTCAAACCATGATTACCCCTTCAGATATTACTATAGAAAACCCAGACCAAAGAGAGGTACCCTATTCAGGACTTTTAGTATTGTCTAATTCGTCTTTATATATTTATGAAAATTATGCCGACTACATTGGAGTTAGCATTGGCTTAGTTGGGCCAGCATCGTTAGCTGGAGATTCACAAAAATCTATTCACAGCACAACTGGGTCTACCCGACCTGAAGGCTGGGACACTCAAATAAATAACGAAGTTGTGTTTACTATTGCCAGAAAAAGAAGCTGGAAAGTATGGACAAGTGATAACGGTAATATACAGCTTTTAACAACTGCTAGTGTGGCTGCTGGTACTATTCAAAGCCATGCAAAAGTGTCTACTATGTTTATGTATGGTAGTAACTTAGGAAATTCTTTTGCGTCGTCATTGCTAAGTGGCAGTCGCGCCAGTAATCCAATATCTACAGGAGGCGGATGGTTTGTTTTTCATAGTATTGGCGGTGGCTACACGGCAAACAACATAGCATTAGATGGCAACACGTTTGAAAATAGCCGATCTGTAAGTTACCAACATAATAGCTATTCTGCCATGACAGGAGTTGCTTATTCTTGGCTAGACTGGTCATTCACTTTGGCATTTGTAGATGACAACGTAATAACCTCAAATTTTAATACCGATGAAGCCACTCAATACGGCACCTTCACCATAGGCTGGGTACCATGATCACTTCAATTTAATACCGATGAAGCCACTCAATACAACACAGAAAATTCACAATAGGCTGGGACCATAAAAAAAGCCCTGTAATCCGTAAAGATTACAGGGCTTTCTTAGCTTAAAAAAATATTAACTAACTTTAATCAATTAAAGATCTTTCAAAGCACTAATTGTATCTTGCAATACTTTCTTCGCATCACCAGTCACCATTAACGCGTTATCTCGAATGAATAACTCATTTGGAATACCAGCAAAACCTGGTGACAAACCACGCTTAACCACAACAACCGTTTTTGCATTGTGTACGTTAAGAATTGGCATACCAAAAATTGGTGAGTCAGGATCCTGTGCTGCACCCGGGTTAACCACGTCGTTTGCGCCTAATACTATGGCCACATCGGTTTGAGAAAACTCAGGGTTAATGGTGTCCATGTCAACTAACTGATCGTAAGGCACTTCGGCTTCAGCCAATAGTACGTTCATGTGACCCGGCATACGTCCAGCGACTGGATGTATTGCGTACTTAACTTCTGCGCCATTAGCTTCAAGCATGTTAGCAAGCTCGCGTGTAGCGTGTTGAGCTTGTGCTACAGCTAAACCATAGCCTGGCACAAATACTACTTTTTGTGCATTTTCTAATAACATCGCAAGCTCTTCTGGGTTTGAGAACTTAACTTTACCTTCGTAAAACGCATCGTTTTCAGATTTAGTCACGCCACTTTGAGCAGACATAGAACCACCAAATAACACGTTAGTTAATGAACGGTTCATGGCCTTGCACATTATGCTAGTTAAGATAATGCCCGACGCACCAACAAGTGAACCAACTATAATCAAACCGTTATTGCCTAATACAAATCCAGCCGCCGCACCGGCTAAACCTGAGTAAGAGTTTAATAATGAAACCACTACAGGCATGTCGGCACCGCCAATTGGCATAACCAAACACACACCTAAGATCAAGCAAACTACAATTAAGCTTAAGATTAATACATCAGAATTTAATTGGCTAAACGCAGCAAAATAAACTGCACCAGCAATCAAGGTTAAAAAGCACAGCTTAACAATCCACTTGTACAAACTTACTTTATTAGAATCGCCAATCTTTCCTTTCAGTTTACCAACCGCTACAAATGAACCAGTTAATGTTACTGCACCAATTAAGATAGAAAGAATAACCGCAACTGACCAATCGTATGTCACGGCAAACTTGCCCATCTCAGCCAGCTTTTGGCTTTCTAAATAGTTAGCGGCGGCCACTAATAAAGACGCCCCACCACCAACACCGTTAAGTGTCGCAACCATTTCTGGCATGTCGGTCATAGCTACTTTTTTGGCAACAAATGCGCCAATAGCACCACCAATTAAAACACCTAGAATAATGTATTCATAAGTAATTACGTTACTGTCAAGTAATGCAGCAATTACTGCAATTAACATAGCTGAAGCTGACATTCTATTGCCGGCTACCGCTGTTTTTGGAGAGGTTAAGCCTTTTACGCCAAGGATAAATAATACCGCGGCAACTAGGTAACCTAGATTAATTAATACGTCCATTAGTCTACTGCCCTATTTCTTTTTAAACATGTTAAGCATACGGTCGGTAACCATATAACCCGCCACAATATTGGTGGTTGCTAATGCAATGGCAATAACACCCAGTACTGTTGAAAGCACAGTGGTGTGTTCGCTGCCGCCAGAACTCAAAATGGCACCCACTACTACAATGCCAGAAATAGCATTGGTGCCACTCATTAACGGTGTGTGTAATGTAGGCGGTACTTTGTTAATCACTTCTACACCAACAAAAATTGCTAGTACAAAAATGGTAAGGGACATGATAAACATTTCCATAATCGTTATTCCTTCTCTGCCTGAGCTTTTAGCCCTTGGTGTTTAATCTCGCCCGCTTCTGTGACTAATGTCGCGGCAACAATATCGTCTTCCATATTAATATTTAGCTGACCGTCGGCTGCCATATTCAATAAGAAAGTTGTGATGTTTTTAGTTAATAACTGCGAAGCATGAACTGGCACACGACCCGGGTGATCGGTATAACCAATAATAGTTACGCCATCAATATAGGCTTTATGCCCGGCAATAGTGCCTTCGACATTACCGCCACGTTCGGCGGCAAGGTCAACAATCACAGAGCCTTTTTTCATATAATGCAGCATGTCTTTGGTAATTAAACGCGGCGACATTTTACCTGGAATAGCAGCCGTAGTGATTACAAGATCGGCCTGTGCCACTTTTGCTTGCATTTGTTCACGCTGTTTTGTGTAAAACTCTTCTGACTTTTCGGTGGCGTAACCGCCAGCTGATGTGCCTTCTTCTTGCGGCAAATCAAACTCAACAAATTTAGCGCCTAAAGATTCAACCTGTTCGCGTACTTCTACGCGGGTATCGTAAGCTTCGACAACACCACCTAATCGGCGAGCCGTTGAAATAGCCATTAGACCAGCAACACCTGCACCCACTATAAATACTTTAGCTGGGTGAATAGTACCCGCAGCAGTCATTAGCATTGGGAAGTACTGTGGTAATTCCATAGCCCCAGACAGTACAGAACGGTAACCACTTATTGCACCCATAGAACTTAATACGTCCATACTTTGTGCACGAGTAGTACGAGGAATAAATTCTAGTGCAAATGAACGAACCTTGCGCTCGGCAAGCTGCTTTACTAATGGCAGGTTAAACCATGCGTCTAGTAAACAAATTAAAGTGCTGTCTTCTTTAAGAAGAGATACTTCTTGCTCTAGTGGCTGACGTACTTTTAATACTATATCTGCTTGCTGATATAAAGATTCTGCACTGGGAGCAATACTTGCACCGCAGGCACGATATGCATCGTCGTCATAGTGAGACTTATCACCTGCGCCTTCTTCAATTACGACTTCGAAACCTGCTGTCAATAATACATCGATACCCGATGGAATTAATGCAACGCGGTTTTCCCCAGGATATATTTCCTTAGGTATTCCGATTAACATAGTGAATGCTCCTGAAATTAAATTTTAAAATTAATATATAAATTGATTAGTTGTTATGCCTTGGTTAAACCAAGGACACGTAAAGTATTTTCTCGAGTGCTAATAAGCAGCTCGCTATTTTCAATCAAAGATTCACCATAAGAAGGAACCCATTGCTTTAAACGGGTTTGCCAATCATTACTCAGGCGCTCGGCCATACAGCGTTCAATTACTTCGATCATAGCTTGTGCCGCAACAGAAGCACCCGGTGACGCACCAAGTAAGGCCGCCAACGAACCATCTTTTGCCGCTACTAGTTCGGTGCCAAACTCTAACTTACCGCCGTTTGCACCATCTTTTTTGATAATTTGAACGCGCTGTCCGGCACTGGCTAATGTCCATTTTTCTGAACTGGCATTGGGGAAATATTCTCGTAAAGAGCTCATGCGGTCTTCGTGAGACTGCATAACTTCACTGATTAGATATTTGGTTAGCTCCATATTTTTCATACCCACATTCATCATGGGTAACAAGTTTCCGCCGCGCACCGACTTAAATAAATCGAGCTTAGAACCGGCTTTTAAAAATTTAGTAGTAAAACCTGCATAAGGACCAAACAGTAAAGCTGGTTTACCATTAATAATGCGAGTGTCTAAATGCGGAACTGACATTGGTGGCGCACCAATGGCGGCTTTTCCATAAACCTTGGCATGATGCTGTTTAATAACGTCTTCGTCTTGGCAAACTAGCCACTGGCCAGAAACAGGGAAGCCGCCGTAGCCTTCACTTTCTTCGATGTCAGATTTTTGCAGCAGCGGCAGTGCACCACCACCCGCCCCTAAAAATACAAATCCGGCGTTAATAGTTTGTGTTTCGCCTGTTACTCGATTCTTTAGATTTACATTCCAGCTTCCGTCACTCTGTTTTTTTAGCTCAGAAACTTCTTGGCTTAATAACAGCTCGAACTCTTCATGTTTTTCTAACGATGTAACTAAATTTCGGGTTAGAGAACCAAAGTCCACATCACTACCAAATGGAATGCGAGTTGCGGCTATTTTGTCAGCTGTGTCGCGACCTTCCATTACTAGGGGCATCCACTGACGAAGAGTTTCGTGGTCTTCGCTGTATTCCATACCGGCAAATAGATGGTGCTCCGACATCTTTTCCCAACGTTTACGTAAAAATTCAACGTTGTTTTCACCCCATACAAAACTTATGTGAGGAGTAGCGTTTATAAAATTATGAGGCGCAGGTAAATCGCCACTGCCAACCAATGCGGTCCACAGCTGTAAAGAAACTTCAAAATTGGCATTAATAGTAAACGCGCGATCTATTTCTACGTCGCCTTGGGCATTCTGTGGCGTATAGTTAAGCTCACAATATCCAGCATGCCCGGTACCCGCATTATTCCAGCCGTCGGTGCTTTCATGGGCAACACGATCTAAGCGTTCGACCATAGCCAAACGCAATGAAGGGTCTAATTTATTTAGTAAAGTGCCAAGAGTCGCACTCATAACACCGCCGCCAACTAGCAGCACATCAATCTTTTTAGTCGTCATAATAGATTTCGCCTGTAGGTAAAAATCTGGATCCAAATGGCGCCGATCAGCGCCTATCGGTAGCAGCTTTTGGCTGTTTAAATCTACCGAATGAATTAAAACTCAGGTTTTATACAGTCGTTTAAAGAAGATCACAATATTGATAATTAAAACAACTGAGGCATGAAGTTACAAAAAGTACTGAAGCCCTTTATTTACAAGGGATTAAGGGGTATATCACTATTGTTTATAGTTACTATAACAAAGAGCATAAGTGCCCAAAAAAAGGAAAATTATGACCGTCAGGAAAAAAGAGAACCTACGACTGTATAAAAAGTACGCAGACAATTAGGCTTCTATATTTACACTGGTTAACTTGAAAACATTGGTAATTTTAGTTCCGTCCCAAATAAATTCGTAGTGACCAGATTGGTTAGCTGGAGGGGTTAATTGATTGGGTTTAAAGATGGCAATATTAGTACCGCCTTTATGTCTCACTGAGTGATATAGCAAACCATTTTCACCCTGCTTTCTTAACTGGGCTGCTAAAACTTGAGTGCTACTCCAGTCTTCTAAGTGACATTTTTTATCGGCTCGAACATCAACTAGTTCTGAATTAATTTTACATGTGTAGCAACGCATTGTTAAACGAGTTGCAGGGGTATTACTGTTTGTAAGAAAGCGAGTACGGCTGTGTATCGATTCAGCCAAGGCTGTTTCTACTGACAAACCAGCGTAATACACACCAAAACGACCGTCGGTAAATCGACTGGCGATACCTGTGTGTGTGAACGCGGCCATAATAGCCGTTGTGCCCGGCCCCACCACGCGCTGGTCGTTAGGTACTAAACGAATTTTTCCTGCCTGATCTGCAAGTCGATCGTTAGTAAAAGACTCTAAGAGATATGCCATGTCTAGATCTTCAGGGTCTAATAAATCTTCAAACAAACCAATAGGAGGGAAGTGGCTGGGGATAATACGAAAAGTTTTACTTGTTACTTGGCTTTTAGGATGATCATGCAAAATGCTCGCCCCGCCAGCTGTCTATATAGCGCCTAACATCGGCCAAATCGACTACTCGACCCACCAGCATTCGCTCTAAAGCAGACTGACCATTAAAGTCAGAATTAGGTTGCTTAACCCAATCTTTCCATAAGGTTTTATCTGAAAACAACAATTGAACACCTTTGTAAATACCAGCCACGTAAGATAAGCGCTCTAATGTATCAGGGGCCAAAGTAAGTGACTTTCCCTGTTCAAGCTTTTTTTTCCATGTATGCAGGGTTGTTCTTGAAGTAACCCCCGCTAATGTCATGCACTGATTGTCGTTAAGCTGCCATTGATCGCAGATTTTAAAAAAAAGCTTAATCGAAACTAAACCAAGCCTGGCTCGGTCTATATTTAGGTCGGCTAGAATATTCATATAGTCCCCCATGAAGCCGGTGCAATACACATATTAATACGCGCATGCTATGTCCATATATGAACATATCATTACAAATATGAACATTCAATAGGCATACAAGACTACTCACAAACTTAACACGTCCAAAACATCCTTTAAATTCTTCTTAACCCAGTCTTTCCTGATTGGGCCCCAATCGACAATTTCATAATGCCCATTGCGCTTCTCACCCATAAACTGACAAACAATAGCAAGCTCATTAAGCGCAAGTATGGTGTCTTGAGCCGTTCTTCTATGCATACCTGTATGCTCACAGATTAACGGTACGGTATTGGTCCCAGAATTTATTAAATGGGCCACATACACTCGCCGATAGAAACTAGTTTTGGTTTTACTGTGCATTAGTTCTGACAAAATACTTTGCATTCCTGTTGTTAATATTGGTGTGCTTGCGAATTAAACTATTCTATTGAACTATCCTATTAAACTATCCTATTAAACTACCCCATCAATAAGAACATCAATAATGGCTATTTGCCTTTTAATGCCAGTGACCTCATCGTATCCGTCCTTTAGGTTTTCATCCAAACGCAACAATACATAACCATGTATTAACGACCAAAGTGCAATGGCCTGAGATTCAACATCTACTTGTTTTTTTTTGGCCGGCTCACTCAGTATGGTGGTGAGTTGTGTATAAATATTTTCCATCACGATACCTGGCTCACCATTTTGCTCGTCGGTATATTCTCTTCGCCACAAAAGTTTATAGCGGTTTGGGTATTTAAGTCCAAATTCTAATATGGTGTTGCTAAATGAATGAATAGCCGATCTAAGGTCATCTGTTTGTTTCGAACTTGCTATTACAATTTTTGAATATAAATCACCAAAAGATTCGATAGCTAAGGCCACTAATAACGCTTGTTTATTTTTAAAGTGATTGGCAGGAGCAGAGTGCGCCACTTCAAGCTGGCGTGCAATTTTTCTAACACCCACAGCATCAATCCCCCCCTCATCTAGAAGTTTAAAGGCCGTTTGAAGGATTTGCTGTCGCAAATTCCCATGATGATACTGAGATGCTTTAGTCATATTGACACTGCCCATATTGTCTGCTTAAATCGTCTATACATATTGACAGTGTCAATATAAGATAATTTATCAACCAATAACAGTAAAAATCAAATTATAAGGTGCTCGTGATGAATAATGATTTAATATTCCTACCCGTTTTGGCTCATGTAATTCTTATTTTTATGCTCTATATATATTTAGGGATTGTCAAAAGCAGAGCCGTTAAAGCTGGCAGTGTTGACAGAAAAGATGCAGCCTTAAATGCAAACGCATGGCCAGAGCCTGTAATGAAAGTAATAAACAACTTGAATAATCAATTTGAGTCTCCGGTTATTTTTTACATCATTAGTATTATTTTTTATCTTACAAATAATGTAGACAGTATTTTGCTGTCAATCATGAGCTTGTATGTATTAACCCGTTACATGCACGCATATGTTCATGTGACCTCTAACTACGTGCCTTATCGTTTTAAACTTTTCCTTGTGGGAGTGTTACTTTTATTAAGCTTGACGTTATGGTTAGTGCTTAAAATAATTGGCTGGTAAAATACAAATCTAACCGAGTTAACCCATGACGCCTAAAACTGCCTTTCTTATTGTGGATACCCACATTCGCGAATAAGAAGGGCTCTTTTAATAAAAAGACGAACTGTAAACGCCCTATTTTAGACCTTTTTTGCTAATCACCGACTACCTGCACACAAAACCACCAGTATAAGTTCAATGAATACCCAGTATAAGCAATATTCCCCACATTTATGGCCAAAAGGGTCTAGGCTTATCTTAATTTATAAGTGGAATTACCTTATAATTTACCCGCTATTTTTACCTGACTGTGTAACCCTTTTGGTTCATGGTCAACCCGCATGGCATATGCCCTTTTCAAAGGGTATTTAGTAAGTGTCACGGGTTAGCTCAACAAGGGAGAAAATGCGTTAAAAGACTTTAAGCCTTTTATTAAGCAGACCAAACTGTTGAGTGAGTTAATTACACACCAATAGATGATGAGGAAGTTCTCATTAATCTGTTGGAAGGCTGTGCCTTTATCAGCGCAGATAAAGACCCTTGTAATCTATATAAGAGAGCAAGGGGCTTTTGGATAATATTACTAAAACATTGAGTGAGAGATTCGTATGAGCTTGTATTCAGAATACCTAGAAGAAATTGAGGTTCGTAAAAACGACCTTGGCTTAAACCCAAAACCTATTGATGCTGCTGACTTGTTAGCTGAAATCATCGCTCAGATTAAAGATACTGGTAATGAGCACCGTGAAGATTCTCTTAACTTCTTCATCTACAACACAATTCCTGGTACCACTAGCGCAGCAGGCGTTAAAGCGGCGTTCTTGAAAGAGATCGTACTTGGTCAAGAGACAGTTGCAGAGATCACTCCTGAATTTGCTATCGAACTTCTTTCTCACATGAAAGGCGGCCCATCTGTTGCTGTTCTTTTAGACATCGCTCTGTCTGATGATGCATCTGCTAAAGCCGCTGCTGAAGTTCTTAAGACTCAAGTATTTTTATACGAAGCCGATACTTCACGCCTTGTTGATGCGCTTAAAGCAGGCAATGCCAATGCTAAAGACATTTTAGAAAGCTATGCAAAAGCTGAATTCTTCACCAAGCTTCCTGAAATTCCAGCAAAAATTGACGTTGTTACTTACGTTGCTGCTGAAGGTGATATATCTACCGACCTTCTTTCTCCAGGTAACCAAGCACACTCTCGCTCTGACCGTGAGCTTCACGGCCAATGCATGATCACTCCTGAAGCTCAGCAAGAAATTGTTGCATTAGGTAAAAAGTATCCTAACGCTAAAGTTATGTTGATCGCTGAAAAAGGCACCATGGGCGTAGGCTCATCTCGTATGTCTGGCGTAAACAACGTGGCGCTTTGGGCAGGTGAAAAAGCTAGCCCATACATTCCTTTTGTTAACATGGCGCCTGTTGTTGCCGGTACTAACGGTATCGCTCCAATCTTCTTGACGACTGTTGGTGTAACCGGCGGTATCGGTCTTGACCTTAAAAACTGGGTTAAGAAAGTAGACGCTAACGGTAACGAAGTTAAAGATGCAAACGGCGACAACGTACTAGAAGAAGCTTACTCAGTAGCTACTGGTACAGTTCTTACTATCGATACTAAATCTAAGAAACTTTTCAACGGCGACAAAGAGCTTGTTGATGTTTCCGATGCGTTCTCTCCACAGAAAGTTGAATTCATGAAAGCTGGCGGTTCTTACGCTCTGACTTTCGGTAAGAAACTACAGACTTTTGCAGCTGAGACCTTAGGAGTAGAGGCACCTTCTGTATTCGCTCCTTCTAAAGAAATCTCTGTTGAAGGCCAAGGCCTGACTGCTGTTGAAAAAATCTTCAACCGTAACGCAGTAGGTGTAGCATCTGCTACTCCTTTACATACTGGTTCTGACGTTCGCGTTAAAGTAAACATTGTAGGTTCTCAAGACACGACGGGTCATATGACGTGTCAAGAACTAGAGTCCATGGCGGCTTCTACTATCGACCCTGGCG
>JAWUVO010000013.1:0-12041 GCA_034112325.1 Bermanella sp. | reverse complement strand
TGGTCCGCCCTACAGGAATCGAACCTGTGACTTTCGGCTTCGGAAGCCGACACTCTATCCAACTGAGCTAAGGGCGGTATATAACGCCAAATGCATTTAGCACTCGTTGTTAACGCTATTATATCTTAACTAGAGCGTGTCACCAGTAAAAATTGCTTTCAAGTGATAATATGAACTGAATACTAAAAGCTTACGTAATATTAACTAGTGGTATTTCATTTAGTACCAAGCCGACAAATAGCCCTGTTTTTTGCTCGATCTTGGGCTAAAATAACTGTTGTAAGGCGAATTGCTTATGAGCTTTTACAAGACGTATTTCTATATAAGTATTTCATTTTGAAAAAAAGAGTGACTTTCGATTCTAGACCACTGATTTTGTGGGTATAATCGGGCCGATTCTAATATTAAGTCCCAAAAGAGAGGATGACCGTGATTAAGCTTACTACTACTATTTTAGTATTGGCACTAACAGCCATGACCCAGTTAGCAAATGCTTCAGCCGACGATATTGCCCAACGTCTTGCTCCAATGGGCTCAGTTTGTGTCACTGGTACCGATTGTGCTGCAGCGGCTGGCGTTGCTTCTGCTTCTAGCGGTCCTCGCTCTGGTTCAGATGTGTATGGTACTTACTGTACTGCTTGCCATGGTTCTGGCGTAATGGGTGCACCAAAAACAGGTGATGCTGTTGCTTGGGAGGCCCGTATGGTTAAAGGTTTTGATAAAACATTGGCTAACGCTATTAGTGGTATCAACCTAATGCCTGCTAAAGGCACATGTGGCGATTGCTCTGATAAAGAAATTAGCAATGCTATTAAGTATATGATGAAATAATTCTTAGAATGCAATCTTAGAAATTTAAACCCCAGCATGCTGGGGTTTTTTGTGTCTGCAGTATCGACTTTTATCAATAATAAATATAACAACATTAGAGGTTTAATATGTCAGTAGTTTGGATTACAGGCGCATCAGCAGGTATTGGTGAGGCCATTGCAAAGCAGTATGCTAGCCAAGGTAAAAAGTTGGTGTTGTCGGCTAGACGTGAAGCCGAGCTAGAGCGTGTAAAGCAAGCTTGTGTCGATATGGGAGCTTTACCTGATCATGTATTGGTATTGCCACTAGACGTGACAGAGCACGACACAATGGCCGAAAAAGTTGAAGCCGTATTAGATAAGTTTGGGAGCATTGACGTACTGATTAATAATGCCGGCATCTCTCAGCGCTCTAAATGCCTAGACACCGAATTACAGGTGTATAAAACATTATTAGATGTAGATGTACTGGGGCAAATAGCACTTACAAAAGCTGTGTTGCCCACTATGGTAAAACAAAAAAGTGGCCATATAGCCGTTACCTCTAGTGTTGCTGGCAAGGTTGGGGTGAAGTGGCGTACCGGTTATTGCGCGGCTAAACATGCGGTTATGGGCTTTTTTGATGCATTAAGAGCCGAGGTTAAAGAGTACGGTATTCAGGTAAGTACCATTACCCCGGGGTTTATTAAAACCGACATTGCACGCAATGCTGTGGTTGAAGGTGGTGGTAAGTTTAGCGGCGAAGACCTGAATATTGAAAATGGAATGGACGTAAATAAATGCGCTAAAGTGATTGTCACTAATATGAATAAAGGTGTACGTGAGATTGCCGTAGGTGAAGGTCTGTCGTTATTTGCGCTGAAGATAAAACGAATATGGCCAAATAAGCTGTTCGATATAATGGCAAAGCAGCCTTAAAATACGACTAATATTATTATTTATGTTGTTAGTAATGTTGTCAGTAATATTGTATTTAGAATAAATATTTAAGCATTAAAAAGCCGAGCAAATAGCTCGGCTTTTTATTTATTATTAAAAATTACTTTTTAGGCCTAGGCATGTAAGCGTAAACATCGCTCATGGTTTGTGATTGGGTAATGCCTTTGCTTTCTAGTCCATTAAGTACGCTATATACAAACCCTGGGCCGCCGCATGTAACAATTTGCAGTGACGACGTGTCTGGAAATTGTTCTGCAATTAATTCTTCTACCATTTTTTCGCTAAAATATTCACACTCAGGCGCTTCGGGTGTCATGGGTAGGTAATGAATTTTATTTTCGTCGGCCCACTGTTGCGCTAATTCAGAGTAAAAGCCATCGCCATCGCGATTAATCCAGTATAAATACATGGCGCTGTGCTGATGCTTCAGTTGCTCTTCTATCATCGCTTTAGCTTGAGCAAAGCCTGTTCCCGCTACAATAAAAATCAACGGGTCGCGTAAATTGTTTTCCGCTTTATTAGGCCTAACCCAAACCTCACCCTGCGACAGACGAACTCTAACGGTTGCATTGTTTTGTAGGTAAGCTAGTGTATTTTGGCTTGATTTATTGTCGCTAAATACACCAAGGTGCAGCTCCAGCTCTCTTTGGCCAGGTGCGCAGGCAATGGTAAATGGCAGTTGGTTGTCATCAATTAAAAGTTCTAGATATTGCCCAGCGTGAAAGGTAGGAATTTTTCCAGCAGGGGCTAACAACTTAATAATGTACACGCCGCCTGAGCTTTCTGTTACATCGGTTATCTGACATGCAATATGTTGAATGGGTAATTCTCCTGGTGCTAACACCTTCTTTTGCTGCAATATTAACTCACTGTTCGCCTTGCTCACGCAGGGCAATATAGGGTTTACATGGGTATCTTCAGCGGTTAAGCGACCTTCGGGTGTATCAATTACACCGGCCAAAAGGGTTGCTCGGCACACTTCACAAATACCGTTATCACAGCTTTTAAGCATTTTAATGCCGGCATTAGCCGCTGCATCTAAAATGGTTTCGTTTTCATCAGCTTCAAACACAAGGCCTTTTGGCTGAATAGTTATACGGTGCTTCATGTTAACTGTAGCACCAATTAATGGCGTTCATTAGGTGTTTTAACATTAACTGGAATACCTAGTTGATCCCAAATATCGTCAATTTTGTCTTTTGTTTCCGCGTTCATTTCAATGGTAGTGCCCCACTCACGGTCGGTTTCTCCCGGCCATTTGTTGGTGGCATCCATCCCCATTTTGCTACCAAGTCCTGAAACAGGAGAGG
Organism: Bermanella sp.; assembly: GCA_034112325.1. Lineage (GTDB taxonomy): Bacteria > Pseudomonadota > Gammaproteobacteria > Pseudomonadales > Oceanobacteraceae > Bermanella. The sequence continues at coordinate 8,983 of JAWUVO010000013.1, read as the reverse complement.
CAAAATCTAGGTAATCGATGGGTGTATTTTCAATTAGGGTGGTATCTCTTACTGGATCCATACGGGTAGTAATGGCCCAAATAACGTCATTCCAATCACGCGCATTGACATCGTCATCAGTCACAATTACAAATTTGGTATACATAAACTGACGTAAGAAAGACCAAACTCCCATCATTACTCGCTTGGCGTGACCAGGGTATTGTTTTTTGATTGTAACAATCGCCATACGATAACTACAGCCTTCGGGCGGTAAGTAAAAGTCGGTAATTTCTGGAAATTGCTTACGTAAAATAGGTACAAATACTTCGTTTAAAGCCAGACCCAAAATAGCAGGTTCATCGGGTGGACGGCCTGTATAAGTGCTGTGATAGATAGGGTCTTTACGATGAGTAATACGCTCAACTGTCATTACTGGAAATTGGTCTACTTCGTTATAGTAACCTGTGTGATCACCAAACGGCCCTTCGTCAGCCATGTCGTCAGGATAAAGGAATCCTTCTAAAACAATCTCGGCACTAGCAGGTACTTGCAGATCGTTACCAATGCATTTAACCAATTCGGTTCTGCCTCCGCGTAATAAACCCGCAAATGCATATTCAGATAGGGCGTCTGGAACAGGTGTAACCGCGCCTAAAATAGTGGCTGGGTCAGCGCCCAATGCAACCGCTACTGGGTAAGGTTTACCTGGGTTTTGTTGTTGAAACTCACGAAAATCTAACGCGCCACCACGGTGACTTAACCAACGCATAATTATGCGGTTTTTACCGATCACTTGTTGACGATAAATCCCTAGATTTTGACGGTCTTTGTTGGGACCTTTAGTGATGACTAACGGCCAGGTGATTAACGGACCAGCATCTCCGGGCCAACAGGTTTGCACTGGAATAGTAGAAAGGTCAACGTCGTCACCTTCAATTACAATATCTTGGCAAGGGGCTTTTCTAACCACTTTAGGGCTCATACTTAAAACTTTTTTAAATATAGGCAGCTTTTCCCAAGCGTCTTTTAGACCTTTAGGCGGTTCTGGCTCTTTTAAATACGCTAATAATTCGCCTACCTCACGCAGTGCGTGCACCGATGTCTCTCCCATACCTAAGGCTACTCGCTTGGGCGTACCAAACAAGTTTGTCAGTACAGGCATGTCGAAGCCAATAGGGTTTTCAAACAATAAAGCGGGGCCACCAGCACGCAGGGTACGGTCGCTTATCTCAGTCATTTCAAGTTTTGGGTTAACTGGGTGAGTAATACGAATTAGCTCGCCCTGTTTTTCTAACTGAGCGATAAAATCGCGCAAATCCTTGTACTTCATAAGGTATTTTTATCTTTCTAATACAAGAAAAGCAGTCAAAGACTGCTTTCTGTGGGTTCATATTAAAACTTGTTAGAAATTATCCCTTCATTGTAAGGAAAAACTCTTCGTTGGTTCTGGTCTGCTTTAGGCGATCGATCATGAATTCAATGGCACTTAAATCTTCCATTTCAGCAATGATTCTACGCAAAATCCATAAACGCTGAAGCTCTGCTTCTGGCATCATTTGGTCTTCACGACGAGTACCTGATTTACGAATATTAATAGCAGGGTAAATACGTTTTTCAGCCGCTTTACGATCAAGGTGTAACTCTTGGTTACCTGTACCTTTAAATTCTTCGTAAATAACTTCGTCCATTTTAGAGCCAGTATCGACTAGTGCTGTTGCAATAATGGTTAAGCTACCACCTTCTTCAACGTTACGTGCCGCACCAAAGAAACGTTTTGGCTTTTCTAGAGCATGAGCATCAACACCACCGGTAAGTACTTTACCCGATGATGGAATAACGGTGTTGTATGCACGAGCTAGACGAGTAACCGAGTCTAAAAGTATTACTACATCGCGTTTGTGTTCTACTAAACGCTTGGCTTTTTCAATTACCATTTCAGCTACTTGTACGTGACGAGCTGGTGGCTCATCAAAAGTAGATGCAACCACTTCGCCGCGCACACTGCGCTTCATTTCGGTTACTTCTTCTGGGCGTTCATCAATTAGTAATACGATTAAGTCACAGTTTGGATCATTACGCGTAATAGACTGTGCGATACTTTGTAATAGCATTGTTTTACCGGCTTTTGGCGGCGCAACAATCAGACCACGCTGACCTTTACCAATTGGGGCAATAAGGTCGATAACACGGTTACTTACATCTTCTGTAGAGCCGTTACCGTTTTCTAATATAAAACGATCGGTAGGGAATAGAGGGGTAAGGTTTTCGAATAAGATTTTGCTTTTAGATTTTTCTGGGGCTTCGCCATTTAACTCATTAACTTTTAACAGTGCAAAATAACGTTCACTGTCCTTTGGCGGGCGGATTTTACCTGATACAAAGTCGCCTTTACGCATATTAAAGCGGCGAATCTGGCTTGGGCTGACGTATATGTCGTCTGGTCCCGCTAGGTAAGAGCCTTCTGAAGAGCGCAAAAAGCCAAAGCCATCTTGCAGTATTTCTAGCACACCATCGCCATAAATGTCTTCGCCGCCTTTGGCGTGACGTTTAAGGATAGAGAAAATTAGGTCTTGTTTACGTGAACGGCTGACATTTTCCATGCCCATGCCTTCAGCGATTTCAAGCAATTCTGGTACAGATTTTTTCTTTAATTCTGAGAGATTCATAGAGTCAGTTAGATAATTTGATTGAAGGAATTAGTGGGGGTTTTCTATTGAGTAATTCGAGTTGGGTATTTACTATTTTATAGTTAACTTGCCTGCTGATAACACTACAGTACTGCGCAAGTGATAAAGTTACTATAGACCCTTTTATTTTAACCGTCCACAAATTGTACAAAAGTTTATGGGTTTTTCAAAGTTTTAAACAACCAACCCTTTGAATATATGGGTTGGCTATTATACAAGACTACTAAAGTTGGCTCTAAATTTAGGGCCTATTAACTTTAAATAGTACTGTCGATGAACGCAGTTAACTGAGATTTAGACAACGCGCCAACCTTAGTGCCTTCAACGTTTCCGCCTTTAAAGATCATTAGCGTAGGGATTCCGCGTACACCATATTTAGGTGCAGTTGCTTCATTTTGATCGATGTTAAGCTTGGCTATTTTAAGTTTGCCAGCGTATTCATCAGCAATTTCTTCTAAAACAGGTGCAATCATTTTACAAGGACCACACCATTCAGCCCAGTAATCAACCAGTACAGGTGTGTCAGATTGCAAAACATCTGCATCAAAAGAATCGTCTGTAAGTGTAAGGATATTGTCGCTCATTATTTGCTACTCGGTAAAATAAGGCTGGCATTGCAGCTTGGACTTTAATTGGGGTCATCATATCACTTGAAAAATTTGGGTCAATTACACAAAACGTACAAGAAACAGTCAAGTGAATGAAATTTTACCCCGTTAAATTTCATATACCCAACTATATATGGGCGCTATATGTTATTTAAAGGGGGTTTTACTGGCAAATTACTTCATAGCATGGACAATAGCCGAAAGCTTGTTTTAGCAAAAGATGATTTATGGAACAAAGTGTTCAGAGCCAACATATGCTGGCGGCCATCGATTTAGGATCAAATAGCTTTCACATGGTGATTGCTAGATTGATTAATGGCCAAATTCAAATTATAGATCAACGAGGCGAAAAGGTTCAGCTTGCTGCTGGTCTAACCGCTGAAACGGGGATTTCTGAAGAGGCAGAGCTGCGTGCTTTAGATTGCCTTAAGCGATTTGCCGAGCCCATTCGTGGCTTGCACCGATACCAAGTCACGGCGTTAGCAACTAATACATTACGAGTTGCAAAAAATAGGCGCCAATTCATTCAAAAGGCCAATGAAGTACTGGGTTTTCCTATAGAGGTAATCAGCGGTATTGAAGAAGCACGCTTGGTGTATCTTGGCGTTGCGCACACATTGGCCGACGATGATGGTAAGCGACTGGTTATTGATATTGGTGGCGGCAGTACTGAATTTGTAATAGGCGAGCGTTTTGTCCCCAAGGTTCTGCAAAGTCTTAATATGGGCTGTGTTAGCTATAACGATCGCTACTTTGCAGATGGCCAATTATCTGAAGCAAACTTTAATCGTGCTGTGGCAGCCGCCCGCAAAGAACTTCAGCTTATTAAAGGTCGCTATTCATTTATCGGTTGGGAAAATACTGTGGGCAGTTCGGGTACCAACCGAGCTGTTTCAAGAGTCCTTCAAAATTATGGTCTTAGCGACTTAGGTATAGACTCTATTGGCTTAAGTCGATTAAAGAAAATGATCATTGAAGCAGGACACATCGATAAGCTAGTTCTACAAGGTGTGAAAGATCAGCGCCTGCAGGTATTACCCGCCGGCGTGGCCATATTAATTGCAATATTCAAAGAACTTAAAATTGATACCATGAGCTATAGCGATGGCGCCTTAAGAGAGGGTGCCATACACGATTTAATTGGTCGTGGGCAGCATGAAGACGTTAGAGAAAAAACAGTTAAAAATATGCAATCTCGTTTTGTTGTCGATACGGCTCATGCAATGAATGTAAAAAATACTGCAATCAGCCTTTATCAGCAAGTAGCTGAAAAATGGGGCTTGGACGAACCTGAATTTGAAGACTGGCTCCGCTGGGCAGCCGATTTGCACGAAGTTGGTTTGTCTATTGCCCATACCCAGTCAAATAAGCACGGTGGATATTTAATTCAGCATTGTGATATGCCTGGCTTTAGCAAGCAGATTCAAGAAACGCTGAGTTTGATGGTGCGTCATCAGCGGAAAAAGGCGGTGATTTCAGAATCAGTTGATTTATCTAAAGCTGTTAGGCTCAGTGTTTCAAGATTAATTATTATTTTGCGCTTAGCGATTTTGTTTCATCAGGGTCGAGATGCAGAAGTTGTGGTAGAACCTAAGATTAAGGCGTCTAAGTTTAGTTTAGAGCTAGAGTTTCCTGACGATTATTTAGATACCCATGCTATGACAGTAATGAACTTAGAGTCTGAGAAAGTTGCGCTTAGTGCCGCGTGCTATGAGCTTGAATTTAAATAGTTAATTGCAGATTAGAATCAGCTAATATTAACGATTAATATTGGGCAGCTGATTATTGTTAATGAATATTTTCAATCCATGGGATTGAGTTAGAATAGATCTGGGTGACATACCCAGCATGTCTTTAAATGTATTAGAAAGATGCGCCGAATCGGTAAACCCAGAACTTAATGCAGCCTGTGTTAAGCTCATGCCCTGACTCAACTTTTCTCCTGTAACGTATAGTCTGTGCCATAGACGGTATCGGCGTATTGGTATTCCGGTTTGTTGTTTAAATATTTGCATCAATCTTGGAGCAGATAATCCTACCTCTTCTGATAAATCATGCAGGCTCAAATTATTATCAATTTGACTTTTGATGATTTCAATAATCCTCTCGACTCTTTTATCACGTTTATATTTTTTCTTTAGTACTGAAAATTTGTCTTTACTTTTTGATAGGCTTGAATAATTAAGGCACGACTCCAGCACATCGTAGGCTTCGTTATAGCTAGTAGTATTTTCATAAATAGGCAGTATTGTTTTAATTAATTCCTTTTCATTGTCAAGACAATATCCACCCTTACCATATTTATGGTTCACTAGCGAAGAGAGGCAATGCAAATCTTCGCCCATAGCATCTAGGTAGCAGTTAGCAATAATGGTTTTTCCAGGATCAATTGTAACTTGTTCGCCAGGAGGAATTAACAAGCTCCTACAGATAATCGCTGGGCTTCCATCTTTTTTATTTGAGATTGTCATCTCGCCATCTAGAGCAATTATTAGAGTTGCTGCACCATTAGAGAGAGATATAGCTTCTTTGAGTGGGCCAATATATAGCGTTCTTTTATCCCACAAAAAAAGCTTTGAGGATGCATGGTCTTTTGCAGTGCGATTCATGGCTGGGCACTCTCTTTTTATTACTCAAAGCAAAATCGAAGATGATGAATCAAAAAAATAATATCTATAGCTAAATATTATATGAGATTCATTCATACTGGGAATGATAATACCTTCTTACAAGTTTTTTAGCATCCATCAGCTTAAAATAACAACCATCTAAAAGCCCAATATAATTTATTACCCAAACACTCAGACTATAATATAAAACCCCTAAAAAATTTAGAGTCAACACTCTAAACTTTGTAGATTTATATAAATAATCATCATGCGTAGGTTATTAGATAAGTGCTTATGCTTATGCTTATGCTTAGGTTTAGAGCCTATGCTCTATTAAAAATCGCCTACTCATTTCTGTAGGTACATTCTTATTATAGATGATTTTTTTAGTAATATTATTTAGTTAGTTTATTCACTACTTCTTATAGACAGGGATATCTTAAGTTATGTTTTCTTTACCTGATGATTGTGACAGTTATGTGAAAATTTATCGCCATAGAGCAGAAAATCAGCCAGAGGACCTAGCTTATATTTTTTTGGAAGATGGTGAGAATAAAGAAAATAAAATCACATTTGGTGAGCTTCATCATCAGGCGTTAACTGTAGCCGCTGAGATAAGATCTTATATTAAAGAAGGAGACCGAGCGTTACTGGTGTATCAGCCAGGCGTCGAATTTATTATCACCTTTACCGCTTGTATTTATGCAGGTGTTATCGCAGTACCCGTGTTCCCTCCTCAAAACCAAAAAGATTGGCCGCGGTTTGTCAAGATTGTTCAAGACTGCCGTGCGTCATTAGTCTGTACCGCACAATCAACTTTTACCATGCTTGAAATGGCGATTAAAAATACCAAGAAAATTGCTAATGTGTCGTGTATTGCAACAGATATTGTGCCTAACAAAACAGTATTAAATGCTAATGATGAAAATTGGGTTTGGCCAGATTCAAACCTGAATACTGTTATGTTTTTACAATATACATCAGGGTCAACAGGTGATCCAAAAGGTGTGATGGTCAGTCATGGTAATTTACTGCATAACGAACATATTAATGTTTCAGGATTAGGCCATGGATCTGATATTTCACTTGTTAACTGGTGCCCGCAGTATCACGACCTAGGTTTGATTGGCAATATTCTTTTGGTGCCTTACATAGGTCGTAAGTTGGTTTTAATGTCGCCTATCGCTTTTTTACAAAAGCCATTACGGTGGCTCCAAGCTATTTCTAAATATAAAGCAACTGCCAGTGGTGGGCCTAATTTTGCTTATGAGCTTTGTCTGCGTAAGATAAAAGATGAAGACCTTGCAGCTCTAGACTTGTCAAGCTGGGATCTGGCTTACAGTGGCGCTGAAATGATTCGTCCAGCGACTTTAGAGCGATTTTATCAGCGATTTAAAGTGTGTGGTTTTAATAAAGAAGCATTCAGGCCTGTTTACGGTTTAGCCGAGTCTACATTGATTGTTACTACCAGTAATGGCTCAAAAAAATACGTAAGTCGCTATATAGATGCTGATGCACTTCATCTTAATAAAGCCATAGAGCTTGATGAAAATAATCCTAAAGGGCGCTGGTTAATTAGCTGTGGCCAAGCCATTGATCAAGAGCTACAGATAATAAATCCAAATACACTAAATACCTGTTCTGACAATCAAGTGGGCGAGATTTGGGTAAAAGGAAAAAGTGTCTGTCAGGGTTATTGGAATAGACCAGAGGTCACTAAAGAAATTTTTCAAGCTTATACAGCTGATACTCTCCAAGGTCCGTTTTTACGTACGGGTGACTTGGGCTTTCTAAATGACGGCGAACTGTTTGTAACTGGGCGTCATAAAGAAGTGGTAATTATTGACGGTCGCAACCTATATCCACAAGATATAGAAGATGTGATTCAAGATGGGCGAATGTCTTTAAGAAGTGGTTGTGGCGCGGCTTTTTCTGTTGAAGTCGATGGTCGTGAGCAGCTGGTTATAGTGCAAGAATTAGCAAAAGACATTTCAGTAAAAGATGTAAATTTTAACGTGCTTGTTACTAGTATAAGAAAAGATGTTATAGACGCATTTGGCGCTGAGCTTTTTGATTTTGTATTAATAAAGCAAGGTACTTTTTTAAAAACATCCAGTGGTAAGATTCGTCGTAGGGGTATGCGAGATAAATACCTAGAAAAAGAATTAGCAATAGTGGCACAGTTTCCGCAAGACAAGATATTGCAGAGTTTAGCTGAAGCTGATGAGTGTGAAATAGACACACACGAATTAAAAGAAGAATTAATATCGATAAAAAGTCAGCCAACTGAGTCGCATAGTGAAGTTAGAAATAAGCTAGAACAGTATTTAGTCCATTTAGTTTCAGCGGCGATTGGTCTATCAGCCAATCAAATTGATGTTGCCCGACCTTTTAATGATTATGGTTTAGACTCAAAGTCGTTGGTGGGTATGTCAGGTGATGTAAGTGATTTATTGGGGCGTAATCTCGAGCCTCGATTATTTTATGACTATCCGTCTATAGAGCAGTTGCTGAATTTTTTAGTACCGAATAAAAAACTTAAATCTAAAGCACAACAAACAACATTTTTTCAAGACACAATTAACAACGAGCCTATTGCCATTGTCGGTATGGCTTGTCGTTATCCGGGTGATGTGAGCACCCCTGAGCAATTTTGGGATTTACTCATATCTAATAAAGAGGGCTTAGAAGAAATTCCTGCCTCCCGTTGGAATGTAGGTGATTATTATCACCCAGACCCTGCTGTCGCTGGAAAAATGCAAATTAAAAGAGGTGGATTTGTTAGCAAGGTTAGGGAATTTGATGCGGGGTTCTTTAATATCTCTCCCCGTGAAGCGGCGGCCATGGACCCGCAACAGCGCCTGTTATTAGAAGCCTGTTGGGAAGCGTTAGAAAATGCATGTATTGCCCCTTCTAGTTTGTCGGGTTCGAACGCTGGTGTGTATGTGGGAATAAGTAATAATGATTATGACCGCTTAAGAAGCACAACTCAAAATAGTGTTGATGCTTATAGTGCTACGGGTAATGCATTCAGTATTGCTGCGAATCGACTTTCTTATGTATTAAATTTAAATGGCCCAAGCCAAGCAGTGGATAC
>JAWUVO010000012.1:0-13500 GCA_034112325.1 Bermanella sp. | reverse complement strand
TAAACCGTTACCAATAATTTTTCTTTAGGCAGGTTCAAGCCTGTTTCGCTGGTTAAAAACTCCCATGCGAATTTAATGGTTTCTTCTTTAAAGTAGTCACCGAAGCTGAAGTTACCCAGCATTTCAAAAAAGGTGTGGTGGCGAGCGGTATACCCTACGTTTTCTAAATCGTTATGCTTACCACCGGCACGCACGCAACGCTGACTGCTGGTTGCGCGGGTGTAATTGCGTTTGTCCTGACCTAAAAATACATCTTTAAATTGGTTCATTCCGGCGTTAGTGAACATTAAGGTAGGATCATTACCCGGAATCAAAGAACTGCTGTCTACAATTGCGTGCTGTTTAGCCGCAAAAAAATCTAAAAATGCCTGTCTAATTTCTGCCGTTTTCATACTCTGTCCATTAGCGGGTTATGCCCATTATTAAAATTTCAATAATTTGTGGGGCATTTGGAGTCACAAACCCGCGAGTATAGCGTGTTTAAAGCTAATGGACGAGGCTAGGGCTTTCTATTTTTGCATAAGATTCCAAATTGATCTGGACACATATATTAGAAAAGGCTAAATTAAGAGCTTACTAATATTAGAGAGGTGTTTATGAATATTCAACAACTGGTCTTTGCCATCGCGGGTACTTTGATAATAATTAGCATCACTTTAAGCCAGCTGCATCATGTTTACTGGTTAGGCCTGACGGCTTTTGTGGGCATAAATCTTTTTCAAACAGCTTTTACTGGATTTTGCCCTCTAGCTAAGATTTTAGCCGCTCTAGGTATAAAACAAGGGCCTGCCATGGACTAGCGTGCAGAGAAAATTGAACAATATTCAAATTCGGTTGTCCTAAGGGGTGAATGGCATTATGAATAACGGGGGTTTTGACTTAATTTTGCAGTAACTTGTAAGTCACTTACAAATTTAAGTTGAATCCGCGGCGCTCAAAACTCATAATGATCAAAATTACACCAATTTCACCTAGTCGAGTTTTTATTGAAAACGTTTATATCATTGATGCTTGTAGGCATCATCGCAACTGGTAGCTATTTTACTTTTCAAAGTGATGTAAAAACCCAAATTTGTATCGAAGATTGGTATGCTAATACTTCGAGTCTATTCCAAAGTGCATCCTCATTTTTTAGCTCCTCTGATGCCTCAGAAGAAACTAAAAGGGACCAGCAACAGTTAGACGCTAAACTTCAAGCACTGCTGCCAACCACTGAAATTGACCTTAGCTTTCAATCTGTGCAGCAAGAGACTATTAGCGGCTCTAAAGCTGCTAACTCTAACGATCCGCTGTTGCCAAACTTATTTATCAAAGATACACCTAGCCTAGGCACTCGCTTTAATGGCTTGGTTCATACCGATAAAGATGACAAAGTTGTGGGGGCCGAGGTTAACATTAGCATTCCAACCAATATTCGCTAAGGAACCACATGATTGCATTTGCATGCGTTGTATTAGTCTTGTGCGGCATAAACTTTATGATAATTCTAGGTGTAGGGCCATTTGCGAATGAGCCTTGGCTTAAATATCACCTAGCTTACAAGAAAAAAGATAAATCGATTCAGGCCCTATTACTTTACCCTTCTATACTGTTTTTTATAATCTGCACCCTCGCTTTAATTGGGGTGGCCTCATGACTGGAGTAATTTCATGATCCGCATTGACTCTGGACACCTAGGCAGTGGCAATTGGAAAGTTAAACAGCAAGATGGTATTAGTTTTTTGAGTCATCGGCTGCCGTTTAGTCCGCGTAACGAGTTTAGAATTGGCTCTAACGAAATTATCGATGTGCAGCTTCAATCTATTGATAAAGACAAGCACCTAATTAAAATTTTACTGACAGAAGACAGATATTGTATTGGCCTAACAGACCAAACCGATTTCGAGCTATTGATAAAAATGGTTCAGTCTGACCATCCAGCCCCCTTAGAAGACCGTAATGTTAATGCTTGGGTAAGGGGTTTAGGTATTTTTATTGCTGTCATTATCGTATTTGAATTAGTTAAATAGACGCTTTTAATCCACTCAGTACATCTGCTGACTGTTATATTGATACTTTTATATATAATGCTCACAATTACGGGCATGCATTCGTAACATAAGATATCTCTAAAATTGGTCTTTTTACCACTTAGGTGGCTGAAGGGTAATTCTAGAAAATATTTTAGGACTCCTTACCCATGAAAAAGATCGTTATTGTAGGTGGCGGTGCAGGCGGCTTAGAGCTTGCAACAAAACTTGGTGACACCCTAGGTCGTCGCAACAAAGCGCAAATCCATTTAGTCGATACTAACAACACACATTTATGGAAACCACTGCTGCATGAAGTAGCCACAGGTTCTTTAGACAGTGGAATTGACGAATTAAGTTATCGTGCACAAGCTCATAACCACCACTTCAAATTTCATCTTGGGCGCATGTGTGATCTTAATCGAGCGTCACATAATATTGTGCTTGCCGCCATGCTTGATGACAATAACGAAGAGGTACTTCCTGAGCGCATTCTTTCATATGACAACTTGGTATTAGCCGTAGGCAGTCAAACCAATGACTTTGGGACAAAAGGCGCTAGCGATTACTGCTCGTTTTTAGACAGCCGTAAACAAGCCGATAAATTTCACCAAAAACTATTAAACACCTATTTAAAAGCCAACAATACAGCCGGTGAAAAAGGCAATTATCAATTAAATATTGGTATTGTTGGAGCTGGCGCCACTGGTGTTGAACTGGCTGCTGAACTGCATAACACAGCCTCTAAATTAGCGGCTTTTGGTTTAGACCAACTAAAAGAAGATCAGCTGAAAGTAACCATCATTGAGGCTGGCGAGCGCATTCTACCGGCATTACCAGAAAGAATTTCTGCGGCCGCACATCGCGAATTAAATAAGCTAAATATTGATATCAAAACACAAACCTTTATTCAAGAAGTAACCCGTGAAGGCTTTGTGACCAAAGACGGCGAGCTTATTCAGTCTGAGCTAATGGTTTGGGCTGCGGGTGTAAAAGCCCCGGAATGGATGGCAAAACTCGACGGCCTAGAGACCAACCGAGTTAACCAAATTGTGGTAAAAACGACTTTGCAAACCACTCTAGATGACAATATTTATGCCATTGGCGATTGCTCTTATATGCTTCAAGAAAATGGCAAGCCTGTGCCACCAAGGGCACAAGCAGCCCACCAACAAGCGTTTCATGTATATAAAAACATTGTGCGGATAAGTGACTCACAAACTCCCTTACCTTATGTTTATAAAGACAAGGGCTCATTGGTAAACTTAAGTCGCTACAGCACAGTAGGAAGCTTAATGGGTAACTTAAACGGCGGTAGCTTCATGGTTGAGGGAACAATCGCTCGTATCGTATATGTGAGCCTTTACCGACTGCATCAAGTTGCATTGCATGGCTATTTTAAAACTATATTAATGAGTCTTTCGGGTCGTATTAATAAAGTTATACGTCCACGTTTAAAACTGCACTGATCCATAAAATTAGCAGGCGATCACTTTAGAGCCTGCTAATGCATTATGTGCATAGTTTAATTTTAATCAATAACCTCCGTACCATTTCTTTTGTTCAATATACGCAACAATCATTTTCGAAAATTATGCATGCAGTTTTCATATTTGAGGCCTATTATGGCCGCAATTAAAGCTTAAGGATGAACCATGAAACGCTTAAATAGCCTGTACCGTGCTGTACTTATTGCAACGTTAGCCTCATTACCGTTCACATCTGTGGCACAAGGCGGGCTTCCTGCCGAAGTGATAAAGGTGAAACCTGAAACACTTAAAAATACGATACAATCTATTGGTAGCCTAAAAGCTAATCAATCGGTTGTGCTGTCGTCTGAAGTACCAGGCCGAATAACCGCTATTGGCTTTGACGACGGAACTCAAGTTGAATTAAACACCCCATTATTCCAGTTGGATAACAGCACTCAAAAAGCCCAGTTAAACGAAGCCTACGCCCGAGTTAAATTAAGTCAGACAGAGTTTAAACGTGTAAAAAAGTTATTTAATCAAAGTGTGGTTAGCGAAACTGACCTAGATTCTGCCGCCGCTAATTTAAGCATTAACCAGTCTCAAGCTGAGTTCTCTAGTGCACAACTAGAAAAGCTAAGCATTAAAGCCCCTTTTAAAGGTATGATTGGTTTACACGATATAAGAATTGGTGATTATGTTAACGCCGGTTAAGACCTTGTTAGATTAGTAGAACTGAAAACATTAAAGTTTGATTTTGCCCTACCTGAAGTTTACCTAAGCAAAGTAAAGCTTGGGCAAAAAATTAAAATTAATACCACCGCCTTCCCTGAGAACACATACGAAGGTGCGGTTACCGCTATTTCCCCTGCACTTAACGAAGAAACAAGAAGCTTAATGGTTCGAGCCATTATACAAAACACATCGTTAGAATTACGCCCCGGTTTATTTGCAAATGTCACTTTAGAAGTCAGCCAAAATGACAACGCGATTCTGGTTCCTGAACAGGCTTTGATTCCTCAAGGGCAGCAATACTTTGTTATGAAAGTGGTTGACGGAAAAGTCGAGCAAGTCCCAGTAACAATAGGTCAACGCAGAAAAGCACAAGTAGAGTTAGTATCTGGTATTAAGGCTGACGACGTTGTCATTATTGCAGGTCAAATTAAATTGCAGCCAGGTGCTCCAGTGACGCCGCTGTTTCCTGAAATGCTACAAGCAAATAATCAGTAGGCACACCCATGAATCTTTCTGATATTAGTATAAAGCGTCCGGTATTTGCCACGGTATTAAATATATTAGTTGTACTACTGGGTTTAATTGCATTTGATCGCTTAACCGTTCGTGAATACCCTAACATTGATGTTCCGGTTGTGACGGTTGAAACTATTTATATAGGTGCGAATGCATCGATTATGGAATCTCAAGTGGCACAAATACTTGAAGACTCACTTTCAGGTGTTGAAGGCATTGACTATTTAGTTTCAAAAAACAGCTCTGAAAGATCTCAGATTTCAGTTTATTTTAAACTTGATCGTGACGCTGACAGCGCGGCAAATGACGTACGAGATCGCGTAGGTCGTGTTCGTGGCCAGTTACCGGCTGGGATAGAAGAGCCTATTGTGTCTAAAGTTGAGGCCGATGCTCAACCTATTATATGGCTAGCATTTTCAAGTGATCGCCATTCAGCCCTTGATGTAACCGAATACGCTGACCGACAAGTTAAGGACCCACTTCAAACCGTACCCGGCGTTGCCAACGTAATACTGGCAGGTGAACGTGAATACGCTATGCGCATTTGGCTAGATAGTAACAAGATGGCCGCGTTTAACGTCACCGCTCAAGAAATTGAACTAGCCTTACGCCAACAAAATATTGAAGTACCGGCTGGCCGAATTGAAAGTGAGCAACGAGAGTTTACTGTATTAACGCAAACCGATATAAATAGTGAGCAGCAGTTTGAAGATATTATTATACGTAAAAATAATAACTACTTTGTGCGCCTTAAAGACGTTGCACGAATTGAGCAAGCGGCAAAAAGTGAACGTGTAGTCGCTCGTTTTAATCAAAGAAGTGCCGTTGCCTTAGGCGTAGTCAAACAATCTATTGCCAACCCACTGTCTGTAAGTGATGGCATTCAAGCACGCTTACCTAAAATTAGAGATGCGTTACCAGAAGGCATGAAAGTTGAAATTGCTTATGACTCCTCTGTATTTATTGATCGCTCTATAGACTCTGTATTTACCACTATTTTTGAAGCCATTGCATTAGTGGTTGTGGTGATATTTTTATTCTTGAGAAACCTACGGGCAACGCTTATTCCGTTAATCACTATTCCAGTGTCATTAATTGGCGTATTCAGCATCATGCTGTTATTCGGTTTTAGTATTAATACTTTAACGCTGTTGGCACTGGTACTGGCCGTAGGTTTGGTGGTAGATGATGCCATTGTGGTACTGGAAAATATCTATCGCTATATAGAAGAAGGGATGGAACCCATACAAGCGGCCTTTAAAGGCATGCGTGAAATCGCATTTGCGGTAATCGCTATGACGTTTACTTTAGCGGCTGTGTTTGCACCTGTGGCATTTACCCCAGGCAGAACGGGTAAGTTGTTTACTGAGTTTGCACTTACACTGGCTGGAGCGGTTATTGTTTCTGGTTTTGTGGCATTAACACTAGCCCCTATGATGGCGTCTAAATTATTACGACATGAAAAAAATCCGAGCAACTTCTATTTAAAAGGTGAAGAGGTTTTAAATAACCTAACGAATTTTTACCGAAAGTTGCTCACCGCTGCCCTTGATAAAACTAAAATTGTTGTGGCTGTTGCCATGCTGACCTTTGTAGGTCTAGGTGCTTTATATAAAATATTACCAAGTGAACTAGCCCCCGTTGAAGACCGTGGTTTTATTATTGGCTTTTCTATTGCACCAGAAGGTTCCAGTACTGATTATGTAGATAGGTATTCTAAGCAAATTGAAAATATCTACTCAGGTATTCCTGAAAAAGATCGCTACTTTATGATTACTGGATTTCCGTCTTCAACTAACAGCATCTCATTTTTGAAAGTAGCCGACTGGGAAGATCGCACACGCTCCACTCAAGATATTGCAAATTCAATTATGGGCCCCATGTTTGCCGGAGTACCTGGGACGATGTCATTTCCTATGCTGCCACCTTCGTTGGGGCAAAGTATAATATCTCGTCCAATCGAAGTGGTCATCCAAACCACCCAAGGCTATGAACAGCTGAATACATTTACCCAAGTATTAATGGGTAAGATTTATGCAGCTGGATTATTCACCCAGCCTGACGTGGATTTAAAATTAAATAAACCACAGTTAGATATTTCGGTAGACCGAAATAAAGCGGCTGATTTAGGCGTGGCTGTATCTGAGCTAGGCACCACATTAGAAACTATGATGGCAGGCCGTGAAGTGACTCGCTATAAAAAAGGGACCGAGCAGTACGATGTTATTCTTCAAGTTGAAGAAGAGAACAGAGCCAACCCTGAGGATATTAGTCAGATTTATGTTCGTGGTAATGGCGGCAGTATGATTCCGTTGTCTAACATTGTTACGGTAACTGAAAGTATTGCGCCTAAAGAGTTGAATCACTTTAATAAATTGAAGTCAGCCATTGTTCAAGCTGGTTTAGCCCCTGGTGTAGACGTTGAGACAGGTTTGGCTTTTATAGAAAATGAAATTCAAAACCTTTCTGCCGAAATGAACATTCCTGTAATGATTGACTATTCAGGGCAAACCAGAGAATTTAAAGAGTCGGGTGCTGGATTAATACAAACGTTTATTCTTGCTCTGTTATTTATCTACTTGGTATTAGCCGCTCAGTTTGAGAGCTTTAAAAGCCCATTCATCATCATGCTGTCTGTACCACCTGCATTACTAGGTGCGGTTATTGCCTTATGGTTAAGCGGCGGCACAGCTAACGTATACAGCCAAATTGGTTTACTCACCTTAGTGGGATTAATAACCAAACACGGCATATTAATTGTAGAGTTTGCAGATCAACTTCAAGAACAAGGCAAGCAAAAACTAGAAGCCGTTATTGAATCGGCATCTATGCGCTTACGCCCTATTCTTATGACCACTGCAGCCATGGTATTAGGAGCTATACCGTTAGCGCTAGCAACAGGTGCAGGTGCTGAAAGTCGTGAGCAAATTGGTTGGGTGATTGTTGGAGGCATGTCCATTGGGACATTATTGACACTGTTTATTGTTCCTGCTTTTTATATATTGCTTGCAGCACAACATAAACCAGAAGAACATAAGTCGGAAGATCAGGGCGTGTCTAACTTATAAGAGCATAGAAATAAAAATCTAGACTTAAAAAATAAGGACTCTGCTATTTAATAGTTAGGGTCCTTTTTTTGTTTTATATTTTTTACTATTAGTAGGTGGGTAGACTGATAGTTAAATTGTGGTTTTATCTTTGTGGCGATTAAACCCTGAGTAAATTTGGTCTAACGAGAAGCCTCTGCGCTGTAAATAGCCCATGACTTTACTTTTAACCTTTAAATCTGAAATATCTTGGGTCTTTAACTTCTTTTCTATTAAGCGGTCTACTTCATCGGGCCAAATCACTTCATTTTTATTTTCTTCAAAGGCATGTTCTATTAAGTGCTCTTTTATACCTTTTTGATTTAGCTCTAAGCGAATACGTACCGGGCCATAACCGCTTACGCCTTTACTGCGTACAAACATACAGGCAAAGCGTTCGTCACTTTGGTAGCCTTGCTCAACCATCCAATCTAAAACAATATAAATGAGTTGTTCGTCTTCGGTATAAGGCAGTAATTTAGCTTCAAGTTCGGCATAGCTATATTCACGTCTAGACAATAGCTCGATTGTTTTTCCACGTAAGCCTTTTTCATCTAATAGCTTTGCTTTTTTGATATTGGGCGGCTGCCACATATTCCTTTCCTAAAATTTCAGGCTGGTACTTGTTAATACGATTAATAACTATATAAATTATTAGCGCCCAGATATTAATACTGATATTCATACTAATATTTATATTAACAGGCTAAATTTAAAATTCACTGTGCGCTAAGGTAAATTAACATGAGCTTACTTTAAGTTAGTTTTGCCTATAAAAAAAGGCCAGCAATGCTGACCTTTTTTATTACACCTTCACTTTTACTTTAGTTGCGCCTGTTGTATTTCTACGCTTCTGGAGCTTCTATTGAAGGCTCTTTTACTTTACCTTTGCTTTTAGGCTCAGCTTTAACGTCTTCTGCTTCTGCCGCAACACCGTTTCTAGCCTGTGCTTTTAATGCCGCTTTAGCCGCCGCATCTTTAACCGGCTGGACAAGTAACTGGTCACGAATCTGATCTTCAATTTCTTTGAAAACAGCTGGGTTTTCTAACAAAAATTTGCAAGAATTGGCTTTACCTTGTCCAATCTTATCACCCTTGTATGCATACCAAGCACCTGCTTTATCTACTAGACCCAGTTTAACACCAAGGTCTACTAATTCAGCTGCTAGGTTAATGCCCTCATTATAAACAATTTGAAATTCAGCTTGTTTAAATGGTGGGGCAACTTTGTTTTTAACAACTTTAACGCGAGTTTCATTACCTATTACTTCGTCGCCATTTTTAACAGCGCCTGTACGACGAATGTCTAAACGCACAGAAGAATAGAATTTTAATGCATTACCACCTGTGGTTGTTTCTGGGCTGCCGAACATAACACCAATTTTCATACGAATTTGGTTAATAAAGATCACTAGGCAGTTAGCGTTTTTAACATTGGCTGTTAGTTTACGTAATGCTTGAGACATTAGACGAGCTTGCAAACCTACATGGTGATCACCCATGTCGCCTTCAATCTCTGCTTTTGGAGTTAGTGCCGCTACCGAGTCGACAACAATTACATCTACTGCACCTGAACGTACTAGGCTGTCTACAATTTCTAGACCTTGCTCACCAGTATCTGGCTGGCTTACTAGTAACTCATCTAGGTTAATGCCTAAACGTTCAGCGTATAAAGGGTCTAGGGCATGTTCTGCATCGACTATAGCTACTGTCTTACCTTGTTTTTGTGCTTCGGCTAGTACAGATAGGCATAACGTTGTTTTACCTGAAGATTCTGGGCCGTAAATTTCAACTATTCGGCCGTATGGTAAACCGCCAATGCCTAAGGCTACGTCTAAAGAAAGTGAGCCTGTTGATACAGATGGAATCGCTTCTATAGGCTGATCGCCCATTTTCATAATGGCGCCTTTACCGAATTGACGTTCAATTTGGCCTAAGGCGGCGTCTAGAGCTTTTTGGCGATTCTGATCCATTTTTGGCTGACCTTCTCTATATAGAGTCTGATTATTCATAATTATGTGGTTGTATACAGTGTTTCATCCAGTTAAAAGCACTGTAAATATAAACAGTATTTAATCACATAATTTATTTTACGCAAGGGTTTATTTAGATCAATTTGTAACTAATTGAATGAAATAGCAACGCTCACCAATATATAGATGATCAAAATAATAGCTTGGGATGATTAAAGGCTTAATAGGTAAGCGAGGAAGCCTATGCATTCAGGCTTTCAATAAAAAGCCTGAATGCATAGAACACAGATTAGATGATTAGGGCAGCTAGTTTAGAGCCGTTAGCTTATTGAGTTATTCTTCTTCTTTTTTGTAATGCTGCTGATTGATATAAGAATAAGCCGCTTTAAATGCTGGTTGCTGGAATTTTTTAAGGCCTAAATCGTCAAAATCCGCTTGTATCGGATTACGCTTTAACTGCTCTTTAATTAGCATATGAGGCACTAAAGTAACCGGCAAAGACAACACCTGTAAGGCCGCTTCAAGCTTAAAGCTAGTAGCACTACCGGCATTTTTGCCCTTTTGGTCACGCTCAATAATCACAATTTCATTAACGCTGTAATCTTGCATCAACTGTCTAACAGCATTGTGAAACTTTTTAATAGGCTCTTGAGAATCAGACTGTGAAACCACAAAGCTGCGCTGACGAATCTCAGGAACGGTAAACATACCAGCGTCGTACACCAATACACAAATAATGGCTTCGCCACCTTTAAGTTCCACACCACAAACTTTCATAACTGTCTTTCTCGAAAAATTACTTTAATAGGCTGTATTGTAGCGTTAAATGGGGGTTGGTGCTTCTAATAATTGTATATGAGGACTTTAACAACACCCTACAAAGCTAACCTCATAGCAAAAGGCTACAACACACTTGTCGCATATGTACTTGGCCTACTGACTCCGAAGATCAAATATTTCACTCGTAGCTAACGTAAATACTTTATTGCCCTTCTTTTCCCTCAACAAGGTCAATGGTCTTATGCTAGATATTCTTTAACACCACCTATCTCAATAGTCGACACCAAATCCCCATTCACCTATAATCCACTGATTATTTAGGAGCAAGGCAGTACTAGCTAAGAGCAGAAGGAAAATGGTACTCGACCGAATCTAGACCCTTTATTTCGCTGCCCCGATTAAGTTCTAGTCCTTTAATGCCAATGCCATATAGCAGGCGTTAAACCTTCATTTTAACAACCCGTATCCCATCCGTAATATTAAGCTTGGCTTTGTGCAAAACACAAAAATATGAGCCAGTCTAAACCCATGAGATGAATACCTTATGACATATTCAGGAGATGATTTTGGATTATTTTGAAATATTAGAAGTAGATAAATCAGCCTCGCAAGCTGATATTAAAAAGTCTTACCGACGATTAGCCGCTAAATATCACCCTGATAGAAATAAATCAGAAGATGCAATTGAACGCTTCCAACACATTCAAGAGTCGTACAGCGTGTTATCCGACCCTAAGAAGCGAACCCATTACATTGAACAAGAATACACAGAGGTCTTGAACCCGAAAGCGTTCACTGAGACCTACTGGAACCGAGTTTTAAATGCTTAAGAGTGAATATGTCTAAAACTGTTTCTGTGCCAGCCTACTTGGCTGACGAATATCAAATGCTGACTGAAAATATCGAATCTTATCAAGACCCGGAAGATCCCGACTTATTTAAAAACTATGTTGATAGTTTATTAGGTCAGCTAAACAAAACACCCGGATTTTTAGCCGGCATGCCCGATCAACTGGCTATATGTTTGCTGTATGTGGTTAAAGTGAATTCGGCTAAATTATTACCGCTATGTTCAGACTCAGAGCCAGAGTGGGATGACGTAAGAACCTGCGTCAACATACATAAAAATTATCGAGACTTACTGTCGACACTTTCTAATGAGTACCAAGAGCAATTAAAAACGGCGTTACTGCTGCTTTGCTTTTATGATTTAGGCGCGGCAAAAGAAGAGTTTCACGCTGAGATAGACGAGCCTGTAGATCATGGCGAATATGATCATCAGCTAAACTTAAACGATTATTAATACCATACAAATTAACAGGAATTTATTTTGAGCCAAGAAGTTGCCATTTTAGCTGAAAAAGTCGTTGCGATAACCCGTGAGAGTGGTCGCAATGGGGGTAATATTTTAGAAGATATTGCATCTGCAGAGGGCGATCAGAAAATGATCGCTGTTATTTCTGAACTAGACATCATGAGTGTCGCTAAAATACTGAGGGATTTTGACGCCACTATCCCATCAATAGCGGCATGGCTGATGGACCCTGAAACCATCGGAGAGATGTTGAATGTAGAACCTTCGTATTGGGAAAATGAATTTGAAAAAGGTGCCGTTACCGCACAAGATTCAGTAAAATCTATGTTGTCACAAATATTTCTTACCAGAACTGACGACGACGAAAGACAAACCGAAATTTTAGATGCCATCAACCATTCAGAAACTGGACTGTTGTATTTGTCACTGCCTTTTATTGGTTTTGATTTTGAATCTATCGATCACCAAGAAGAGCCGGTATCGGGTAGCGATGAAGAATTACTGGTTAAGATAAAGTCACTTCGCGAGCCAATTTATCAAGCGATTGTTGAAACGTCTAAAAACGGTGATCTTGAAAAGATTGAAGCTATTCTTAAATCCCAAGCTAATAACATAAGGGTTGGCGAGATAAGCAGCGATACCGACGACATGTTCGAGCCATTATAAGAGAGACTGACAAATGAATCTTGATAAAGTCAGGACTAGACCATTTTTATTATTAATGATCAGCGATGCCGTTGATAGCGGCTTAATCACGCCTGAACAAATGTCGAAAATAGAAAGCCTATTGGTAGACATGTCTTTAAAAATAGCCAAGAGCTTTTTTTCACCGGTTATCAGTCATGACCTAAAAAAATCGTGCTCTATTGTGCTAGGAATCACCACACTTGGACTGTTAAAGCTAAGTGAGGGCGACACCCTTAAAGCACAAAAAATACTGCTAGAAGATACGGTTCTTACCTGCTTCCGCAAGGGCTGGGAAAACGTAGACGCGCTATTTAAGGCACATGGTCCCGACGCGAATCGCGCGATATTATTAACCAACTATCAATACAGCGACAACGAACACAAGGATATTGTGTCGATTCATGCGTCACTTATAGCCATGCAACAGGATGTTAAGCTGCTACATCAAATTGCCACTAAGTTTAAAAATCCTTTGTCAGGCATAGGCTCAGACATGGACATGCTTGAACTAGATGAAGCGACCATTAAGGCGGATGTTCAGATCTCGATATTTGAGACTATCATGAAGCACCATGATCTTGGCCATAAACAGTATGATGAGATAAAAGCCCTGCTGCTTTCTTATCGTGACAAGCCCGATATTTTTAACAATGAGTTCAGTGACGCCACTGAAACCATCCAGAAGAAATACGGTGTCACGATTAGCCAACGGATCGAAGACTGGCTACCGAGTATTAAGGACAACTTTCACAAAGCGTTTGCAATGCTTGCCTTTGAGAATAGCGGACCTGAAATTTACATCAGCTTTTTTGAACAAGTGTTGCGTGGCAATATAAACCCCACTCATTTTGTTCACGCCTATGAAAGTCTGTTAGAGCCAGAAAGACAGCTGTACCCAGACCTTAAAATGCAAATAGAATCTGAAGCTGA
>JAWUVO010000011.1:0-9584 GCA_034112325.1 Bermanella sp. | reverse complement strand
TCAATGGGCTCATATATTTCGATGGTTTCGCCAATAGATAAAGCCGATTTAAGTGGCACTTTGGGGCAGGGCTTTTGATCTAGATGGGTAAAGTGATGGGAAGAAAATACGTCGTTGCCACTATCATAAATACAAGCCATTACCACATTAGGATTTTCTCCCAATGCTTTTAAATTGGACACTGCCTGACGAGCATCGCCAAAAATAAGGGCTGCAGTAGACCGATTAGCAATAATACCTGCAAGCATTCGCATATCTTCAGATACCGTGGCAATCTCTTGATTCCGGTCGTATTGAACAAATGCAAAGCTTGTAGCCACAACCGCAATCACACTAGTCAGTACAATACTGCCAACTAGTTTCGTTCTTAGGTGTAGAGTGGGAAGCCAAGACATAGTTAATTATCACGCTCTATATAGCTGGCAACTTCTAACAAGTTTGCAGCAAATGCTAAGCCTGAATGTTTAGCAAGATTTAAATTAATATGTAAGCGCACACGTTGATTTTCAAGTACAAAAGCAACCATACCAATATCACCATTGTCAGCGCCATCAACAATCGTTAATACTTGATTATCAGCGAGCCACAATCGTAGTTTTTTGGCTTCAACTTTATTTGGTGAGGACAATATCAACAAATGACAAGCTGTCGCCTGCGCAAGTGTACTGATATTGATAACTTCAACAGGTTTTTTGAAGACAGTCCGACCTGTCATTTTTTGCAGCGTACCTTCGTATAGGTCTGGGCCAAGTTGACATACTTTAAACGCGTCAACTTGTTTACGATGTTCAGGCCAAAATACAAATTTACTAATTTGATAAAGATATGCAGCTTTGATTTGATGAGTTTTTAGTTCGGCGCGCACGGGTAAGGCCTGCAAGCATGCAAACAAAACAAACATAAGCGGAAGAATCCACTTCTGATGCCACCCATTGGCCATATTGTAGTACCCAATCTATAGTCAAAAACGGCGCTTTAAAGCGCCATTATGTATAGATTAGGCCTAATTAATCATTTTCGCAAACCCCGCCATTACTGGGCTACGTCGATTCTCGCCAGTTTTACAACTGCATCGCTAACAAACGATCAATAGTCTTTTGAATACCATCTTTCTGGATTTGCTCAGCAAATTGTACTCGATAGGTTTTTAATACGCCAAGACCCGCTAAATTAGCATCATATATCTGCCATAAATTAGGTTCCACCTGATATAGGCGATACTCTAGATCGACTAAAGATCCACCTGCCATGTGAATAGTGGACTTAACAATGGCCTTACTGCCAGATTTGTTAAATTTTGTATCTGCGTAAGAAACTTTCTGTCCTGTATAAACTTTAAAAGCACCCGCATAGGTTTTGATCATTAAACGCTTAAAACCTTCTGTAAAATTAACATGCTGCTCTGGAGTCATTTCGTCCCACTGGTTATTTAATACCATTTTAGACATGCGGCTTTGGTCGACTATTGGCAGGATATTAGCTTCGATCAAATTCAATAAAAACTCAGGCCCCTCATCTAATTTTTGCTTATTTTTAACAATTTCACTTAATACTTTATCTGCAACGGCTTTTACAACATTTTTAGGGTCTATATCTTCACTTTGGGCAGGCATTACAAATGCAAGCATCAAAGCTAAAACACTCAATATTTTCATTAATTTTTAACTCCTTAAATTTATAACTAGTTTAACCTTCCCATTATTAGGAATAAAGTACCTTAAATTAAACTTATCGTTCCGTAAAAAAGCACTATAGCTGGATTTAAATCGATTTCAGCTAAAATATGCGTCATTTCCATCAAAGAAAACAGCGATGAATCTAACATACACATCAAATAACCTACAAACTAACCACTTACACCACTTTTAGGTATAATGTGTTTCTTGATTAAACACCAGAATAACCGCATGGCTCAGCGTACGGCGTCGTTTAAACGCTATACCTCAAAATAGGATAACCGCATGGCTCAGCGTACCGCGTCGATTGAACGCAATACTTCAGAAACGCAAATTAAAGTTTCCATAAATATAGACGGTACAGGCAAAGCCCAGTTTGATACTGGCATGCCCTTTTTAGAACATATGATGGACCAGATTGCTCGTCATGGACTAATAGATTTAGACATTCTATGCAAAGGCGACAATCATATCGATGACCATCACAGTGCTGAAGATACTGGGATTACATTGGGCCTAGCTTTTGCAAAAGCCGTTGGCGATAAAAAAGGACTACGCCGTTATGGCCATGCTTATGTGCCTCTAGATGAAGCCCTAAGCCGAGTGGTAATCGATTTTTCTGGTCGCCCAGGATTGGAATACAACGTTCCATTTACTCGCGGTGCCTTGGGTGGATTTGATACTCAGTTATTCTACGAATTCTTTCAAGGATTTGTAAACCACGCTGGTGTGACACTTCACATAGATAATATAAAAGGTCATAACGCCCATCACCAAGCTGAAACTGTATTTAAAGCTTTTGGTCGCGCATTACGCATGGCATTAGAAGTTGACCCTAGAATGGAAGGTATGATTCCTTCTACTAAGGGCTGCCTGTAATACGCTAAATAACCTGCGTCCATTATTGTAAATTACCAAGACCATAATGGGCGTCGCTAATCTCGATTGGCAAGCTCCAGTAAATGAGAAGTACGTAATGACCAGTAAAATATGTGCGGTAATTGACTACGGCATGGGCAACCTTCATAGCGCATCTAAGGCGCTTGAACACATAAGCCACCATAACACCCAAGTGATTGTCACCTCAGACCCAGACCTTATCCGTAAAGCCGATCATGTTGTATTGCCCGGTGTTGGAGCGATGCGCGACTGCATGGCCGAAATTAAACGCATGGGGGTTGATCAGGTGGTAGCCGAAGTCGCCAAAACAAAACCTTTGTTAGGTATTTGTGTCGGCATGCAAGCGCTAATGAATCACAGTGAAGAAAACTCTGGCATTGAATGCCTTAAACACTTTGATGGTGAGGTACGTTTTTTTGGTGATAATTTAATAGAAATCAGCGGCACACAAGCTGGCGAAAAACTAAAAGTACCACACATGGGCTGGAATCAAGTGACACAAGTTCCCCATCCAATGTGGAATAAAATTGAAGACAATAGCCGCTTTTACTTTGTTCACAGTTATTATGTACACGCAAAAAATAAGCAGCAGATAAAAGGCCATGGCCATTACGGTAAAGACTTTGCTGCAGCCATTGGCCAAGATAATATTTTTGCCGTTCAATTTCATCCAGAAAAAAGTCACACAGCTGGATTGCAGTTGCTAAAGAACTTTTTAGAATGGGATGGCCAAGCTTAGTTTTTAAATGATTTTTATTACTTTATAAAAGCTGTACTGGGCACAACTAAAATCAGCAAAAATTTTTTTATTACTGCCTTAGTAAATTTAATAAGCAAAATGCGAGCAAAAGCATGGGATTAGCAAAAAGAATTATACCTTGTCTAGATGTAGACAATGGACGTGTTGTTAAAGGTGTGCAATTTGTAGATATTCGTGATGCTGGCGATCCTGTTGAAGTGGCTAAACGCTACGACGAACAAGGCGCTGACGAGATCACTTTTTTAGACATAACCGCAAGTCATCACGGTCGTGATACTACCATTCATACTGTGCAAGCCATTGCTGAACAAGTATTTATACCACTAACGGTGGGTGGCGGTATTCGTACGGTAGACGACATACGTAATATGTTAAATGCAGGTGCCGATAAAACGGCCATTAATAGTGCCGCTATTTATAATCCAGAATTTGTAAAAGAAGCCGCTGAAAAATTTGGCAGCCAGTGCATTGTAATCGCCATAGACGCTAAAAAAGTTAGCGCTCAAGGTGAGCCAAACAAATGGGAAATCTTTACTCATGGCGGCCGCAAACCAACTGGTATCGACGTGATTGAATGGGCTGTAAAAATGACTAACTATGGCGCCGGCGAAGTACTGCTAACGTCAATGGATCAAGACGGTGTTAAAAATGGATTCGACCTAGAGCTTACTCGTGCAGTGAGCGAAGCAGTTAGCGTACCAGTAATTGCCTCTGGTGGAGTTGGTAATTTACAGCATCTAGCCGACGGTGTGCTCGAAGGCAAAGCCGATGCTGTATTAGCGGCTAGTATTTTTCACTTCGGTGAACATACTGTAGAAGAAGCTAAATTGCATATGCAAGCGCAAGGGATAGAAGTACGTTTATAAAAAACGTTCTAGCAATTCATTTAAAAACAACTGGCCTTGTTCAGTTGTTTTTAATTTACCATTTTTTTTCAGTGCCGCCCCATCAATCAAACCATCGACTATTGATTGCTTAACACCACTTTCTATTGCTTGATAATCAAGTCCTGTACGCTGGCTAAACTTAACCACATCAACACCGTCGTACAACCGCAGTCCATTCATTAAAAATTCTAACTCACGGTCTTCTATTGCTATATTATCTTGAGCCACTAAAAAACGTTTTGCTAAATTTAAATAATCTTTAGGCAAACGAGTTTTAGCCGTACGAAATATTTTAGTGTCCGTTAATTGATTTGCTGGCACCGTTAGCTTTCCATGAGCACCCGCGCCAATACCCAGATAGTCACCAAACTCCCAATAGTTTAAATTATGACGGGCTTGTTTACCTGTTTTTCCATAAGCTGATATTTCATATTGCTGAAAACCATTTTTGGCTAGCAGAGTTTGCCCTGCTTCTTGTATCGCCCATAAAGTTTCATCTTGGGGTAAAACTGGCGGGCGTTTAAAAAATTCAGTATTGGGCTCAATGGTTAATTGATACCAGCTTATATGTGTAGGGTTTAAATCCATGCCTTTTTGTAAATCATCTAATGCTTGCTGCAATGTTTGATCAGGAAGGCCATGCATGAAATCTAAATTAAAATTATCAAAGCCAGCGGCTTTTGCCATTTTAACTGCGGCTATGGCCTCTTCACCATTATGAATACGACCCAAGTGTTTTAACTGATGGTCACTAAAACTTTGAATACCAATAGATAATCGGTTAATACCTAACTGGCGATAACCATTAAACTTTTCAGCTTCAAAAGTACCCGGATTTGCTTCCATGGTTATTTCAATGCCATCAATAAAATTAAGTCTCTGTTTTAAACCTTGAAATAAATTTTGATAAGCCTCGACACTTAATAATGACGGCGTACCTCCGCCAATAAATATTGATTGAATCGGCCTAGCTTCTACATTATTTTCTGCCAACCATTTTAAATCGTCATCTAGGTCATCCAATAAGGCAATAACATAATCTTTTTCTGGTAAAACCGAATCAGCTTTATGGCTATTAAAATCGCAATAAGGACATTTTTTTACACACCAAGGCACATGAATATACAAAGAAAGTGGTGGCAGTATTAGTGGATGCTGGACTGTATTAGCCAAAGGTTGGGACATAAATTAATAGTTTACCTAAATAGATTACAGCTTAAATAAAACTTTAAGTTGTTCGATAGCTATACCACGATGACTAATTTTTTTCTTTTGTTGTTTTGTTAGCTGCGCAGCTGTTTTGTTTTGGTCTTTAACAAAAAATAATGGATCGTAACCAAAACCACCTTCTCCAGTTAACTCTGTTTGAATTATTCCTTCCCATGCCCCTTGGCAAATAATTGGATTAGGGTCTAACTCATGTTTAACAAATGCAAGCACACAGTGATAACGTGCGGTACGATCTTTTAATGAGACGTTGGCTAATTCTGTTAACAGCTTGTTATTATTACTTGCATCGGTAGCACCTTGACCATTTTCGTCGGCCGAAAAACGTGCGCTATAAATACCTGGGGCACCCTTTAACGCATCTACTTCTAAACCGCTGTCATCTGCCAACGCTGGCAAACCTGTTAATGCGCTTGCATGGCGAGCCTTAAGGATGGCATTTTCAATAAAACTTAATCCAGTTTCATCTGCATCGGGTACTGAAAACTCGCTCTGCGGAATTAGCTCTACATTAAAGTCCGCCAAAGCATGCTCTAACTCAATTAATTTGCCTTTGTTACTACTGGCTAAAACCACTTTTTGCTTAGACATAATATTCCAGAGTATTAAAAATATAGGGGCGGGCAGTTATTCGCCGCGATAAAACTTTTGATCAAACTTAACATCGAATGTTCTTTTCTGACCATCTGGTGTGACTTTAATATTAAAGCGATAGTGATTGGCATCATAAAAATCGAACGTGCTATAAAAGTACAGAGCATTAGTTTCTTGAATACGGGTAAACTCTAACGACTTGCTTTGACCTAGTAAGTTAGACATTTCGGCTTCGAGCTTAGCGTTCCAAGCAATTGGCATATCGCCTTCACCCGTTTTTAATACGCTAATCATTAAATAGCCTATATTGCGGCTCCGAGTAATGCCATATGCACGGGCTACGCTAGCATCTAGATCGCTGGTGGTAAGACCCATATAATGTACTTCAAATTCTCCAAAAACCTTTTTTTGTTCTGCTAAAGATACTGTACTGAACATCAATATAATTAGAAATAAATATAATTTTTTCATCATCGCTCTCTTGTTAAGTTGTGTATTAAAGTAAAGGTTAAGGGATTATTTAGTCACTCTATAAATGGCAAACTCACCCAACATATTTGGCCATGTACGTATGGCTAAAGATTTATTATGATTTTTGTCGACCACTGTTCGATTTAAAATAGTTAAACCTTTTTCGCGGCACAGCTTTTCAAAGTCACGGAATGTACACATATGAATATTAGGGGTGTCATACCAATTAAATGGTAAAGTTTTAGACATGGGCATTTTACCTTTTGTCAGTAGGTAAAAACGAGTACGCCAATAACCGAAGTTAGGAAAGGTAATAATGGCCTCTTTACCTACCCGCAACATATCATCTAACAATACATCTGGTCGACTTACCGCTTGTAATGCCTGTGTCATAATAACAGTGTCCATAGCATCATCTTTAAAATGCTTAAGCCCATCATTGAGGTTATGTTCAATTACGTTTAAACCTTTTTCAACGCAGCTAACAATACTGTCAGGATTTATTTCTAATCCATAACCCTTGCATTGTTTTTCATTTTTTAAATACGATAGCAGCTCGCCGTCACCACAACCTAAATCGATTATTCGGCTATTTTTTTTCACCCAGTTTTGAATGATATTTAAATCGCTTCTTAGACTTTCTGTTTTCATAAATTTAACTCCTTAGCCACACGATTCATGTAGGCTGTGAATATTTTCACATATCTAGGAATCGGTATAAGGAAAGCATCATGGCCCTTTTCTGACTCAATGCAGGCATAGGTCACATCTTTATTAGCTTCAATTAAAGCATCTACAATCTCTTCACTACGTTCTGGGCTAAAGCGCCAGTCAGTGGTAAAACTGACCACAAAATAATTACTTTTAGATGGCGCTAAACAGGCGGCTAGATCACCGTTACTGTATTGCGCTGGATCAAAATAATCTAATGCTTTGGTCATTAACAAATACGTATTGGCATCGAAGCTAGTAGAGAATTTTTCGCCTTGGTAATGCAAATAACTCTCTACCTGAAATTCTGGATTGTAACCGTATTTAATCTCATCCATTTTTAAAGCACGACCAAATTTCTCACCCATAGCATCGTCACTTAAATAGGTTAAGTGAGCCAACATGCGAGCCGTCATCAATCCTGTTTTTGGAATGGCACCTTTTTCAATATAATGTCCATCGTGAAAATCCGGGTCTTTCATTATTGCGTTGCGAGCGACTTCGTTAAACGCAATATTTTGTGCTGAAAGTTTGGACGCCGATGCAATCACACCACAATAAGACAAACGTTCGGGATATTGAAAACTCCAACGCAGTGCTTGCATACCGCCAAGGCTGCCACCAATAATGGCTGCAAACTTATCGATACCCAAGCGGTCGGCTAATCGTGCTTGGCTCTCTACCCAGTCGTAAACCCGTACCATTGGAAAGTCACTGCCATATGGTTTTTTCGTTTCAGGATTAATACTGGTTGGCCCAGTAGAGCCGTGACAGCCACCAAGGTTATTTAAACTTAATACAAAAAACCGATTAGTATCTACCGCTTTACCTGGACCAATACAGGAATCCCACCAGCCAGGTTTTGTATCTCCTTGGTGATAGCCCGCTGCATGATGATTACCACTAAGCGCATGGCAAATTAAAATAGCATTACTATTATCCGCATTAAGCTCGCCGTAAGTTTCATAAACCAATTCATAACTGGCTAATGTTTTACCGCAACGTAACTCAAGTGGCTGATCAAACTTAGCAACTTGAGGTGTGACGATACCAACGCTATCCGCTGGAATTTGTTGAGGCATGTTTTGGTCCAATCTGAATTCTTAAATTGATAAAATGTGTTTATTATTTTTGATAAACACTACAGGCCAATGATTGGAAACTGACCTTGAAACCCGGTGGACTTTGCTACAGCCGTTAATAATGTTTCGACTACCCTGATCAGTACAATCATAATAATTGGGCTTAAGTCAATGCCACCCATATCGGGCAATACATTACGTATAGGTTTCATCACAGGTTCGATAATTTGCTTGAGTAAATCAATCGCAGGATTAGGATTGTTAGGTGCTACCCAACTGATAATAATAATGATCAACAAACCCCAGAAATATAAATCTAAAAATGTACCCGCGGTACCAAGGACTGACCAAATGGCAATATTAGCAATAGGCAGTGGCCAAATGCTTAAGACACTCAGGGTTAAGCTAATGGCAACTATTTGTACCAAAACCGCCAGCACTAACGACGCCACATCGTAGCCACCAAAACCAGGCACAATTTTACGTATTGGTAACAATAAAGGGTTAGTGGCTTTAACCAAAAATTGTGAGACAGGATTATAAAAATCGGCTTTTACAGCCTGTAATAAAAATCGTAGCACTACTGCAAATAAGAATAATCCAGATACTGTGCTAACAACCAGTAAACTAATGTCAATAAACGCTGATCCCATTTATGTGTTCCTTTATATTGTTAAGTGGCTTACGTTACCCAGAATAACTGGACAAAGTTTTTGGTCTAATACTTCAAGTATTTAAGCGTTTAAAGCCGTATTTTGTAACTCGAATATTTCTGTTAAACCATGTTTTGCTAACTCTAACATAGAGCTTAGCTGTTCTGGTTGGAATGGTTCGCCTTCAGCGGTACCTTGAATCTCAACAAAGCCACCATTACTGGCCATTATGACATTCAAGTCGGTTTCTGCACTGCTGTCTTCTGGGTAGTCTAAGTCTAAAACAGCAGCGCCGTTATAAATACCAACCGACACGGCACTGATCATATACTTAAGTGGAGTCGTTTCGATCATACCCTTTTTAAGCATGTAATTAATGGCGTCAACTAACGCCACACAAGCCCCTGTGATAGAAGCGCAGCGAGTTCCGCCATCAGCTTGAATGACATCGCAGTCGATTGTTATGCTGTTTTCGCCTAGCACTTCTAGGTCAACTGCGGCGCGTAGCGAACGACCAATTAATCGACTTATCTCTACTGTACGACCACTTTGTTTGCCTTTAGCCGCTTCACGCATCATGCGAGAACCTGTAGACCTTGGCAACATGCCATATTCAGCGGTTA
>JAWUVO010000010.1:0-11693 GCA_034112325.1 Bermanella sp. | reverse complement strand
CGAAAGGATACGCTGATAAGAATAGATGGATTTATAATAATAAAAAAAGTGAACAGTCTATGGAACAACTGGAGTCAATAACCAGAAAGCTTTATATCGGAGTCAATCAATCGCTGTATTTAGGCCAAGTACCAGTCCCTCACAGAGACCATGCTATTGCAACGGATAAACTCTTAGTTAGTCTTCAAGGTGGCTTTCAAATTACCCTAGAAAATGGAGATCAGATTGTATCTCGCAGCTGCTTACTTAAAGCAGGAATGAATCTTAAAAATGCAAAACTGAATATGGATAATGCGGTAATGGCCGTATATCTTCTAGCTCCACTTACACAAGATTATTCCACCCTTGAAAGTACTATGTCGCATGCCATAGACGGTTTGCATTACGATCATCCAGAACAACAAGAATTAATTAATACATTAGTT
Source organism: Bermanella sp. (assembly GCA_034112325.1). Taxonomy (GTDB): domain Bacteria; phylum Pseudomonadota; class Gammaproteobacteria; order Pseudomonadales; family Oceanobacteraceae; genus Bermanella. The sequence continues at coordinate 11,268 of JAWUVO010000010.1, read as the reverse complement.
GGTATCCGGGAAACACCTACTACTCCTGAACAGGCGTTTTATCAATTAAGGAGATTTATTATTAAGAATCAGCAAGAAAATAAAATCTTTAAAGAGTTTGACGAAAGGATTATTCAGGTTGTTCATGACATTAGAAGTACAGCCCTTCAAAACTTGACACTAAAACAATTTGCGCAAAGTGTGCACTTGTCTGAGTCTCGCTTAGAAAAGCTCTTTAAAGAGCAAATGGGTATTCCTATTACTAGGTACAGATTAAGATATCGCGTTTTAATTGGTATTATTCAACTTGGTTTAGGTCTAACGATTACAGAAGCCGCTCTTGCTGCTGGTTTTTCAAGTACAGCGCACTTTTCAAAATCGTTTAGTGCAATAAATGGAATACCACCGTCTGAAACTTTTTTCAAACTACCACATTTAGAAGTGCTGATAGCAGATGATGTATTTAAAACTATGCCTGTAGTCGTTCATCAAAATTCCATCAGTGCTCAATATAAAAACAAAACGTTAGCGGTATAAATTAAATGAAACAATTGTTAGCTAAAAATAATATTTTTACTTTGATATTTTTGTTAATCTTAATAGCCATTGGATTTAAGCTATTTATATATAAGAAAAGTGATTCGATAGAAATTATAAACTCAAACAATCACGACATACTAAATAGTAATATTGAAATAAATCATCCAGAAAATACAGTAGCCTCCGCATGGAAATGGCAAGATGATAAAAGCAGCCCAGCTGTAGCATCTATTAATAAAGAGCAAACTGATAATGAAACCTATAACTTTACTGAAGAGAGCGTATACAAAGCTCTTTACCATGTAAGGATTGACGATGACAATAATATTATTGTAGACAATGAAACACTTACGGCTTTGAATAATACACTTGACGATGAACGTCTTAATTTAGATGCTGAATCAATACTTAAATTACAAATGTTTATAAAAAAAGGCTTGCCTGGCAATGCAGGTGAAGAAGTAGCAAAAATTGTTGGAGATTACTACCAATACCTAGAAGCCGCTCGCGAATTTAATAGCGTTTACGAAGGAGATCCAGAAGTGACAGTAGACAATAACGAGTCGCTAGAGCAACAAATAAATAATTACCAAGAACTTAGCTCTCTTCGTCATTTGTACCTAGACACAGATATTGCAACTAAATTATTTTCGCAATACGATGCAAATGCTAATTACATGTTTGAGGTTTTAAAAATCCAGAATGATGACAGTCTTACTGATGAAGAGAAACAAAAAATAAGCTCTGAGATTGCCTTACAACATTCTGGACAAGGTATAAATATCAACAACTGGAATACTAGATACCAAGATTTCCTGGCGGCCAAACAGAATATAATGACAGTCTCTATAAGTGATGACGAAAAGCAAGCACAGCTTACTGAGTTGATGTATCAACATTTTAGCCGTGAAGAACTAAATAATGTACGCCATTTACAACTTGATAAACTGTAATAGATTATTATCGCTAAGCTACATAATACTCCTTATGTAATATTTATATTATGGTCTATACATATCGATCTTTGCCATTCTTCAAACCATAACACCAAAGAATGGCATCAACCTTAAATAACTAATATATTTCCCTTCCTAAACTTACCTTCCTTAAAAAATAGTTCATTAAATTTTAAATTTACTAAAAAATACTCAGCTAATAAAAGATAAATTAAAGTCAATATTTACTAATTAACTCTTAGCTAACGGATGTAGTTAGCTTCCTATTCACTAATTACTATCGATTAGAGCGCTAAATAAATATAAAAACTGTAGCCGAATAAGGTAGATGAAAACTAGAAGATGAAATATTAAAATTTGAGATCTGGTAGGACGTTAAAACTAATTACTTAGGTGGATATATTGCTACTCGACTTTATAATAAAAATTTAATCGTAATGGAATTTTCATACGAACAGTAGAAATATATTACCATTGATTGATGTTTTGAAATAATGGATCTTCAATTATGATAATACCTAACAGAAATATTATTTTTATAAGTAAGGTTCATCAAACAGGCGGATATACCTAGTAGATATACTATACAGTCTAAAATCTGGCGATAGCTTTTATAGTGACAACCCTTTGCTGTTTATTTATAGTGTATATTTTATTAATTATTTCATATACTTTATTATCTATACTACAGAAAAAGTAACATGCGGAATTTATGAACAAACTTTTTATCATTGGCCTACCTCGTACTGGCACTACCAGTATTAGCGCTGTCTTACTCGATCATTTTAAAGTTTGTCATACGGCTTATACCATACGAGCTTTTGAATTAGCTCAGGTTATTTCAGACTGCCCTTGTTTTAGTGATTATCAAGCACTTGACAAGCTATTCCCACAATCTAAATTTGTTTACCTAAATCGCCCAATGGAACTATGGCTGCCTTCTATTCAAATGCTACTGAATAAAATGTTACCCAGCCTAAATAGTAGGAATTATGTAAACCCGATTCTAAAGCGTAGTTTTGAGCAGACTTTTGAGCTAAATAAAAAAGGAGACTTTTTAAGTGAATCTAGCTTAACAGCGTGTTATCAGCGCCATCAAAAATCAGTATTAAATTATTTTGAAGGACGCGATAATTTACTAACTATTGATATAAGTCAAAGAGATAGCTTACCCAATTTATTAAAATTTTTAGGTTTAAACTATACTGGCGACGAAATATTCCCGCACCTAAATATTGGAAAACGAGTGGATAACTGGAAAGAAATCAAGCATCTCAACAAGGTAAACCCCAATGCAGCAGGCAAATATGGTCGAAAATATTTTGATGACTCTTTATTAAAGTAAGCTAATTAGTAGCAAAGCGAATAATATAACTTATCCAAATTGTTGCTTGGCTACTTTCTCACAGATATATTCACCAATTGGTATAGCCGAGGTAGCAGCTGGTGACGGTGCATTGCACACATGTAAACTGCGGGCGCTTTGTACGAATAAAAAGTCGTGCACTAGATCACCATTCTTCATCACCGCTTGTGCGCGTATTCCGGCTGGATAAGGTTTTAAATCCGCCAGCGTCAATGACGGGCAATATTTCTGTACGGTTTTTAAGTAACCAGGTTTCCACCATGAATTATATGTTTCAATTAAACCTGTTTTAAAGTTATTTTTTAATACTTTCCAAAATCCACTGAAACAAATCATGTCAAAAACGTCTGTTAGACTAACATTTATTTTTCCATAACCTTCGCGCTTCCAACCTTGCACTGCATTTGGCCCAACGGTTACTGAACCATCTATCATACGGGTAAGATGTACTCCTAAAAACGGTAAATCTGGGTCTGGGATTGGATAGATTAAATGCTTAACCAGCTGGTTATACTTTGGTGGTAGCTGATAATATTCACCCCGGAATGGAATGATCTGAAAGTCTGTTTGTATACCTAGCATCTTGCTACATCGGTCAGCCATCAGGCCTGAACAGCTTATTAAGAAGCGTCCGTCAATTCTACTCTGAGTATTCTGATGCTTTACTGTTAGCGCAACTAAATCCTGGCTTTCACTCATGGCTACCACCTCAGTATTCAGTTTTACCTGACCACCGATTAGTTGAAACTGGTCCGCCATTCTCTCAGTTAATAACCGATAATCTACGATGCCAGTTTGCTTAACGAGAATAGCGCCTACTCCACTGATGTTTGGCTCGAGTATTTTTAATGCTTGCTGATCAATCAGCTCTGCGTCTATTTCATTTTCTTTACAGCGATCGAATAGCTTTAACATGCGCTGATATTCAAGATCATTAGTGGCTACTAATAATTTTCCGCATTGATCAAAAGGAACATGGTGCTGAGTACAAAAATCGATAGTGGCCCTGACTCCTGCCTTACAAAATTTTGCTTTCAGGCTACCCGGCTGATAGTACACTCCCGCATGAATCACACCGCTGTTATGTCCGGTTTGATGCTGAGCGAACTGAGATTCCTTTTCGATTAACAGCACCGATTTGTCTGGATGCCGTTGTTGTAATTGCCAAGCAGTAGATACCCCTACAATACCGCCACCAATTATTACGTAATCGTAGATCATGTGTTAATACCCAAGCTTTTACTTTCCATTTACTTTTGGCCTTACTCTCAGACTGCTCACTATGTCGATTAGCGCTTCTATACAATTATTCGGTAAAGTGCCCACGCTGTCTCAATAATTCGCGCTCTAATCCTTTGTGGGCCACAAACTTATCACGCCCATGCAACCAGCGGTGATTATGAATGACTAACATAGAACCTACCGGTACAGGCACACTCAGACAATTTTTTTCAGCTTCTAACGAGTCGCCCATTTTATGTAAATATAAACCTTGCTGCATATTTTTTGGAGCGGCAAATTGATCGATAAATAACATATGAGGGAGATTATTTTCATCAGTTTCAAAAAAAATAGGATGAAAGACCTTGCCTTGTACCTGCTTGCTAGGTGGTGCGCACCATTCTATGTCTTGCTTGGACACTGGGTCGTCTAGAAATTTAGGTAGGTCCTGCCAGTCGTCTAAATGCAGGATTAGGGAATTACCGCCTTCCATATTTTTTTCAGACATTTTCATCATCAATACATAATCGGTACGCTCATTAACATACGTGCCGTCGTTATGTAGTTCCATACGTCGATGGGCTTGGCGAAGATAGCTATCACTGTTGTCTTGATTTTTTACAGTGAAGCGCGCGTAATAATTCCCGCCCATGGAGTCAAAGTTAGATAAGCCAATAAGATGCGAAACAGCTGTAGAAAGTTTAACGTTAAGCTCAGCTGCTTCATCATGATTTATAAAGTCAGCTTCAGTTTCACACTCAAGAATAAATGCTCCTGTATCGCGATCCATAATAATACCAATAAGTGCATCACGTAGTTCGTGACCGCAGCAGGCATCCAGTGCATCGGCAATGGCGAACCTTAAAAAGGGTTTATACTCTAGAGCTTGGACCCCCCAAGTCTCACATTTCAGCTTGAATGCTGCTACCGTAGCGGCATTTAAGGTTACTACTTGTAAGCGCTTACTTACTGGGTGAGGCTTTATAATAAAGCCTTTACTTGTAACAGAAACCGAGCTGCTTGATACATTCGCTTTAGACATTCATCCTCCATGCCTATTGCTACCCAAGGCATTAATTAAAAACAACTAAGCAATAATGTCGACATTATATATTAATGTCAACGTTATAGTATTTGTACGCTATTTACCACAGCGCTGCTATTCCGTAGAATCGACTTTAATGAATCAAGCTATTATCACTAAAAGCAGAGTAAAGCCCAATCCTTATGCCTGTAAATCTTAATAAAATAGACGCTGTTACCAGTAGTGGGCCAGAAACTGCTAACTTTGCAGAGCAAGTCATTGACCAGCTTAAGCAGGATATTTTAAGCGGTTACTTTGCACCTAGTGAGAAACTTAAAATGACGCGGCTAAAACAACGCTATCAAGTGGGTGTTAGTCCATTACGCGAAGCGTTGTCTCAGTTAATTGTTGAGCAGTTGGTAGTGGTAGAAAACCAAAGGGGCTTTACCGTTCACCCTATTTCACACGAAGAATTAAAAGATATTTATCACACTCGTGCACACATAGAGGCCCTATGCATTAGCCAAGCGATTCAATTGGGCGACGACGCCTGGGAAGCCAGCATTGTAGCGGCTGACCATCAATTAAAAAAATCGGCGAGGTTACTTGAGCAGGTCCCTGACAATGGCACTCAAAATGAAGAACAGCAACGACTAAATATTCAGTTGTGGGAGACACGACATCAGGCATTTCACCATGCAGCTTGTAATGGCTGCGGGTCTAAGCATTTAATGCAGGTTAGAAAGTCGTTGTATGAAAAAGCATCTCGTTATCGTAACTTATGGCTTAAGCAACACATGCTGAATCATGCCGTGTTTGATGCCAACCAAAAAGAACACGAAGCCCTTGTGACGGCTTTGTTAGCCCGAAATGAAACTGATGCTGTTATCTTAATTAAACATCATTTGCTTGAACCTTATATGTTGTTAAAAGATACAAACTTTTAACAACATAGGTTTATTATTGCTGAAGTGCCATAGCCGCCATTTTCATGGTGCTTTCAAATGATTCTGCACCCGCTATGAACAACCCGTTATGGCAAAACATGGCGTCATCAATGCCTGTCTCTTCTTGAAGTTCTGCACCAGATAATCCGGCCCATGCTTTTGGCAGCGGCTGCCTGTCTTCAAACGAACCGGGCTCTACTGGTACAGTTTGAATTCGCCACTGGCCGGTCTCAGAAGGGTAAATCATATATAAAGCCTGTTCTGATAACGCGTGAACCGTTCTTTTCCATGGAGTGTACTTTTCTAATACAATGACTCGTGGGTCTTCTGCATTTTCGATGGCTTTAGCCACAATGACTTTTGCACTAATACCACCATTAGACGAGGCGATAAACCGGGTTAAAATACGCGCTGCAAAATCCACAGCTTCATCAAAACAGCTGTCAAAGTGACTGTCTTCTTGCCAAGTAGGATTAAACATTGAAATGGTTTGGCTAAGGCTAATGCCTTCTGAAACACCTTTAACATAACCACAGTCGATGGCATCAATAGTTGATACAAGTCCGGCATCAACAGAGTTTGCAACGTCTTGGTCGCCCCCACATATCTGTACCCCATATTTTTTCCAAACCAAGCCAAATGACGAATAGGGAATACCATTTTCGCGCTCGCCCGCACCACCGCGCTGGTGATGGTCAAAGCGGCCTGCCTGTGGATCGTATTCGCCACCCACATCAATGACAATATCGGCCTTGCCTATTAGCTCTAAATCCCGTGTACGTATAAGTTTAAAAGAGGGGAAGATATTTTTAAGTGCAGCGATACTAAAAACATCATCCGCATGAAAATTACCATTGTGCGTTGCTATAATTGTTTCATTCATGGGCTTGTTAGTGTCATATTAAATGTGAATAAGAAGGCATTACTGGCTAAGCTTTAATGCGTTATAAATAGTTGATTACAATTGTCTGCAGCATAGCGTAATTAGAGATTATTTTTGGATATATTTTGTATTGATGTTGTAGAACGGGTCTAGAATTTTTGTTAGTCATCCGCTTTTCTTAATAAAACTCGCCCTCTGGGTTCGTTGCCTTTATGCAGCACAATGTCGGAATGCAGAAACTGAGCGGCGTCTGCTGAGTCTGTTACTTTTGTCGCACTGCGATTTAGCATTTCAGCTTCAAAATCAGTTAACACACTCTTTCTAATACCTACCTCTTTCCATTTAGATAATGGCTTGCAGCCTGTTGTAATACGCCTAGCCAGTGCCAGAGCGTCGAGCAGAGCTTGATTGGCGCCCTGCCCTTTAAATGGACTCATGGGGTGGGCCGCATCGCCTATAAGAGTCATTTGGCTGCCTTTTATCAGCAATTCTGGCTTTAGCAGAGCTCGGTCGTATACAGGATATCCTGTAACCTGAGTTTCAAGTGTCGCCGCTAAAATTTGCGGAATAGGAGCATGCCACTGACATCGACTACACGCTTCCTCTTTAAGAGCTTTAGGCCCCTTAGCACTCAATACTTTTGCCTCTTGTTCTGACATAGGAAAGCTAAGCTGCCACATCACAGAGTCTGATGTATAAGGCATCATGTAAATTCGTTCTGTGCCATTGGCTGTTTGAAAAACCGTGGCCGAGTCTAATAAAGAGCTAGTAAATAGGGCATTGGTGTCTGTGTTTTCAATCGCCGACAGAGGGCAAATACCTAAAATCACAATGCAATCTAAATAACGTAACGGGTTAGTATCCTCGCCTATTAGTAACCTGCGAACTGAGCTTCGAATACCGTCTGCACCCACCACAAGGTCGGCTTTTGCGCTGATAGTTTCCTGCTGTTGCGTGCCTTCAACCTGAAAGCTTAAATCCACACCGCCGCTATCACATTGTTTAAAATCTACCAGCTGATGGCCCCACTTAACCGCATTGTGCCCACCAAGTTGCTCAAGCAAAGCTAAACGCAAAGACTGCCTAGCAATATGTATATTACTGCGCTTTGGTTGCGCCTTAATGTCTGATGGGGCTAAATCTCTTATGCCCCAGTCAGCAATGACTTTTCCGTCTGTGCTATGAACCACATGCCGAGTAGAAGTTATGCCCTGTGTTAACGAGAAAATACCCAAGCCTTCAATGGCTTTACTGGCTTGCTGTAAAGTAAGGCCATAGCCCTGAGATCGAGTATCAAAACCGCGGTCTCGCTCATAAAGTGTGAAGGGAATACCACGATGCAAACACGCTACAGCCAGTGCTACGCCGCCTATGCCTCCGCCAATAATGGCAACATGTGGGTAATGATTTTTTTCTGAAAAAGAATTGTTGGTTGAACTAATTAAGCCAGAACCATTGCAGGTGAGACATTTATCTAAGTGTGGCTTGGGACGAACTGGAGCCGTGCCCTGGTGGTTGTTTTGCTCGAATTCATGCAACTCTTTGTTATAGCGGAGAATAACTTTTTTGCGCAGCCTTCTACTTTTTTTGCCAAGTCCTTCGCATTCAAGACAGGTAGTCCAATTATTCACTTTATCTTTCAACGTCTCTACCTATACAAACTTAAAGCGAATTAATTTAAAACCTATTTTATGAGCCCTAACTACAGTAAGACGAAGGTGCCCACGCCTTAGCCTTCATTTACTAAAACATAATTAAATCGGTTATTTTTCTGAGCTATTTGATTCCATTGTCCTGCCGTAATTTTTTCTGAGGCGACAGGATAATCTTGCAAAGTTAGTTCCGTACCGATGGATTCAAATACCATATTAATGTTAGGAAAATCCTGACTTATATTCGTTAAAAAATATTCAAAATCGGCTATCACAGATGAACTGTTAATACTCTGAAGATTAAACTCGCATTGAGACACACTTTTTTCGGCATTTACTAAGGTTTGCTGTCCATCTTTTGAAGCTTGCTGACAGAATCGGCCTGAATGGAATTGAATATAAAGTGAACCACTAAACCCAAAGTCATATAACTGATTAATTAATTGGGTGATATAACTCTGTGTATCAATGCTATTTAGGGTTTGGTAAACAGGTAACTGGGTATTTTGGTTAATTGCCCACTCAATAGGTTTAATATTTACGGCTTGAGTTAAATCATCAACAGACTTCTGTTGGTTTAGAAGTGCAGTTTTCACCGATTGCTGTAAACCCAGTAAAATATTGTTCTGCTCATTTATTTGATTTTGAAGTTTCTGTTGTTGTAGATCACCATCATTTACTAATCCATAAAGCATGAATAAAATAGATATTAAAAATATAAATAAGCCAGTTAATGCCACTAATTGCCACTTCGCAATCTTATTGCGAGTCGCTAAAACTGTTGGTGTAATTTGTTCTGCCATGGCGGTAACTAATTGCCATTGATCTTGCTTAATACTGTCTCTTTGCTCTGAAAATAATTTACGAAACAATAAACGCATTGAGTCTTTTTCTTGCTCTTCACTGGCACTACGTGCCAACTCCTCTAATGTATCTGGGGCTGCCTTAGTAGCAGTCGCCTTAACCTCTTTAACTGAAGGCTTCACAGTAATCGGCTTAGGATTTTTATCAGGTACTAATCTTAGCTGAATCAAGACTTTCTCTAATTGCACTGGTTTTAATTTCTTAGGCAATACTCCCACAGCACCAAGAGCACGGGCTTGACTAACATACATTCCATCATCTTTAGAGGTATACATTAGGATGGGTATAGTGGCTGTTTTGGGATCGTTTTTGATAGCCTGCACGGCTTGAAAACCATCCATCCCAGGCATCATATGATCCATAAAAATCACATCTGGCCTAAAAGCACTTAACGAGCCCAGTGCCTCTTCGGCTGACTCGGCTGTTTCTACCTTAATACTAAGGTCAATCAGCATCTCTTTAAGTACATAGCGAGCCAGTTTAGAATCATCTACTACAAGGGCTGTTTTTTGCTTTGAAATAGGTGACGTCGTGGTTTCCATGAAAGTTGGTATTCCATTAAATTAGATAAAGACAAATATAAGCAAATAGTCAATAGTTAGCGTTGAGCTAGATCACAAAATTTGATTCGGAGCATTAGTTCATATTACATTAGTTATAGCTTACTTACTGTTGGTAAGAGGATGGTCTTTCATCTAACTCGCAAATGCGGGTATCCATTGTGTCCTTCTAGTATAGCCAGAATTATGGAACGATTTTGTTATTAAGCGTACCCAGATTATTCACATGAATAGACACAGTATCGCTAGCCTGCAAATACAGCTCAGATTCTTCTGAATTGCTTATATATGCCTCTATAACATTTTCTGGTACTGAGCTATCCCAGCCACCCATGGTCCAAGAAAAAATTCCCGCAAGTTTGGTAGAAAAAGGAATACCTTGAAAAACGACTCCTTCTGGAGTCCCAGACATGATGAGTGTCCGCGTCTCTATAAACGGCTCGTCACCCATCAATTTGACCAATTTCCCTTTATAGTCCCATGTAACTTCTCTCATTGCCCAGGCTTCAGTAACAATTTTCTCAAAGTCCCAGACCATCAAATTTGTAGTCCCTTGCTGCCGTAAATCATCGTTAACAAAGAGTTTCATAGTTAGGTTTTGTGCAAACTCTTTAGGATTATTTGGGATGACGAATAAATTCCCAACCGGTAAAAAACCAGGAGAACTTTTACCCTCTGCGAACCCCTTTCCTGATGTCACGTTATTAATATCAATATTTCGAAGTAAAGTTGCTCTATTGGTAAAATCGTTTGTAAGAATGAGACCATATTCATTAGGAAGCTTACCTTCTCGAACTGGCCCAAGAGTCACAGCCGCTAGTTCTACTTCGTAATCAAGAAGACCTTTCTGAATAGCTACATTTTCATAAGAGCCGGTAGGTATAACACGCTTAGAAAAAAGAAAAGGACCACTTTTAACACCCGTTTCGCCTGCATGGGCAATATAATTCAATCCAGCCGCAATATGTTTTTCCTCTAGGTCTACAGGTATAATAAGCTGATTAATATTTGCTGTTATTGAATATTCAGCTTGAGAGTCGTTTACAAGCTTTACAACACCTTTATAACCAAGTTCAGCATACGCAGAAATCGGATCATCAACATCACTACTCATGGCGCGTGTAAGATCCACTCCTTCGACCTTCCCATTTATAAATTTAGTTACAACAATAATATGACGTTCGTTATTCAACATGATTCGTGCAAATGTCAGAGCTTGATCTGTTGGTGCAACGTCTACATTTTCAAGTATAGAACTATTAAAACTTTCGCTCTG
>JAWUVO010000009.1:0-14812 GCA_034112325.1 Bermanella sp. | reverse complement strand
CAAAGCCGTTCAACGCAGTGCTAACGTGGTGAGTATTGGTCCAATGCTGCAAGGCTTAGCTAAACCAGTCAATGATTTATCACGTGGTGCCTTGGTAGAAGATATTGTTTATACTATTGCGCTTACAGCGATTCAGGCAATAAAATAGGTCGCTTTAGATAACACTAATTTTGTAGCAAACTTTTTATTATTTAGGCCTAAAATGCTAAGCATTTTGGCCTAATGAGACATCACAAAAGTAATGAGCTGGGATAGAATCTAGCCCAATAAAAATAATGGTAGAGTATCCACATGTTAAATTTTTTACCAAGCGCATTAGTGGGGGCAATTACGATTGTCCTACTGGCTTGTAATGTATTATTTTGGTGTGGCTGGTTGTTAGCCTTTGCCGTTGTTAAATTGTTAATTCCAATAAATGCTGTGCGCAAAGTATTTAACATAATATTAATCAAGCTTGCTCAAGGTTGGGTGCTTTGCAATTCGGGCTGGATGCGGCTGACACAAGATACTAAATGGGATGTGCAGGGCTTAGAAAATTTAAATACAAAAGGCTGGTATTTAGTTAGTTCAAACCATCAGTCTTGGGTTGATATTCTTGTATTGCAGCATATTTTTAACGGTAAAATACCTTTTTTAAAGTTCTTTCTTAAACAAGAGCTTATCCATGTACCTATTATGGGGTTGTGCTGGTGGGCACTGGACTTTCCGTTTATGAAAAGATTCAGTAAAAGCTACCTAGAAAAGCACCCTGAAATGCGTGGCAAGGATCTAGAAACAACTCGCATTGCGTGTGAAAAATTTTCACAAATGCCAACTAGTGTCATTAACTTTTTAGAAGGCACACGGTTAACCGAATCAAAGCACGAAAAGCAACAATCTCCGTATCGCTATTTATTGAAACCAAAAGCTGGAGGCATCGCCTTTGCACTTAACGCTATGGGCGATAAGTTCCAAAGCCTACTTAACATAACCATAGCTTACCCAGATGGAACTCCTACGTTTATGGACTTTTTATGTGGCCGGGTTAAAAATATTATTGTTCGAGTTGAAAGAGTCCCTATACCCAAACACTTTTGCGAAAAGGACTACAATTCTGACCCTGAATTCAAACATGAGATACAACTGTGGACGCACAATATGTGGCTGAGAAAAGACGACTTACTTCACGAGTTATTGTCTGCTAAGCCACAAAAACCACTTTAGGCTTTACTACTAATAACACTTATTATTCCGTGTTAATAGATTACATAATTAAAGCTAAGGCCCGGTAATTATAACTAAAGTAAATGGTATATCTTGCCGGTCAACGGTGAGTGTTATTTATCTGGGCCAAAAATCATTTCTAGTGTCAACGTAAGTGCTGGTGTAGCTTTATAATTTAACTCACGAGGAAAACCGATTTCAGGAACCACTTCAAAGAATACAAAGCTTTTATATATTTTTCGTCGATAGGCAATACTTAATACCGCTTCATTAACTCGTGTTAATGACTCGGTATCACCAAACGCAGCCAGTTGATATAAAAGCGCTGAGCGATAACTTAACTCATGAAATATTGATACTGATGATTCTAATTCAGCCATATCTTTTTTTAAGATGTAATCTGCATCAAAACCAATATTAAAAGATCGTGAAAAATCAATTGGTCTAATCGCATTTAAACTAAGAATCGATCCCCACTCGACATCTGTCCTCCAATATATTGATTGCAAATATCGTGTGCGCCAAGTGTCGAAGTAATCTGTTCTACGAGCCCTAATTCGAGTAAAGTAAATGGGCTTACCTTCCCAGCGAATACCATTATCTAAACTGGTCTTCCAATTTTTTTCGTCTGATAGCTCCAGACGAACAGCAGTGGAGTAAGTAACATTATCGGTAGTACCAATAACGCTAGACTCGGTATTGCCGTCATCATTTTCATTCGTCTCAACCAATAACTTAAGACGATCCCTAGTTTTTGGTAGAACTATTTTTAAATTTATACCGCTCTCAAAGTTAACCGACTGCCCCTTTCCACCACGGGCCGACAAAAATATCCGACCATTACTACCAGACGATTCATCTTCAATTAACTCTGGATCAAAAAATGCGCGCATAAAAAAGGAATCGACATTATCGTTGAGGCTTTCTACATACCTTGAGGCCACCTCATTAGACCAGTCCAATATAAATAAATTATTGGCTGGGCGAACTGTTTTGGGTTCGGTTAACTTGTCGCCAATTGGATCACTATATTCGGCATCTGGCACCGGTGATTCAAGTAATATAATGCGAGGCATAACTTCATCGCCATAAAGTGCACAACTGAATAACAAGGGGATAGAATATAATAAGGGAGCTAAAAGGGATGGTAGTAAAAACAAATATCTAGGCTTTAAAATTATCATTTTAAAAACAAAACTCTCTGAAAGTAAAAGCCTAGTATGCATAACGTTATTCTATGGTTACTGGGTCCAGATGTACGATGACATCCGCAGTTGGATAAATTTCTTTAATACCATTTTCAATTCGATCACCAATTTCATGAGCCGACCATAAAGGCAACTTTCTATCAATTTCTAAATGAAACTGAATAAAAATATTGGGTCCCGATTGTCGGCACCGTACATCGTGACAACCCGCACCGCCAGGAGATGATTGCACCAACTCTTGAATCTGTAATTCTACTTCTGGCAAATGCTGATCCATTAAGTCTTCGAATGCTTTTTTACCCACTGCCCAAGCACTAATACATAAAAATATAGCAATACCGATTGCCATGGCCGCGTCCATCCAAATAATACCAAAATCTACAAAAATCAAAGCCAGTATTACCGCTACATTCATCAGTAAGTCGCCTTGGTAATGTAGTGAGTCGGCTTCGACAATTAAACTACGACTTCTTTTAGTCACATATTTTTGGAATACCACAAGCGCTAAAGTTAGTAAAATAGCTAATATACTTACAGCCACACCTATTTCGCTACGAACTACCTGACGCTCATCAAACATTACATCCAAGCTATTAAGCACCAATACTAAGGCTGAACCAATCATGAATGCTGACTGCGTTAAAGCCGCAATAGACTCCAGCTTACCGTGACCAAATTTGTGTTCATCATCAGCCGGTTCTAGAGCAAACCTTAAGGCAAAGAAGTTCATAAGAGACGTAACGCCATCGAGTATCGAATCGAGTAACGAACCTAATAAACTAACAGACCCCGTCATCCAATAAGCCCAAGTTTTAGTAATAATTAGGGTTATAGCAACTAACACAGAGGCTATTGTGGCTTGCTTAGCCAGTTTTTGCGGATCTGCTGCTTGTTGTTTTGAGTCGCCCACGTGGCTGCACCTTTAATATAGTAATAAAACCTAGCATAGCAAAAATACATGCGATTTTATGCGCTCCACATTAAAAGCAAGCCAATTAATTGAAAATAACTTCAACATGACCAGTCTTTAGCCAATTCCTAGGCAAGACCACTAGTTATATTATGCAATATCCGGTTTGCTTAGCTAAGCTTATTGAAAACATCATTAAGTGAATGTGTCTATGCCTTTGGTCTTAATCGTCGACGACTCAGCATCTCAAAGGGCCGTTATTACTGAATACCTTAAACCACTTAACTGCGATGTGGTTTTAGCACCCTCAGGTAAAGACGCTCTGCTACAGGTAGCCGACCAAGTTCCTGATCTAATTATTTTAGATGTAGAAATGCCAGGATTGAATGGTTTTGATACCTGTAAAGCTATTCGAAGCTCTTTGCAAGAACACTGGACACCCATTGTGTATCTGACCGGACGCACAGACCCTACTAGCTTAATAGAGGGTTTGAATGTGGGAGGTGATGCCTATATTACTAAACCTGTACTGCCAGACGTTTTGCTCGCCATATCGAAAGCTATGCTGAGAGTATCAACAGCACAATCTGAACTATTGGATGCGATTAAAAAGCTCGACGAAGTAGCTCATTACGATGTGTTGACACAAATAATGAACCGTCGGGGCTACGAAGATATGTTCCATAGGCTATGGAAAGACCATGAAAGACGACAAGGTAATTTATCGGTTCTGCTAATGGATATTGATCACTTCAAAAAATATAATGACAATTATGGACATATAAAAGGCGACGAATGTTTACGACAAGTTGCGCAGGTTTTAAAAAATGAATTTAAAAGACCTATTGATGTTTTAGCGCGCTACGGTGGGGAAGAGTTTGTGGTATTGCTACCAGATACAGACATAAATGGTGCAAAAGCGGTGGCAGAACGGCTTATAAAGGCGCTTGAAAGTGCCAATATCAAACACGAATTTAGTGATACTAAGCCCTTTGTGACTATTAGCATTGGTGCCACTCAGAAAAAACTAGACAAAGAAAACACTATGAAAAACTTATTAGAAACAGCAGATGAAGCACTATATAAAGCAAAACGGTCGGGACGAAACAAAGTGATTTGTAATTAGATACGCTAAAAAAGTTATAGTGTACTCAAACGTGCCTAACTCCAACATTGCTCTATACTAATATGTAAACCCCCGAGGTAGGCGTATGTCGTTAGAAATTAAAGACTTAACCGTATTACTAATAGAACCATCAAACACTCAAAGTAAAATACTTAAACAAGTATTAACGGCTGAGGGTATTTGTAAGATAGACATTGTTGGAAGCGGCGAGCAAGCTCTTGCCTATTTACAGGGCTGTCACCCAGACTTGGTTATTAGTGCTATGTACTTCGAAGACATGACGGCTATTGAACTATTAAATACCATACGTGAACGATCGGATACTATGGATATTAATTTTATGCTTGTATCTAGTGAAACAAATTTTAACATGATAAACCCAATCAAACAGGCTGGGGTGTTAGCCGTATTACCTAAACCTTTTGATCAACGAGATTTTAGAACGGCATTAATTGCGGCCCGCGATACGCTTGAGGTTTCAAACTTAGAGCTAGAAAATTTTGACTTAGAGTCATTGAAGGGACTAGTGGTTGATGATTCTAAAACGGCCCGTCGACACATCAGTAAAATGCTCACTGCTTGCGGTGTCGAAAGTCTAGTAGAAGCTGAAAATGGCAAGCAGGCTATTATAGTATTACAAAATGAAAAAGTAGATTTTATTATTACAGACTATAATATGCCTGAAATGAATGGACAAGAATTGGCTGAATATTTACATGGCTCTGAGTTTTCTCACTTACCCGTTCTAATGGTAACCAGTGAGTCTGATGACGCTAGATTAAGCGCCATAAGACAAGCCGGAGTATGTGCTCTATTTGATAAAACAATTGACCCTGCATCGCTTAAAAGTACGCTGACAAATGCCTTGAACTAGTTACTCGTCATTTCTATATATTTTTTTAAGTCGCTTGATTCTAGGGCTATACCACAAGCTTGCTGCTTAGAATCTGCACTAAAGTTTAACTGCTGCTTATTAGATAGCACTATTAATAATTGGGGCGATTGCCAGCGAATAAAATACCCATTGTTTAAACTTTGCTCTAAAACAGCACAATTGGGTTTTGGCCAAAGATAGAGTACTAAAGCCAATAATCCCATTCCTAGAGTAAATACTCCCACAGGAATTTTTTTGTTATTATTCATCATGTAATGATTTACTTCTTTGTTAACTGAAATTTAAAAAAATAGATCTTTATTTTTAACTATACCTATTATTCTTAATTCTTATGAATATCAAGTTTTTCCTTAGAAATTACCGGTTGAGCATAACTCTTCACAACCTGCTGATAAGCTTCAGCTGTAAGCTTTGAAAATCTAGACTGCCAAAACTTCAATTTTTTATCGGCTATTAAATCTATATCGTTCAGAATACTATTTGCTAATAAATTACTGTCGAACAACTCATAACCACTATAAATACAGCGATCAATTTCTTTAGCCCAATCTTCAGCTTGATTAGAGTCAAGGTCTAGAGGCTTAGAAAAGTGTATTGACACCTTACCTTTGGCTCCCTTTAAACCTTTTAAAATTGTTTGGAAATCTTCGTCTGCCGACTTTTCATATTTTTGAAGATTAGACAATAATGCTAGTTCATTGGCTTTATCTAAATCACACGGGTCCCATTCGTAACTAATAGAAACAGGAACAATCTTTAAGAAAACCATGCTTTGTTTTAGCTCCCAACCCAGTTTTCTGCCAGCTAAATGAAGCATCTTTAACACGGCCGTATCTGTTTTATCTTGGTTATCTTTAGCTCGACCTTCTTTTTGTGCAATCCAAACATTATTGCCCTGCTTAAGACTTTCATGCACATAAGCAGACAAATTCTGAGACGCCGCCAACTTATCCCGCCTAGCAGTCACAGAACGCTTAACTACAAAACTTTTATTTAAACGCATTAACTTAGCAACAAACTGGCGACCTAATAAATTATCACCAATGGCTATTTTGCTAGTATTTAACCCCGATTTAAGTAGAGCGTAATTTACTAACATGGGATCTAAAGCAATATCCCTGTGATTACTAATAAATAAATAGTTATCATTTTTATCTAAATTTTCAATACCCTTAACAATAAATTGATCAGTAGTTTTTTTAATTAATGACTCCACATATGGTGCTAAGGTATTTTGCCACGCAGCCACATTATGGATATGATCAAATTTATTTTTTAATTGCTTACGTATTCTTTTTTGAATTAGGTAGGACATTATACGATTAAGCTTTGGATGCATATGTTGAGCAATAAAAGCTAAAAACTCAGAATCATTTAATAATGATTCCAATACTGGGTTTACTTCATCATCGCGGTAAGCACGAATATCATCAAATTCAAACATAATTAAAGTTGCTTACCTTGCTTAATAAATTTTTCCAGCCAATAATCGGCTTGCTTTATATTTTTTGTTATTCCAAGTTTACCTTCACGGTAAATTTTACTTAACCTTAAAGCCGCCATTACATGACCTGATTGGGCCGCTAGGCGATATAAATCTACAGGATCTAGGGGTTTAATTTCTGGCTTAGAGTTTTGTTTATCTATTGTATGTGTATCAATAATATCTTTATTGATAATGGCTTCGGCTAACATAAATTGCGCTTCTTTTGACCCTTGTAAGGCTGATGTGTGTAAATATTTAAGACCCGCAATTTTATTAAAAGCCGTAGCGCCTCTATAGGTTAATAATTGACCAAACAATAGTTGAGCTTTGCCCAGTCCATCATCGGCTGCCCGCTGTATTTGTCTCATAGAAAATTCATGCAAACGAACATGCAATCGAGCTATTCCGCTAAAAAATAGCATCGAGCCAATACCATAGTGAATAAGTGATTTTAACCGTAGCAACTGCTTTTTCATAATACCTTACTAAATCATAGGTTTTTCTATCTTAATGCTTGTGGGACAATGGCTCACATTTAACTTAATCGGAGTCAGTTGTGACCGTAGATTCATGGCAGCCCAGTCCCGAAACTGGCAATATAGATTCAAAGACTCTAGAGCGTTTATTAAATGCTGCAACATCTTTTGCGTCGGATCAAAACTTTACACCAGATTTGAATTGGATTCAGCCATTAGCTAAGGCAGATGCGATTAAATGGAAGGATGCGGTACAAGACCTAACTGACGACCAGCTTATTTTGCTGATTAAAATGTTAACCATTTTAGAAACGCAGCAAAACTGGGATCTAGCTGACAAATCACCTGTTATAACTATTTTTAAACTTTATAAGAAAAAATCAGGAATTGATAAAGATTTAGTTAAATGGGTAAAAGCCAACACTGATAATCAATATTTACCATTTGGACCTCTGTTATAAGCAGTAATAGAATACCGACTACCTATTGATTTTTAGCACCTTATTTAATGCAGCCTCTAATTTTTCACGGCTAATGGGCTTGGTTAAAAACATATCCATGCCTGCATCCATACAAGCTTGCTCTACTGCTTCTTGAGCATTGGCAGTTAGCGCAATAATGGGAACTGTAATGCCATGCTCTAAGCGCAATTTTTTAGTGGCCGTAATGCCATCCATAACAGGCATTTGCACATCCATTAATACACCTTGAAAGTCATGCGCTAAAAGCATCTCGACACCTTGCTCGCCATTATTTGCAACCATCACTTGGTATCCCAGCCTCTCCAGCGTCTTCTTAATAACCATTTGATTAACAAGGTTGTCTTCGACTGCCAGTAAGCTGGCCAAGTATTTAGGCGACGCTTCCGACTTCGTATCAGTAATATCGCTGGTATTTGCTTTCAATTTGTTAACCATATATACGATTATTTTCTATTAATGATGATAACTATATGATTTTACGTTTTTAAACGCATTATAAGCAGGTTATCTAAGGACATAATATTTATTTCAAGTGCCTAGATACTACCGAATAATCGCTTCAATCAAAGTCATTTTATGCCAATTTACTAAATATTATTAAATAGTCGGCTAAACCCCTCTAAATATGCATAAGAGTGATAACCCGTAACTCCTCATTTGTTAAAAACCAGCTATAGTTAAAAAAGTTTGGTGTTTAACAATCAAGGATTGAAAAAGCTAGATGTCCCAAATATTAATAGTGGATGATATTGCCGCTAACATTGAAATTTTAAGCTTTCATTTGCAAGATGAGGGCTATCAAGTTATTGAGGCGCAAAGCGGCCAGCAGGCCCTGACCTTATTGCAGGCTAATCCATTGGATATAGACCTTATACTGCTTGATGTAATGATGCCTGTAATGAGCGGGTTAGATGTTCTGGCGCAAGTAAAACGTAATCCAGACACCGAAGGTGTACCGGTAATATTAGTTACCGCCAATGGAGACGATCATAACGTTGCAGAAGGCCTTGATATGGGCGCATTTGATTATATTATCAAGCCCTACAGTTCTGTAGTTTTACTGGCACGGGTAAGAGCCGCGTTAAGAGAAAAAGAGCGTCTAGATTTATTAGAAAAATGGGCCACCACCGACCCACTGACTGAACTTTATAATCGTAGGCACTTTTTTGACTTGGCCGACCGCGAACTTGAGCGCTCTCGCCGCTTAAACAGTGAATTGTCATTTATTATGCTCGACATTGATTTTTTCAAGCGAGTAAACGACACCTATGGCCATATCTCTGGGGATAATGGCTTGATCCAATTAGCTAAAACCCTAAAAACTGCACTACGTAAAGTAGACTTTTGCTGCCGATTTGGTGGTGAAGAGTTTGTATTGTGCCTACCTGAAACCTCTAGTGAGGGTGCATTAGAATTAGCCGAAAGAATTCGCAAGCAAGTGGCTAGCACTCCAATACTTACCCAAGATAATCAAAAGATTCAAATCAAGATTAGCCTTGGTATTGCATCTAACAATCATGATGAAAATGTAGAAGCCATATTACAACGGGCCGATGCAGCACTATACCAAGCTAAAGAAGCCGGTCGAAATCAAACAAAAGTAGCCTAACCTCACTAAATACCTTCAAGCTCACGTTACCCCTCGTTCAATGCACTAATTTAAGATAAAATCTCGAATCTAATTACGTCTTAAAAGAGTCATTCCGTTGAATAAAGAACAAGCCTACAACCGTATTGCAAAAGCAACTATTAAAGCCCTTAAGGAACAAGCAGACATTGGTAAGGTCAACCAACTAACCACTGAAGCGGTTTATGTTGCTATAGGCAATGCATTTACATTAGAGCAAGCTAATTTGTTTAAGCAAAATGAGCAAATGCAAGATGCTCTGCGCTTTATTGCACAGGGTGAAAATTTAGATCAACAAAAAATGATGTCATTGGCACAGCAAAGTTTAACCCAGCTACAGAAATAAATAATATTAAGGAAGCCGTATGCCCTCACGTAACAATACGTTTTTTATCGCAATAATATTGGCAATTGCCTTTAGCATTTTTAAAGGCTCATTTATGCAACAACCTATTACAAGTGCAAACGACAGCAAGCAATATCGCTACGTAGAACTAGACAATGGGTTACGAGCATTGCTCATTAGCGACCAAGAAGCAGATCATGGGGCTGCTAGCCTAGACGTTAATGTGGGCAGCTTACAAGACCCTGAAAATCGTGCGGGACTGGCTCACTTTTTAGAGCACATGTTATTTTTAGGGACAAAAACCTATCCCACTGCTGGAGAGTACCAATCATTTATTAGCCAACATGGGGGCAGTCACAATGCCTTTACCGCAGCTGAACACACCAATTATTTTTTCCAGGTCAATGCTGATCAATTTGAGGGTGCATTAGATCGTTTCAGTCGTTTTTTTCATGAGCCATTATTTACTGAAGAATATGTTCAGCGTGAAAAAAATGCAGTTAACAGCGAATACCAATCTAAGTTAAAAGACGATTACCGTCGCATGCACTACGCCAAAAAAGCAATAATGAATCCAGCTCACCCGGCAAGCCGCTTTAGTACAGGCAGCCTAGATACATTAAGTGATAACAGCGACAGTAAAGTAAGGGATGATTTACTGGCATTTTATCAACGTTATTACAGTGCTAATTTAATGACATTAACCGTTTATGGCCCTCAAGACCTAGACACGCTAGAACAGTGGGCTAGTGATAAATTCAGTGTGATAGAAAATAGTAATGCCACTGTTGCGGTTTATCCAGCTGAACTTTTTCTTGAGAAACCAGTACAACTGAATATTCAACCGGTAAAAGATATTTATAACTTGTCATACACTTTTGAATTATCTGATCCTGTTAAAAACTACAAAGAAAAATCTAGTCAATATTTAGGACACCTGCTGGGACACGAGGGTGAAGGTACTCTTTTAGCTTGGTTAAAATTAAAAGGCTGGGCCGAGGGTTTAAGTGCTGGTCTATCTAACAAGCTACACAACAACAGTGCTTTTCAAGTAACTATTAGCCTAAGCCAAGATGGCACTGAGCATATTGATGAAATTACCGAACAGTTATTTGCTTATGTTAATTTGATTAAGGCCGACGGCGTTAAGGCTTGGGTTTTTGACGAATTAAAACAACTGGGAAAACTGCATTTCACATTTGAAGAAGGTCGCCCCCCTTCTCAGCTAGTTCAATCAATTAGCATGAGTATGCATGACTATGAAATAGAAGATATATTGCAAGGCCCATATCTTTGGGAAGATTATAATCCCGAAAAAATTCAATCATTTGCAAGTAAGCTCAACCCAAATAACATGATACGTGCACTTACAATGCCTAATGTAAAAACCGATAAAGTTGAAAAATGGTTTAACGGCCCTTACTCAACAGCGGCTTTTACTGACAAGCAATTAAACGATTGGTCGGCCCCTACAGCGAGTAAAGAACTTCATATTCCACAACCAAACCCATTTATCCCAAATGACGTGACTGTTCTAGCCGATAATAAACAAACTCTACCTGTAAAGCTGGAACAAACCCATGGCTTAGATGCTTGGCACATGCAGGACGTTAGCTTTAATGGCCCACAAAGTAGTATTTACATTAGCCTGCAATCTAACCTGCCAAAGCAAAGCGCTACTAATCAGGTATTGATTGATGCATGGGTTAATCTACTAAATGACCACCTTAATACATTCAGTTACCCTGCTGCATTGGCAGGTCAAAGCTATAGCCTTTACAGTCACATGCGCGGCATTGGTATTCGCCTGTACGGTTACCGCGACAAACAAGATATATTACTTGAAAAGATTCTAACTGAAATAAAGGCATATAAACCTACAGAATCACAGTGGCTACAAACACAGCAAGAGTTGCAGCGCGCTTATCAAAATGCATTAAAACAAAAGCCATACGAGCGCACTATTGCACAACTAAACCAGTTGTTGATTGTTCCTAGCTACAGTGAGGCAGAGTTATTAGCTGCATTAAATACGACTAATTTAGAGTCGTTGCTGGTATTGCAATCTGACTACTTTAAGCAGGTAAACACCATTATATTAGGACATGGTAACTTGAGCGATAACGATGTTCTTGCCAGTAGCCAAACTCTTCACGATGTATTGTTGAACGATAGCCAAGTAGTTGATGTAAAACAAAAAACACTAAAACAAATTCCCCAGGGATTAGAAATACATAAAGTAGACGCTCAGCATAATGACAGCGCCTTTACCCTATATTACCAAGCCCAAACTAAAGACCCAAAAGAACGGGCTACCTTAGGATTATTAGGCCAAATAATAAAAGCACCCTACTACACCTATATGCGCACAGAACGTAAACATGGGTATATAGTTTTTGCGACTCCTTACCCTATATTAGAGCAGGGTGGATTAGGCTTTATTGTCCAGTCACCGGTTACCCCAACGGCAACACTACTGGCTGAAAGCGAGGCCTTTATAGAAAACTTTGCAGTAACACTTGAGGCTATGTCTGAGCAAGATTTTATATCTCATAGACAAGGCCTGGTAACCAACCTGACTAAAAAACCATTAAACCTGCAAGAAAAAACTAGCCGTTTATGGCGAGACTTAGATCGTGAAAACCTAAATTTTGACACCATGGATAAAATTGCACAGCACGTAGCTGAACTTAGCAAACAAGAAGTTATAGACTATCTAAAACAATATATTGTAGCGACCGATAAAAAAGCGATATTTTTATCCTACGATCCAAAACGTTAAGATTGACCATTAATACTTAGTATTATGCAGCTTGCTGTATTGATAAAAATTAAACTGGATTAAATTGAAAATTAAAGGAAATAAATATGATTAAGCAACTTAGCTTAGGGCTGATTCTAGTAATGACGTCATTTTCTATAATGGCAGAAACTATATGGCTAGACGTGCGCTCGTCGTCGGAGTATGAGTCGGGACATATTCAAGGGGCAATACACCTACCTCACACAAACGTAACTGAACAAGCCAGTAGCCTGCTACCTAACAAAGACGATGAAATACTAATATATTGCCGCAGTGGTGGACGCGCAGGAAAAGCAGAAGCAATGCTGAAAGAATTAGGCTATAGCAATGTTAAAAATATTGGTGGATTAGCTGATGCAAAAAAACGATTAGCCCTTTAACTGATTGGTCCTGAAACTGTTAAATGTAAACTATGCTTCGCCATACCCGCGAATAATTTTTCTTCCTCGCACTAATTTCGTCTTACTCGCGAACACGGGTAACCATTACAAACCTTCATTAATTTAAAATGGATACCAGATAGTTAGTTCCTAACTTCTGGTATGACGATGATTGGTAAAACCACATATGTGGTAAAACAACGTTAATGTGTCACTGTGTGGACCGATAAAAACCAAAAAAGGAGCCGAAGCTCCTTTTTAAATGACATTAAAATTCACAAGTTATGCCATTTTTGTACTGTACTGCTTTAAGCTATTTGCAAATTCTTCTAATGCATGAATTCCACTTGCTTCAGCTTCTTTACACCATTCTTGCATAGCATGTAAAAGCTCGTCACGACTAGACGAACGTTTTTTCCAAACTTGCTGTAGGTCTTGTTTCATCTGATAAACTTTTTCTACCATTTCGTCATACTCAATAAGCTCGGCTAACTGAGAACGGTATTTGTCTGTCATTAAGCTGTCATCACGAGTAAGTAGCTTTTTAGCGCGTTTCATAACCGGTGCTAACTTAACATTTGCTTCGTTCTTGGTTTCTTTAACAACTGGTTTAATAACAGATTGATAAAATTTAGCCATAATTTGAAAGCGATTATTAGCCGCTGCCATTGCAGCATCAATGTCTAGTTCAGTTTTATTTTTATCCACATGAACTACAGGTCCTTGACGAACATTTTTCACTAAACCTAAGATTTGAAACGTACGAATGTACATCCAACCAATATCAAATTCCCAAGCTTTAACCGACAACTTAGCCGAGTTAGGGTAAGTGTGATGATTGTTGTGAAGTTCTTCACCGCCAATCCAAATAGCTAAAGGAGTAATATTTCTTGAGGCATCAGAACATTCAAAATTACGGTATCCAAATACATGACCAACGCCATTAATAATGCCAGCAGCGTGAACTGGCTGCCATAACATTTGGATCGCCCAAACAGTAAGACCAATTGGACCAAACAAAATTATGTTCATAAAACCTAGAATAGTAATGCCTAAATTTTTATGTTTTTCATATACATTTACGTCTACCCACGATTCTGGGCAACCTTTACCATAACGGTTAATCGTTTCTTCTTTAGAAGCTTCAGATTGATACAACTCAGCGCCACCTAATAAAACGGCTTTTAGGCCCTTTCTTACTGGCGAATGTGGGTCTTCGTCTGTTTCGCATTTAGCGTGGTGTTTTCTGTGTACTGCAATCCACTCTTTAGTGACCGTAGCCATAGTGAACCAGCACCAAAATCTAAAAAAGTGCGCTAACACAGGATTCATATCCATAGCTCTATGTGCCATAGCACGGTGTAAGTACACCGTAATAGATATGATTGATATATGCGTCATGATAAGTGTATATAACACTATCTGCCATGCGCTTAAATCAAGTACACCATTTACTAAAAAATCAGGAATATTCATTTATATTTTTACACCTTATTCATTTAATCTATCTGTTGGTCAGGTTATGTCACTGGCCAGCGAATTCTATCTTCTAAATTTTTCTTTATTCGGCTTCAATGCCAATAATTAACCAACTGCCATTGTTTGTTTGCTCTAAATGCCAAATATCATATATCCCCTGCTCTTGGTTTGCTTGTAAGTCCTTAATACGACCACGAAACAATATGCTAACAGTATGTATACGACCGACTACTTCTGAACGGACCACGTCTGCGCTTAAGTCTAGTATTTCGTTGTTTAATATTTCAGCTTGTTGAGAACGCTCTGTTTGTAATTGTTCCAGTAAGCTCTCGTGGAGATATTCTTTAACTACAGACATATCTCCCTGATCCCATGCTTTATGAACCAGCTT
>JAWUVO010000008.1:0-18710 GCA_034112325.1 Bermanella sp. | reverse complement strand
AATATATCTACTGCTGATTTATGTCCTCGTAAATTATGCCTGAAATGGCTATAATGCCGCCAATTTCAGCATCATCGATCGAATTTAACTTATGAGTAATCAAGTAAGCGAAGTAGGCAAGCGCCGCACCTTCGCCATTATCTCGCACCCAGATGCGGGTAAAACCACCATTACCGAAAAGGTTTTGTTGTTCGGCAACGCTATTCAAAAAGCGGGAACGGTAAAAGGTCGTGGTTCAAAGCAGTTTGCTAAGTCTGACTGGATGCAAATGGAAAAAGACCGTGGCATCTCTATTACTACCTCTGTGATGCAGTTTCCATATAACGATTGCCTTGTGAATCTATTGGATACACCAGGGCATGAAGACTTCTCTGAAGATACCTATCGCACCCTAACGGCTGTAGATTCTTGCTTAATGGTAATTGATGCTGCCAAGGGTGTAGAAGAACGAACTGTTAAGTTAATGGAAGTAACGCGCTTACGTGACACGCCAATCATTACTTTTATGAACAAATTAGACCGCGATACCCGTGACCCTATTGATGTAATGGACGAAGTAGAAAACGTTCTAAACATAATGTGTGCACCCATTACTTGGCCAATAGGTATGGGTAAGGAGTTTAAGGGTGTATATAACCTTTATACTGACGAAGTATTTTTATACGCCACCGGTCAGGGGCATACGATTCAGGAGCGCCGGGTTATTAAGGGCTTGAACAGCCCTGAGTTTGATCAAGCAATTGGTCCGTATGCAGATGACTTTCGTGAAGAGATTGAATTAGTTCGTGGTGCTTCTAACGAATTTGATTTAGAAATGTTTTTAGAAGGTGAGTTAACACCAGTTTATTTTGGTACTGCGTTAGGTAACTTTGGTGTAGATCATATGCTAGACGGCTTAACCGCTTGGGCGCCCACTCCTAAGGACCGTAAGACCGAAACCAGAGATGTGGAACCTGTCGAAGACAAATTCACGGGGTTTGTATTTAAGATTCAAGCCAATATGGACCCGCAGCATCGAGATCGTGTTGCATTTATGCGCATAGTGTCGGGTAAGTATGAAAGAGGCATGAAAGCTAAGCATGTTCGAATTGGTAAAGAAGTTCGCATAGGCGACGCCTTGACCTTTATGGCTGGTGATCGTGTCGCAGCCGAAGAGGCTTATGCAGGAGACATTATTGGTTTACATAATCATGGCTCAATTCAAATTGGCGATACGTTCACATCGGGTGAGGACCTGAAGTTTACCGGTATCCCTCACTTTGCCCCTGAGCTATTTAAGCGCATTCGCTTGAAAGATCCGCTTAAGCAGAAGCAGTTATTAAAAGGCATTATTCAGCTTTCTGAAGAAGGTGCGGTGCAAGTATTCCGTCCTAAGAGAAACAACGACCTTATTGTTGGCGCGGTAGGTATTCTTCAGTTTGACGTGGTAGCTCAGCGTTTGAAAGATGAATACAAAGTAGAAGCCATTTACGAACCAATAAGCGTCGCTACAGCGCGCTGGGTAGATTGTGACGACAAAATCAAAATGGCCGAGTTTGAAAAGAAAGCCCATGAAAACTTAGCGTTAGATGGCGGTGGTAACCTGACCTATATTGCGCCGACTCGCGTTAACCTGCAGTTGTCGCAAGAGCGTTACCCTGACGTTAGATTCCGCGCCACGCGAGAGCATTAACCTTGCTTAATTGAGGCTCTGGCATTACAGAGCCTCTTTAATAAACCTGACTTACCTCGCACTTTTTATATTATTTGTCTATTCGCCTTGAGGCTTTGTAATTCTGTATTACGCTTATGGTGAATGTATATTAATAGGTGAGTAATATGATCTTATATTTTTTGATTACACTGGCCTTTACTGTCGGTGTTTGCATATTGGCGTTTCGCTACTTTCATCAGCAAATAGACCAGTTTCAAATTAAGCTAGACGACGGTAAGGGGTATTTCCTTATCTGCATGCTGGTGGTTGCTTTTTTAGGTTCTGCTATCGCTTTTTATCTAGGCGGATTGCTGGGTTATAGCGATACGCCTGCTCAGCAAAGTCGAATGGTGGTGGCTATATTGTTAAACCTAGTGGTGGCTTTATTGTCACTAACGTGGGGTTTAATGAACTTTAAAGCAGGGGAGCGCTATTGATTCTGACCTTTGTGGCTAGATTTTTCCTTTTCTGGCAATTGTGTTCAAAAAAAAGATGAAATCCTAAAATATGTTCTGTATAATCCTGCGCCATCGTTTCCCCGAACGAAGCCCTAACACTGTGTTGCTCCTTCTGGATAACCCGGTTGTTGTAGGTAACATGTTGATTAGGCGGAATTATAGAAAATATTATGAAAACTTATACTGCAAAACCCGAAACTGTAAAACGCGAATGGTTCGTCATTGACGCTGAAGGTGAGACCCTAGGTCGCCTAGCAACTCTTGTTGCATCACGTCTACGTGGCAAGCATAAGCCTGAATATACCCCTCACGTTGATACTGGCGATTATATCGTTATTATTAATGCTGATAAGGTAACTGTTACTGGTGCGAAAGCTCAGGACAAAACTTACTACCGTCACACCGGTTACCCTGGTGGCATACGTGAGATCAACTTCACTGACCTTCAAACGCGCAAGCCTGGTCGTGTAATTGAGCTAGCTGTGAAAGGCATGCTTCCTAAGAACCCTCTAGGTCGTGCAATGTTCACTAAGTTGAAAGTGTATGCTGGTACATCGCATCCACATACTGCACAACAACCACAAGAACTAAAGGTTTAAGAGGCTATCATGGCAGCAAATCAAAACTATGGCACTGGCCGTCGTAAATCTTCTAAGGCACGTGTATTTTTACGTCCTGGAACTGGCAAAATCGTTGTAAACAAGCGTACTCTTGAAGAATACTTTGGTCGTGAAACTTCACGCATGGTAGTTCGTCAGCCGCTTGTTTTAACTGAAAATGCTGAGAAGTTCGATTTATTCATCACCGTTGCTGGTGGTGGTGCTTCAGGTCAAGCTGGTGCGATTCGTCACGGTATTACTCGTGCTCTTATGGAGTATGACGAAACTTTACGTCCTTCTCTTCGTGCTGCTGGTTACGTTACTCGTGACAGCCGTGAAGTTGAACGTAAGAAAGTTGGTCTACGTAAAGCACGTAAGAAGCCTCAGTTCTCAAAACGTTAATTCGTTTTTGGGCTGTTGCTCAAAAAAACGTCCAGATTTACGTCTGGGCGTTTTTTTTTGCCTTAAAATAACGGGTTGTACCAATAAACTTGTGGATTATTGATATAGCTCCTTGTAAGCAAAGTAACATTTCATTACTATTTCAACCGAAATTTTTACCTTAACTGTCTATTGTGCTTTAGTAAGAGGATGGTTAAGTAATACTAACCTTCAAAATAGTTAGTATTTTCATAGCGTTTAGATCTGTACGTTATAAAATGGTGTCATAGAATTAGCAGTAAAATACTGCAAAGAACTCAAAAAAGTTGATGGGAGAGTGCCAGAATGATCAATGATGGCGTAAATAATGGCCGACGCAGCTTCCTTATTGCCACAACGGCAGTAGGCGGTGGTGTTGGTGCGGTTGGTATTGCTATACCGTTTGTTAAGTCTTGGACTCCAAACGAAAAGGCAAAAGCGGCTGGCGCACCTGCAAAAGCAGATATTAGTAAGATTGAGCCTGGCTCTATGATTACTGTGGCTTGGCGTGGTAAGCCAATCTTTATAGTAAGGCGCACAGACGAAGCTCTGGGTTACTTAGAAGGGTTGGCTCCAGGTCTTAAAGATCCAGATAATCTAGATAAGGGTCAGCAACCAGACTATGCAGATAACATTCAGCGCTCACGTAAGCCTGAGATTGCTGTAATTGAAGGTGTTTGTACTCACCTTGGTTGTGCACCTAAGTTTTTCCCTGAAGTTCAGCCTGAACCTTTTCAAGAAGACTGGAAGGGTGGTTTCTTTTGCCCTTGTCACGGCTCTCGCTTCGATTTATCTGGTCGTGTATTTAATGGCTCTCCAGCTGCGAAAAACCTGCCAGTTCCGCCTCATTCTTACTTGGATGAGAACACCCTGATTATTGGTGTTGACGAGGAGAATTCATAATGAGTGATAAAAAAGGTTTAATGGCCTGGGTTGACGCTCGTCTTCCAGTTACCTCGACGTTTGAAAAGCATATGTCTAAGTACTATGCCCCTAAAAACTTCAACTTTTGGTATTTCTTTGGCGTATTTGCCATGCTGATGCTGGCTAACCAGATCCTAACGGGTGTTTGGTTAACTATGTCTTATACACCGACAGCGGAAGGCGCGTTTGCTTCTGTTGAATACATTATGCGTGATGTAGAGATGGGCTGGTTGATTCGCTATATGCACTCTACAGGTGCTACTTTCTTCTTCCTTGTTATCTACATGCACATGTTCCGTGGCCTAATGTACGGTTCATACCAGAAGCCTCGTGAGCTTATTTGGATCTTTGGAATGGCGATCTACTTAATGCTAATGGCTGAAGCATTCATGGGTTATGTTTTACCTTGGGGTCAGATGTCTTACTGGGGTGCGCAGGTAATTCTGTCTATCTTTGGTGCGTTACCGGTTATTGGTCCAGATCTTGTTGAGTGGGTTCGTGGTGACTTTTTACTATCAGGTATTACGCTAAACAGATTCTTTGCATTGCATGTTATTGCGTTGCCACTGGTAATTGTAGCGTTGGTTATTTTGCATATTTTAGCGCTACACGAAGTGGGTTCTAACAACCCGGATGGTGTGGACATTAAAAAGTACAAAGATGAAAACGGTGCGCCACTAGATGGTGTTCCTTTCCACCCTTACTACACAGTGCATGACCTAGTAGGTATTGTGGTGTTCTTATTTGTATTCTGTTTTGTATTGTTCTTCTTCCCTGAGGGCAACGGCTACATGCTTGAGTACGCAAACTTTGAAGAGGCAAACGGTCTTAAGACCCCAGAGCATATTGCTCCGGTTTGGTACTTTGGCGCTTTTTATACAATCTTGCGTGCTATTACTTTTGATATAGGTCCAATCAGTTCTCAGCTTGGTGGCGTAATTGCCATGGGCGGTGCTATTGCAGTGCTGTTTGTTTTACCTTGGTTAGATCGCAGCCCAGTTAGGTCTTGGCGTTATAAGGGATTAATTTCTCGCATTAACCTGATCGTATTTGCCTTATTCTTTGTGATGTTAACGTGGCTAGGCACTAAGCCAGCTTCTGGTCTTTACCAGATAATGGGTCAAATCGGCACGCTAGTATACTTCTTGTGGTTTGCTACATTGCCATACATCTCAGCTAACGAGAAAACTAAACCAGTACCAGATAGGGTGACAGGCTAATGAGAAATTTAATTGCAATTATCTTTGCCATTATGCCGGTATTTGCTTTTGCAGCTGGCGGCAACGTTCATCTTGATAAGATGTATGTTGATCTTCACGATGAAGCATCTTTGCAACGTGGAGCAAAAAACTTTGCTAACCTTTGCATGGGTTGTCACAGCACTAAGTTTGCACGTTATAACCGAGTTGCTCGCGACTTGGGGATTCCTGAAGACTTAATGCAAGACAATTTAATGTTTGCTGAAACCAGCATTGGTAGTCTTATGGAGATCGCAATGCGTCCAGAAGATTCTAAAAAATGGTTTGGTGCGAGCCCTCCAGATTTAACTTTGGTTACACGTGTTCGTGGCGCCGATTGGGTTTACACTTATCTACGTAGTTTCTACGAAGATCCAAGTCGCCCATACGGAGTTAACAATACTGTATTTAAAGACGTTGGCATGCCTCATGTACTTGAAGGTCTTCAAGGTAAGCAAGTGAAAGGTATTGCTCCAGTAGTTGTAGGTTTTGACCCATTAACGGGCAAAGACATTTTCGAAGAACAAGACGGTGTATTGTTTATTGAAGAAAAGGGACAGCTAAGCGAAAAGGAATTTGACGTTGCTGTTGCCGACCTAACTAACTTCTTGGTCTACATGGCTGAACCTGTAGCACTTGAGCGTCAGCGCATTGGTTACTGGGTGTTGTTGTTCTTATTAATCTTGTTTGTTCCTGTGTATTACTTGAACCGCGAGTTTTGGAAGGACATTCATTAAGCGCTAGTAATTAGCCTTAAGTTAGAATGCTAAAAACCTCAATGGTTAATTCCATTGAGGTTTTTTTGTGCCGTAGATATTTAGTTGAACTGCTTATCGATAAGCTATTTTGACAACTTTGCGCTAATACCCCCTGATATTATTTGTAAATTTGGCTATGTTTATAATTTATCGTAGTTAATTTGCCCCCAGACTGTGCATTTGCATCATTTAAATCCCACAGAAGTCCCTATTTGGTATACAATCGTCGATCGAGTTTTTTTACTTTTTTTTGAGGACAACTTTTATGGGTGTAGTGGCCAAGCGCTCTTCCATGACATTCTTTTCGGATGGCATCGATCATTATTGTCATCGTGTACGCATCGTTCTTGCTGAAAAAGGCGTAGCGGTTGAGATTCATGATATAGACCCAAACAATCCTCCTGAAGACTTAGCGTCTTTAAATCCGTACAACACTGTACCTACGCTAATTGACCGTGAATTGGTTTTGTATGAACCAGGCATTATGATGGAATATTTGGACGAGCGTTTTCCGCATCCTCCACTATTGCCTGTATATCCTGTTGCTCGTGCTGAAAGCCGTTTGTGGTTATACCGCATTCAACGCGACTGGTGCACACTAGCTGATATCATTCTAGCGAATAAAGATGACGATGCCGTCATTGCAGCTCGTAAAGAGTTGCGTGAAAGTTTGATCAGCACCTCACCTATTTTTGGTGAGAAGCCTTATTTCATGAACGATGAGTACAGCATTGTAGACTGCGTAACGGCTCCGTTATTGTGGCGCTTGCCTATGCTAGGAATCGAGCTTCCTGAAAAACAAACTAAAGACCTTCATGGTTACATGGAGCGTTTGTTTGAGCGCGAATCTTTCCAAGCTAGTCTGTCTGAAGCAGAGCGAGAAATTCACGAATGAACCCATCTCGCCCATATTTAATGCGTGGACTACACGAGTGGATTTTAGATAATGATTTCACTCCTTATGTCTTAGTTGACGCCAATATTCTTGGCGTACAAGTTCCTATGGAGCATGTAGATGATGGGCAGATAGTGCTAAACGTGAGTACAGGCGCGGTACGTGACTTGTTAATTGATAACGAAGCCATGAGCTTTAATGCACGTTTTGCAGGTGTTACGCAAAATGTGTACGTGCCCATTGTGGCTGTGCTGGCAATTTATGCTAAAGAAAACGGTGAAGGAATGGTATTTGGTAATGAGGCAGGCGCCCCAGACCCATTAACGCCACCACCACCGCCAAAGCATGCGCTTAAAGAAGTTCCTAAGGCAAATTTAGGTTCTGAAAAAGTAACGTCTATTAATCGACCTTCCCTAACAGTGGTTAAATAATCACTCGTTAAATAAGTTGTTGTGTAGACAGTGCAGACATAAAAAAACAGAGCCTAGGCTCTGTTTTTTTATGTGCGAGGTAAATGTTCAATAACCACTTACTCAATGCTGTCTTAATCTAGTGGACCAAATAACTGCCAGTCAATTAAATCGCATAAGCAGTGAATCACCAATAAGTGTACTTCTTGAATTCGGGCTGTAGAGGTAGCCGGCACACGAATCTCAATGTCATCAGGCAATAATAAAGAGGCCATGTCGCCGCCATTTTTACCCGTTAGGGCAACAACACGCATTTCACGGTCGTGGGCTGCTTGAATAGCCTGAACTACGTTAGCACTATTACCACTGGTTGAAATGGCTAACAATACGTCGCCAGCATTGCCAAGCGCACGAATTTGTTTAGAAAATATCTCGTTGTAGCTATAGTCATTAGCAATTGAGGTAACGGTAGAGCTGTCGGTGGTTAACGCAATTGCTGGAAGGCTAGGGCGTTCACGTTCGAATCGGTTTAACATTTCAGATGAGAAATGTTGAGCATCACCCGCACTGCCGCCATTACCACAGGAAAGGATTTTGCCGCCACTTAAAAGGGAGTTAACCATGCTTTCGCTTGCCTGCTCAATAACAGGTGCAAGTACTTCAGTCGCTTGCTGCTTGGTTTCTATACTGGCTTGGAAATGTGATTTGATTCTTTCTTGAAAATGCATAGAGCCGTCTCTTTATTTTTTTAAAGCATACCTAGACTGGCGCTTAAACGCTAGATGGCATTCTTAATCCAGTTCACATTAAAATGTTTTTTATCACCGTCTATGGCTATCACATCAAAGCGACAGCTTGGAGGACGGTTGCCAAACTTTTGTTTTAAGTAAAGCTGGGCGGTTTTAATGAGCTTTTTCTGCTTTCTATTATCAATACTGGCGGCAGCGCCACCAAATTTATTATTATGCCTAAAGCGTACCTCAACAAATACTAGTTGATGTCCATCAAGCATAATTAGGTCAATCTCACCGGTTGGAAAGTTGACGTTACGTGCACTTAAGATCAGACCCTTTTGCTGTAAAAAAGTGCAGGCCTTGTCTTCAAAAAACTGTCCATCAGCTCTAGTATTTTTGACTACCTTGCTGGTTATTAGCATTAATTACATATCCCTGTATTTTTTTCGCTAAACCTTTTTCGAAAACAGCAAAAGGCAATGAACGAATGATTTGTCCGTGGCGATCCATCGCCAGTTGGCCAGTTTGTCCGCGCATACGACTATTTTTTAACACTTTTATCTGTCCTAGTCTTGGATACAGCTGAAATGCGTCGATACCTAATGCATAAAGTCGATCTAGCCCGCCTTTAGACTTAGGCCATAACGTATGAATTTGACGTTTTAGTGGGCTATTTTCTAGTACCCAAGGGATATCGCAGAAAACTACAGTATTCAAATCGCGATCTTTCACCTTTGATGGCTCACCAGAATAAATTTGGCTGGTAGCAATCATAGGAATGTCTTTGGCAAAGTTAAACGCTAAAGTGGGTTTAATTTGTCTGGCTTGCTCTGGACGAGCGGCTACAAATATAAAGTCTATGTCGTCGCGTCGGCGTGCTTGAAACTCAATACGAGTACCCAGTTGCTTGCGTAATTTCCTGGCTCGGCGTTCACTGTCATCAATGGCAAACAGTTTACTGATTACTTTGTTGTAGTCACTCTTCCCAGTAAAAAACTGAGCTTCAATTAAACGGCCACCCTGAGCCTGCCAAGTTTCGCTAAAGCGATTAAACACTCGTTCTCCCCAGGCACCTTTGGGAATAAGGGCTATGCCATTTTGATAACCCTGGTGACGGGCATAAACAGCCGCTAAATCAGCCTCGTCTTCAACCGCTAGACCAAATTGAAATAAAAGGTCAGGGTTTTCAGTGGCATCTCTAATACCATAGTTAAGGGCCAGTGTAGGAACAGGCAGCCTGCTTTCTTGCTGTAGTCTAGTAACCGATTGCTTAGAAAGCGGCCCAATTACTAATTCATTACCGTCAGCAATAGCCTGTTGGTACAGACTCCAAAAGTCACTGGTTTGTGAAGTGTCGTAAATACGAATCTCGGGTACATCGGCACCAGCGGCTTTAGCTTGGTAGTATGCGGCCATAATACCGTCTCTGACAGCGGCACCAGTTACTGCAAGCTTGCCACTCAATGGCAGCATAATAGCCACGTATTTGGCCTTATTTTCAACAAAATCTTCTAATAAGTCTAAATCTCCTGGTAGCTTATTAGCCGCAGGGTGGTTTTTGTATTTAGCTTGCCAAAGTCGCAGCTGGCTTAATTGTTTGTCTATATCAATTTGATTACGTTTAATAATTAACACAAGGTCCAGCCAGCCTTTAAATAACACTGTGCTAGTATTTTGAGCCAATTTAGTGGTTTCAGCATCGTCGGCTTGTAATAGGCTATTCCAAATGGCTTGATGATTTTGATCATAAAGCTCATCGGTTAAAACCCCAGATAAAAACATTCGCTCTCTGGCACTGGCTATAAACAGCCCTTGAAGATGCAAGGCCGACGCTCTTAAAAAGCTAGGGGCGTTAGGGTCAATATCTGGTAATTCAGAAAACCCACCCGGAGGTACCGCATTTAAAGCGGTAATGGCTTCGGTGCCACGACCTAATGCCACGGCAAGTTTTGCACTTAACCAATAATATCGGGTTTTTTCGATGTTACTTAAGCTGTAAACATCTATTTCAGCTAATGCATTTTGGGCATCAAGATACCGTTGCTCAATTAAAAAGCCGTCTATTTGGCTTAAAATAGAAACTTCTTGCGACATTTTAGCCGCAGACTGGGATTGTTTTGGCGAGCTAGAGCAAGCGGCTAGCAATAAAACAAAGATAAAAAAGACAGCGAAGCGAAAATTCAACATAATCCACTTTAATCTAGTTAAGTTAATAAGGCAGAGCATTATGGCAGAAAATCAGCTCTATGTGGTGGCTACACCCATAGGAAAT
Source organism: Bermanella sp. (assembly GCA_034112325.1). Classification (GTDB taxonomy): domain Bacteria; phylum Pseudomonadota; class Gammaproteobacteria; order Pseudomonadales; family Oceanobacteraceae; genus Bermanella. Next base: position 8,309 of record JAWUVO010000008.1, on the reverse strand, counting down.
TTGGCTGATATCACCGTTCGAGCAAAAGAAGTACTCGAAATGGTAGACATTATTGCAGCAGAAGACACTCGCCATACCAAACGGCTGTTAAATCATCTTGGCATTCAAAAGCCATTATTAGCGGCTCATGACCATAATGAGGCGTATGCAGCCACTGCCATACTTGAAAAACTTAAGTCGGGGCTAAATGTGGCGCTAGTGAGCGACGCAGGTACGCCATTAATTGCTGACCCGGGTTTTCATGTGGCCAAAGCCGTCTCTGAGGGGGGATTTGGGGTAGTGCCTATTCCGGGAGCCTGCGCCATTATTACCGCATTAAGTGCAGCGGCTTTGCCCACCGACCGGTTTATTTTTGATGGTTTTTTACCACCAAAAACATCGGGTCGTAAGCAGTATTTTGCGGCTATGAAAAATGAAGAGCGCACCCTGGTAGTTTACGAATCGCCACACCGCATTCTTGATAGCCTTAAAGATTTGGTTACCGAATTAGGTGAAGACAAAGAACTAGTTGTCGCCCGTGAACTTACTAAGACCTTTGAAACCTTTTTACGTGGTAGTGCGCAAAGTATTGTCGATACCATGATGGCGGATAGTAATCAGCAGCGTGGCGAATTTGTAGTGATAATTCGTGGCGCAGTTTCGAAGAAAAAAATGGAAGTATCGCAGGAAGCATTAGACTTAACTTTGTTATTGTCTGAAGAGCTGCCTCTTAACAAGGCCGCGGCCTTAGCCGCTAAACATACTGGTTTTAAAAAGAACCAGCTGTATCAGCTAGCCTTAGAGCAAAAAAATGATACTTAATAAAAATAGCTAGCCAAATTAATAAGTTTTAACACCATACAAAAGTTACAAACAAGGCCTGCTATGAAAATGGTGGGCTTTTTTATAGCTGTAATTATTTAGCTACTAAAGCTAAATAAGATAAAACTTAGAAATTGAAAGTGTCTTTGTATAAAATAGATATAAATAATACGGGTACTCTTCAATTAATGATCAATACCACATTTTAAAGAGAGAATATTATGGAAATGATTCAAGCGTGGTTGTTAGACCAGCAGCCAATGATAATAGACAGTGCAGTCAATTTTTTATTGGCAATAGCCTCGCTGTGGGCAGGTTTCAAAGTGAGCAATATTTTGTCTAGCGTGCTCAAAACTGTCATGCTGGGTAAATCTATTGACCCAGCTATTGCGGCATTCGCTTGTAGCTTGTTTCAGGCATTTTTAAAGATTGCTATTATTATAGCGGTTTTAAGCTATGTTGGGTTTGAAACCAGTTCGTTTATAGCGGTATTAGGTGCAGCCGGTTTAGCTATAGGTCTATCTTTACAAGGTTCACTTGCTAATTTTGCATCAGGTATTTTAATTATTATGTTTCGTCCATTTAAGGCTGGAGATTTTGTTGAAGCTGGTGGTGTAGCAGGCAGTGTTAAAGAAATTCAAATTTTTTCTACCATTTTAACCTCACCTGACAACAAATATATCGTGGTCCCTAATGCCCAAATTACCGGCAGCCCAATTACTAATTACTCGCGTCATGATACTCGCAGAATAGACTTAACAATTGGAATATCTTATAAAGCCGATTTACAAAAATCTGAACAGGTTTTAAAATATATCCTTGAGAATCATTCACTGGTGCTTAAAGAGCCTATATATACTATAGGTATTGTTTCTTTGGGAGACTCTTCGGTGAATTTTGTAGTACGCCCCTGGGTAAAAACTCCAGACTATTGGCCTGTGCAATATGAGTTAAACAAGCAAATTAAAGAAGCGTTAGATAAAGAAAACATTGGAATTCCATATCCGCAAATGGATGTCCATGTTCATCAGACTAATCAGTAATAGAGTTGTATATAATGAAAAATACTAAAATAGCGATATTGAGCTTATTGTCCACATCAATTATTTCAGTTAAAACCATGGCAGCAGAGCAAGTGGTAGCACCAGCCGTTTCACCTGCTACAACTGAAGAGTCAGCTGCTTGGTTTAATAGCTTACATGTTGAGACTGAGCTAGGTGTAATTTTAACCACCGGTAATACCGAGACATCGTCTTATAAGGCCAAGTTTTTAGCCAAGCAAGAAACTAAAAACTGGAAAAATAAATTTTTACTGGATTTTTTATATAAAGAAGACGAGCTTGAAAACGATAGCGGTGCTAAAGCAACAGAAGTTACCGCTGAAAAATACTTCTTATCGGCCCAAGGCGATTACAAGTTAAATGAAAAGCACAGCGCGTTATTTGTATTTGCTTCATACGAAGACGATCGCTTTAGCGGTTATACCTACCAAGGATCCGTTGCACTTGGTTATTCGGATCGAATTTTTGGTAATAAAGCATCGTTTCTTGAATTCAGTGCAGGTCCGGGTTATTCGTTTAACAAAACAGATGCGGGTATTAGCGACCAAGCTGCTATGGCTCGTATTGCTATAGCTTATGAATATAAATTCAGTGGTCACGCAAAATTTAACCAAGATTTAAGTACGGAGATATCAGTTGAAAATGACTCAAATGAAAAATCAAAATCAGAGTCAGCTATAACAGCCAACCTAATGGACAGCTTAAGTTTAAAAGCGTCTTATACAATTACTAATAATAGTGAAGTTGAAGCAGGTAATGAAAACACCGATACCACCACAAGTGTGGGTGTTGTTTACGTGTTCTAAACGCTAAAAGAACCTAAGTACAATAAAATGTAGGAGGCCACACTGTGGCCGAAATTTATTGCAACAAGCAAACTGCTTATCAATATTAAGGTTAAGCACTGCTCAGCAATTAGCTATTAATACGGCAGTATATGAATTGCTTAGAAGTGTTAGGTAACAATCCCTTTATCCGTCTGTCTCCGTAACCGCTCGCGCCTTTTCTGCCTGACTTCATTATTCACATCAACTTCGGCGTCCTCCTGAAGACCTTGGGGCTGAATATTCTCTTCCAAAACCCCATCTACTTAAATAGTGGATTATTGATCAATTTCAGCTTTGTTGATGCGATCTACATTGACCTCGCCATCGGCTACCTCAACGTTCATATCATTAAATAAACGCATTAAGGTTTGTCTAGTTGTATCTAAGTTAACTTCAAAACCCACAGCGTTTTCTTTTGTCATTAAGGCTTCAAATATTGAATGCGAGCCACCCATGTGAGCGCTAAATATATCTCTGGCATATTTGCCGTAATTTTGAGAATTGACATCCCAATCGTTCCCTTGCGTAGCGGCATAAACGGCCTGCTCTTGTCTACTGCCTCCTAATACTACTTCGATAAAGCGAACCGTCCTAAAGGCTGACATAGATCCGGCAAATGGTGTGGTAGGGTAGTTACCATCAACTCCCGCCTGTACCTGAGCATAACTATTATTGTGATTTGAACCCTTAAGAAAGCTCAACAAGGTACTTGGGTTTTTTCCTGGTCGACCTTGAGCCAATTCAGCAGGGGCTTTTGCATCTAACCCTCTTTCTTGTGCATTGGCTTTCACGTCTTTGTCAAATATGGATGCCAGAATAGTGGTTAACCCAGCAATGTCTCTAGCGGTTGCAGGAGTGATTTGATCATGAGTTTCTAGGTCGGCCTCTACTCGCTCCATAACAAGTTGAATAGCATGTAGCGGACTATCCGTGGCGGCTCGTTTCTGCCCTTCTGGGGTAGCCGATACATAGTGTGAGTACTTGCTGTTACCGTCCCAATTCATCAGTGTGTTCAATACTGACTCGCTATTTTCACCACCTATTTGTTGCTGTACAAAATCCAGCAGCCGTGTAAAAGTCGCTAATTGATAGTATTGAAACGATCTGGATTCTAAACTTGCGTTAACAACCTTTGAAAGTAGAAGTGCTATGGCTTGGTCTTTCGTTTTTACATCGTTTTTAGGGTCAGCAACTATTTGCTCTACAGTGGCATCGAATCGTAGTTTCTCATCTGGCGTCATGGCTTCATCTATTTTACTAAATGATTCAGTGCCGTAAGTTTGATCAACTCTATCTCGTAAATATCCCAATACACTATCTACGTCTGGGGAAATACTTTTACTTGTTTCTGCATGCAGTGCTTCATATTGGTTTGTCGATTGCGTCACTGTTTGTAATGCACCAGGCACGGCTGTCAAACGACGTTCAGGGGACTCCGAAATACCTTCTAAATGCCCTAATACTTTCTCTTTAACGCCGGTTATATTCGGTCCTAAAAGATTTGCAGCAGCCTCTGTTGTTACAGGTTTTATATAGGCTTGAATCATAAATTTTTCCCACTATTTTTCTTTCAAATTAAACAAATATGGCGTTTACAGTATTAGAAGAAGAGTGTGATCCTGAGACGCGTTCAACTGGTTCAGCTAAACCTACTAGCTCCTCCTTCAGCTTATTGGTGATAGATATAACGTTTTGGAGGCTATTTTGAAACAATACGCTGTCTAGTTGCTCGACATGTAGAGACAAGCTTAAACATAGGGCATTACTAATGGGGTCTATGGAGATAGACCCACCCAAAGTTTTTTCTTGATACAGATTGAAAACTAATGCCTTTTCAAATAGGGACTCTTTATTTTCAGCAGGTATTATAAAAATATCGCTATTAATAATGAGATGACCACTAGTATCTGCTGCTGCGATCACAATCTCCACTCCACTTTCACTGGTTAGAAATAACTTACCCGTTTCATTTAGCGTTAAATTGGAGTCTACTTGTTTGAGCCATTGATTCACTTGATCACTTGCAATAATCATAAGTATTTACCGTATTTCATATGTACTGAATTTAGCAAAACGGACAGGTAAAGCCACAGCCTCATAACCGCCCATTTCTAGATTCTAATTAGGTATCTAAAACGATAACTTTGTTGCAAAAAAATATAAATTTAAAAGCAGGAATAACAAACTCCGGAAAATGGGCTGAACAGCACTAAAAAATAAAGATCATTTAAACTATAAGCAGTTATTTGAAGCCGATACCTAAATTCTCTAACACCCAGTCAAACTTTTGATTGATACGATAATGACGCTAGAGAATCTGTGTAATAACATTGAAGTGGGGAGTTAGGTAATAGAATAAGGGCTTCCAGAGCCGTTAGTGAAAAATTTAGCGGCGATGAAGCTCATATTTGACAATATCAGCGATATACTCGAGTATCATTACCAATATTAAAAAGCTCGATAAAAAGAACGAAATTAAATAGAATTTTTGAGGAGTAGGGAGACATGTCTATATATCGTATTTTTCTACGCCTCGTTAGGTGTAAGTATTACTCAGAGGTAGTAAATAGGCTCTATAATTAGGTTAGTTTCAATTGAATAGTACAAAAGTGAGGGGTATATGAATAATCACGGCAATATTACTTTTTCATGGAAAGACGACCTTTTCACCTTAAGAGTAGAGGGTGCATTTAATGAAGAGGGTATAGAGTACAGCGTACCTTTGCTTCAAGAATCAGTGTTGAATAGTACGATGAAAAAATGGAAACGACTTGAAATTTGGGATCTAGAAGTTCTTGGTTCCCCTGAAACGATTCAGAGAGTCAAATTAATATGGGATTGGTTCAATGTAAATGGATGTGTGTTAACAGCTGTAGTTGTTTCTAATAGTATCCAAGCCCAAGTCATTGAAAAGCATTTGGACAGTAGTACAAAAATATTTTCAGATGTGAAAAAAGCACTAGAGTGGCTTACGAACGCCTAGTATCAAGTACATGTTGTCGGACTGTTTTTCCGCTGTGCTCCAAACAGCCGAAAATGCGGACGTTCAGAGGCTGTAGAAAAATAAAAAACAACCTGAACGTCTGAACATATATCAGTTTAAATAGTACCTTCCTATTTATCTGATCCTTTCATGTCCATTTTCCTCGATGACAATTTTAATCAAAGTGTTTTCTTTGATATGAATTACCTAGAAGTGTTAGCTAGCAATACCTTTATCTATTTCTGACCTCTACGCACGTTATAAAAACAAAACCGCAGGTCGTAAGGTTATCCTGCGGCCATGGTATGATCTGCGTAACGGCTGCAGATGAAAAGCACCAAATTATTGTGCATGCTCAAACTTTTGGTATGGGTCAGAACAAGCCACTGCCCATTGGTTAATGTATTGTATGGTTCACAATATAGCAAAGCTTTGGAGGAGCCGTAAAGTGAAGAGTTAGGCATAAAATAACGGCTTCCATTGTTGTTAGTAAGCAAATTTAGTGGTGATTAAGCTCATGTTTGACAATATCAGCGATATGCTCGAATATCATTGCCAATATTAAAAAGCTCGATAAAATAGAGCGAAATCAAATGGAATTTTGGAGGAGTAGAGAAGCATGTCTAAATATCGTATTTTTTTACTCCGTCGTTAGCTTTATTAGTTAACTAATAATATAAAAGGGATACCCTATGAGAAATCAAAATGGTAATACACTGATTCTTGTGTTGGTCTTATTGACTGTGGGAGGAGTCCTAGGTTTCCTTGGTGCTAAGTACTTCATAATGAAGCCTGATAATAAGCTAACAATTAGCTCTCTAGTTCCCAAAAAAGACCTGATTCTTACCGAAAAAAATCTATTTCGAGTCTATACAGTATGCCCAGGAACTAGAGAGTACCTGATTTTGTGGGCCAGCACTGTTAATTATAAATTAGATCTACAGGCCTCTGATTTAGAATTCAGCTGGAATGGTGACGATCTAACTGTTGATGCTCCAGCAATAGAGATGGTTGATAAGGTTAGTGTATATCCGAACAGTAAGAAAAGCTGGAAGTTAAATGGAAATATTGTTGTAAATGATACTGCGGCTATGGAAAATGAGAAAGAAAAAGCTGAATCGTTAGCGCTTTATTATGGTTATAAATCTTTAGTTGATGGCGAGATACAGCCTATTTTTGAAAATCAATTTAAAGAATTGGTTTTAAATATTGCTTTAGGTATGGGGAGAAAAATTAATTCAATTTCGGTTAATTTCAAGCAACCTGTAGCTCAAGTATATAGTGAGCCTAGTGTTGAATACTGCTCAAGTGATAATGCGGTAAACTTTCAAATATAAAAACTAATAATCAATTTCAGGTGACGCCAAAAGTGGCGTTAGCTGTTGGTATTAGTTAAAACTTATGTAAAACAATAAGGGTATAGATTTATGAATTTATTAGCGAGCATCCTCACATATTTTGTAGCCATAAGTCATGTAGGGATTTTGATATTAGAGATGTTTTTTTGGAACCATCCGATCGGACAGAAAATATTTTCAATGACACCAGAAGTAGCAGAGTCATCTTCTGTGCTTGCTATGAATCAGGGGTTGTATAACGGATTTCTGGCAGCAGGACTATTTTGGGGGTTGTTATATAATCGTCTTGATATCAAAATATTCTTTTTGGGCTGTGTAATTGTAGCGGGCATATTTGGTGGCATCACCGCAAAGACAAGTATCCTTTTCACACAAGGGTTGCCAGCATTACTAGCATTTATTTTTGTTTTAGCGAGTTCACGAAATTCTAATAATTGATGTCTGATATCGTAACTGCATCTAACAATTAATAAAGTAATAAAGTAATAAAAAATATTTTTTTGTTTTCGCTTGTTAATATTTTAGTAAGTATTTTTTTAGGCTGTTGATCGAGCGCTCAGGCAGCCAAAAAATTATGAATATTTTTTTTGGATTTTAATCATTTGTCGATTTTAATAATATTCTTTCCAGCTCAATCATATCAACGGGTTTGGAAATAAAATCATCCATGCCAGCGGCTATGCATATCTCTTTATCTTGTTCGGATACATTAGCCGTTACGGCAAAAATTTTGCCTTTATACCCTAGTTTTTGAATGGCTTGAGTGGCTTCAACTCCATTCATTTCGGGCATTCGCATATCCATAAAAATAACCTGAGTTTGCATATTTTGTGCAATATACTCTAATGCTTGTCGTCCACTATTTACCGATTTAATTTCCTGCGCGCCTAAATCAAGCAGCATCGATTCAAGCACAACACAGTTAATCTCAATATCATCCACTACCAATATCGAGCAATTTTTTATATATGAAACATTTAATCTGCCTTGGTTTACTGAGTTGTATATTGTCGGCCTTCCAGTCTGTCTATCTGGCAACATAACTGTAAAACAGCTACCTTTTCCTATCGTACTATTTACCTTAATGTCGCCGTTCATCTGTTTCATAATACCCAGAGAAATAGCTAAACCTAAGCCGGTGCCTTCCATATTTTTAGCCGAGTCATCTGTCACTTGAGTGAAACGAGTAAATAATTTTTTTATGTCATCAGGCTTTATGCCAATACCAGTGTCGGCAATAGAGATTTTAATATCTTTGTTATTCTCAACTTCTAACGAC
>JAWUVO010000007.1:0-27896 GCA_034112325.1 Bermanella sp. | reverse complement strand
TCTAATAACATATTTGTAACCGACTGGTTCATGATTGGTGGCCCGCACATGTAAAACTCACAATCTTCTGGAGCAGGATGGTCCTTTAAGTACTCTTCTAGAAGTACATTATGAATAAATCCTGTTAGTCCTTCCCAGTTATCTTCAGGCTGGGGATCTGACATAGCAACGTGCCATTCAAAATTAGGGAATTCTGCAGCTAATCCATCATAATCTTCTTTGTAAAACAGTTCTCGTAATGAACGAGCACCATACCAAAAGCTAATCTTACGATCCGACTTAAGACGCTTAAGCTGATCAAAAATATGCGAACGCATTGGAGCCATGCCAGCACCACCACCAACAAACACCATCTCAGCGCTAGTATCTTTTGCAAAAAACTCACCAAATGGGCCGTATACTGTAATTTTATCGCCAGGCTTCATGTTAAATACGTATGAAGACATAATACCTGGATTGATGCCCGCAGCACCTGGAGGAGGTGTCGCAATACGAATATTAAACTTAACAATACCCTGCTCTTCTGGATAGTTAGCCATTGAGTAAGCACGAATCGTGGTTTCTTTATTAATCGCCTTAAGGTCAAAAAACTTAAAGTGTTTCCAGTCGCCACGGTACTCTTCTTCAATATCAAAGCTAGAGAAGTCAATTTCGTATGGAGGACATTCTAACTGAACGTAACCACCGGCACGAAAATCTACCACTTCGCCTTCTGGTAGTTTAAGCGTTAGCTCTTTAATAAAAGTTGCAACGTTAGGGTTAGATTCAACCGTACATTCCCACTTTTTAACACCAAATACTTCGTCTTCAACTTCAATCTTCATATCCTGCTTAACAGGAACCTGACAAGACAAACGCCAGCCATCACGGCCGTCACGCTTAGTAAAGTAAGACTCTTCAGTAGGCAGCATAGAACCACCACCTTCATGAACCTGGCATTTACACTGCGCACAAGTACCACCACCGCCACAAGCCGACGATAAAAACACACCCTTACTGGCCAGTGTTTGCAAAAGTTTGTCGCCTGCAGCCACTTTGATTGTTTTCTCAGGGTCACCATTAATTTCAATGGTAACTTCACCAGAGCTTACTAGCTTGGCACGGGCACTCAATATTATCGCTACAAGTGCAAGCACCATAGCGGTAAACATAAATACGCCTAAAATAATTTCTGTATATTCACCCATTTCTATCACCAACCCTATAAAGACACGCCGGAGAACGACATAAAGCCAAGTGACATAAGACCCACTGTCATAAAGGTGATACCAAGACCTTCAAGGCCCTTTGGCACATCGCTGTATTTTAGTTTTTCACGAATACCGGCCAAAGCTGTAATGGCTAACGCCCAACCCACACCTGCACCAAAACCATAAACAACCGACTCACCAAACTGGTAGTCACGCTCGACCATAAATAACGAAGCACCCATGATCGCACAGTTAACTGTGATCAAAGGTAAGAACACACCAAGTGCGCTATATAATGCCGGTACGTACTTATCTAAGAACATTTCTAAGATCTGTACAATTGCCGCAATTACACCAATATAACTGATTAAGCCTAAAAAGCTTAAGTCTACATCAGGGTAGCCAGCCCAAGCTAACGCACCTTCTTTCAACAGGTACGTGTAAATAAGATTATTCACCGGCACTGTAATGGTTAATACAACCACTACTGCGATACCTAAACCGAGAGAGGTTTGAATTTTCTTAGAGATAGCTAAAAACGTGCACATGCCTAAGAAAAAGGCCAACGCCATATTCTCAACGAATACAGCCTTCACGAACAGAGATAAATAATGTTCCATTAGTGAGCCCCCGATGTTTCAGTATTTGGCTGGATTTTAAAGTCGGCCTTTTCAACCTGGGTAGGAATCAAGGTGCGAGACACCCAAATAAACAAACCAATAATAAAAAAAGCACTTGGTGGTAATAACAACATACCATTGCTGTAATACCAGCCGCCATTAGTTACAAGAGGTAATATTTCAAAGCCAAACAATGAACCCGAACCAAACAGTTCGCGCACAACGGCAACCGAAATTAATACAACGCTGTACCCAAGACCGTTACCAATACCATCAAGGAAGCTTAAAACAGGAGGATTTTTCATTGCAAATGCTTCTGCACGACCCATTACAATACAGTTAGTAATAATTAGACCAACAAATACTGAAAGTGACTTACTGACTTCGTAGGCATAGGCTTTTAATATTTGATCTACCACAATTACTAATGACGCGATGATAGTCATTTGCACAATGATACGAATATTGCCTGGTATATGATTACGAATAATCGAAATACATAAGTTAGAACATGCAGTAACCAAAGTTAATGCAATACACATAACTAGGGTCACGTTTAAACTTGTAGTTACAGCCAGTGCAGAACATACACCCAAAATTTGAACAGCAATTGGGTTATTGGTTAATAATGGCTGGGTTAAAATTTCTTTAACAGATGTCGTCATTTTAAGCCCCTTGATCCAAGCTAGTTAAATAAGCAGCAAAACCCTGCTCGCCTAACCAATAGCGCAATAAATTTTCAACGCCATTACTGGTTAATGTCGCCCCAGATAACCCATCAACTTGGTTAATTTCATTTGGGTTACCAGCAACAACTGACCCTTTAACAATATCTATTGCTACTGAGCCTGATGCATCATGAACTTTTTTGCCTACCCACATGGATTTCCAGTTTGGGTTGTCAATCTCACCACCTAACCCTGGGGTCTCAGTGTGAGAATAAAAGCCAAGACCAGCAATTGTTTCAGCGTCGCCCTGTAAAGCAATAAAGCCGTACAAAGTAGACCAAAGACCATAGCCGTGAACTGGAATAATAATCCGATCAACTGCTCCATCTTTTTTGGCCAAGTAAACAGCTGCAAATTTTTCTTTGCGCTTGATACTCGCAGGGTCATTTTTAGCCGCTAACTTTTTACTGAAATTAGGGTTTTTGGCTAATTTCTTTTGATCAAACCGTTCTACTGGAAAACCAGCAGCGGCTAACTCACTTAGTTCAGTTTCAGATGCGTAAGCACCTGTTTCTAAGTTCACGATACGAGTACTTACTTGTTTGAACTGTTCTTCGATGCTCTTGCCTTCAACAAGAAGACCCGCAGCAGCCAGTATGTTTTTCTTTTTATCTTCTAGTTTATTCTTAACCTGCAAAGGTTTAAGAAGAACGGCGGAACCCGCAACAATGATTGAGCACACAAGGCACAGCAATATCGCAACTATAAGAGTTTTTTTAATGCTATCGTTATTAGCCGACATTACGCGCAACCCTCCGTTTGATATTTGATTGAACTACAAAATGGTCCATCAGTGGGGCAAACAAGTTGGCAAATAATATTGCTAACATGATTCCTTCAGGAAACGCTGGGTTGATCACTCGAATCAAAACAACCATTACACCAATCAAGGCTCCAAAAAAGAACTTACCAGTGTGAGTCATAGAAGATGATACGGGATCGGTGGCCATAAAGATCATACCAAAGGCAAAACCACCTACAACTAAGTGCCAATACCACGACATAGCAAACATCGGGTTAGTATCTGAGCCGATAAAGTTCAGTAAAGATGACAACGCCACCATACCAATCATTACGCCAGAAATAATACGCCAAGAAGCAATACCCATAACCACAAGTACCGAACCGCCAATTAAAATTGCAATGGTACTGGTTTCACCAATAGAACCCTGAATGGTCCCAGAGAAGGCATCAAACCAAGTTAAGCCTGTGGCTAAAACAGCGTCAATACCGCCAGTCGCCGCTAAACCTAATGGCGTTGCGCCTGAAAAACCATCAACGGCTGTCCATACTGCATCACCTGAAATTTGAGCAGGATAGGCAAAATACAAAAATGCACGGCCTGTTAAGGCTGGGTTTAAGAAATTTTTACCGGTTCCACCAAAAATCTCTTTGCCAATCACGATGCCAAAGCTGATGCCCAATGCAACTTGCCACAATGGGATATCTGGTGGACAAATTAATGCAAAAAGTATTGATGTAACAAAGAAACCTTCGTTTACTTCATGACCGCGTACAGTGGCGAATAAAACTTCCCAAAAGCCACCAACAACAAATGTCACAGCATAGATTGGCAGGAAGAACATGGCACCATATATAATATTATCCCAGATACTTGCTACGTCGTAGCCAGTTAGCATAGAGATTATTGCGCCACGCCAGCCTTCAGCTTCTGCAATATTCATTGCATCCATTGCAGTGTTAGCTTGAAAACCGATATTCCACATGCCAAAAAATATAGCTGGGAAACAGCATAACCAAACCGTGATCATGACGCGCTTCAAGTCAATGCCATCACGTACATGGGCACTATTATTGGTAACATTTGGCGGTGAGTATAAGCCTGTATCAATTGCTTCATAAAGCGGATACATTTTCTCGAACCTGCCACCTTTAGTAAAATGAGGTTCGAGGCTATCGAGCATTGAACGTAATCCCATTATTATGCCTCCTTCTCAATACGTGTAAGGTTATTCCGAAGAATTGGACCGTATTCATATTTACCTGAGCAAACATAAGTACAAAGTGCTAAATCTTCTTCGTCTAATTCCAGCGCACCTAAATTAATAGCCGTTTCCATATCTTCAACAATAAGAGCTCGAAGTAGCTGAGTTGGAAGGATATCTAACGGCATTACTTTTTCATAAGTACCAATTGGCACCATTGCACGCTCACTGCCATTTGTAGTGGTAGTAAAGTTAAATATCTTGCTAGACAGTAATTTTGAAATATAGATATTCTTAACTGAGTGGCGGTTAACACCAGCACGAAGATAGTGCAGCATTGGACGCTCGCGGCCTTCTTCTAATACAGAGATCTGATTTGCAAAACGACCTAAATAAGCTTCTGGGCCTGCGGCTGTTTTACCACCAAAGACAGAACCAGATATAACCCTATTCTCACCGTCTGCTAATTCATTAGCCGTAAGCTCAGTTAATGACGCACCTACTTGGGTACGAATTAAACGAGGCTTATTTACCTGAGGACCCGCTAAAGATACTACTCGGTCAGTAAATATTTTACCTTCAGTAAATAACTTACCTATGGCGATAACATCTTGATAAGCAACATGCCAGACTGTTTTGCTTGCACTAACAGGGTCTAAGTTATGAATAGCTGTACCGACCAAACCTGCCGGATGCGGGCCTGCCATTTCAACTACCTGAGCATCAACAGTAGGAATATCTACAGCAACCGCTTTAGTAACAAACAACTTAGGAGCTAAGTTAGCAAGTACCGCTAAGCCATTCGTAAAGTCTTCTTTATACTCAGCAATAATAACCGCAGGGTCAGCGGCCAAGGGATTGGTGTCTAATGCAGCTACAAAAATAGAACTTGGTGTTGAACCAGGCGCAGGCACACGAGAATAAGGACGAGTACGGATAGTCGGCCACATTCCAGATTCAATTAATTGAGACTGAACCTGATCAGAGGACAAGCCAGATAACTCGGCCGCTTTATGGATAGTAAAGATCTCTTCGTCGTCACCTTGTATTTCAATCACAATAGATTCGAATACACGGCGTTTGCCACGATTGATTTCCTTCACGGTCCCTGACGCGGGCGACGTATAGTTTACGCCTTCCGTCTTTTTGTCGGTAAAGAGCAACTGCCCTTTTTTGACTTTATCACCAACCTGCACCGTCATGGTGGGTTTCATACCTACATAGTCAGAACCTACCAATGCTACCTGAGAAACCTTATTACCTTTGGTAATGTGTTGTTCAGGCTTCCCAGCAATTGGCAGATCGAGACCTTTCTTGATTTTGATCATATGCCTTGCCTAATCACAGTTCAAAAAAAAATTCGATTATTTCGCGTAAAAAACGCTTATATTTGTATACTTTTCAGACAGTTATGAACCGTTGTAAAAGTTCTTATAAAACTGTCGATAAGTATAATCATCTCGTCTAAGGCTGGCTAGGGAGTTAAGGAACAAAAGTATGCAATGTAAGAAGTAATTGCTCTTTTTGTACTAAAAGTCACCATATCCGACCACGGATAACAGAGTATTAAAAAATAAGTATAGCTATAGCTTTGTTTTATGCTTATTTATTAAGCAATACAGCTCAGCTTTTATTAGTTTTTATTGCTATTTATTGCTATTTATTGCAACTGCAAAAAAGCCGCTATAAAAAGCGGCTTTTTTTAGCAATTATTTAGCGACCAAAGGATACGCTGGATAATCTACGCCACATAGCTGCTGAGCTATACGAACAACCTGACAGCTATAACCGTATTCATTATCGTACCAAACATAAACGTTTACACGATTACCACTAACAATTGTCGCCTCACCATCAACGATACCAGCACAGCGGTTACCAACAAAATCGCTAGAAACAACTTCAGGACTGCGCACGTAATCAATTTGCTTTTGCAAAGAAGAGTAAAGAGATGCATCACGAAGATAAGCATTTAAATCCTCTACTTCAACTTCCTTATTCAGCGTTAAAGACAAGATAGCCATAGAAACATTAGGTGTCGGCACACGAATCGCGTTACCAGTCAGCTTACCTTTAAGTTCAGGTAATGCTTTTGCCACAGCGCTTGCAGCACCCGTTTCGGTAATAACCATGTTCAGAGCAGCCGCACGACCACGACGATCGCCAGCATGATAATTATCAATTAAGTTTTGATCGTTGGTGTACGAGTGAACTGTCTCAACGTGACCGCAATCTACGCCGTATTCGTCATTCAATGCTTTAAGCACTGGCGTAATAGCGTTAGTGGTACATGAAGCAGCAGATAAGATTACATCAGTTTCTTCAATATCGCTGTCGTTTACGCCATATACGATGTTCTTGATGTCGCCTTTGCCTGGAGCCGTTAGCAGTACTTTAGAGATACCTTTACAAGCAGCATGAACGCCAAGGCCATCGGCATCACGCCAAACACCTGTGTTATCAATTAACAGCGCATCGTTAATGCCATATTGGGTATAATCTATTTCAGCTGGGTTTCCAGCGTAGATAATATTAATATAAGTGCCGTTAACAATTAACGCGCTGTTTTCTTCATCAAGCTGAATAGTGCCTTTGAAAGAACCGTGAATAGAGTCACGACGCAGCAAGCTTGCGCGCTTAACTAAATCATCGCCTTTGCCTTTACGCACAACAATTGCACGTAAACGCATACCCTCACCACTACCCGACTTTTCAACCATAATACGAGCAAGTAAACGACCAATTCGACCAAAGCCGTAAAGAACAACATCGCGACCTACGTTTTCTTCACCTATAGCACTTATAGCGTCTGCTAACTCAATTCGTAAAAAACTTTCAAGTGAAGTTCCGTTGCCTTCGTTACGAAACTTAATTGCTAATTTACCAATATCGATATGGCATTTTTCAACACCCAATACCACAAGCGCCTGCAATACAGCAAAGGTATCAACAACTGACAGCTCTTGTTTTTCAACCTGACGAACAAAGCGATGCGCTTTGAGGATATCAATTACAGAGCGATTTACGATAACGCGACCATAAACAGATAATACAATGCTGTTTTTACGGTAAAGAGATCCAATTACAGGAATCATGCTTTCAGCAGTCTCTTCGCGTAATTTCCAGTCGTTTAAATAAGCTTCTCGAACGTCTTGACTCACGTTGAATACCTCAAAGTTATATAGGCGTAAATTTTGTGGCATATTATGCCTGCATCTATATTTAATCTCAACGACTTGTAAATCCAACAATACTAAAACACCGTATCATCAATTGCGTATTGACGACTAACAGGCCTTAACAGGCACCCAAGCTTTAAGTACACTACGCCCAATCAAATAATGTTTAATTAGGACTACCATGACGCCAGCAGCACCTTTACCAAAGAAACTTGGCGACATTCAGACCTGGGGCAACATTCATGGTACCCATTTCACTCATGAAATCGCTCTAGCAGCTAGCCAATACTCAGGTTTAACCCTTGTGGTTGCCAACAACAACAGCGACTGTCAGCGGTTAACAGAAGAGCTAAAGTATTTTTTTGATGGCGAAGTATTCAACCTGCCCGACTGGGAAACGCTACCTTACGATTATTTCAGTCCACACCAAGACATTATTAGTGAGCGCTTAAGTACACTTGCCAAGCTACCCCAAGCTAAAGGCGCGATTTTGGTTATTCCAGCGCTTTCGGCACAATTACGTTTACCACCACTAACTTATATCCTTGGTCATAGCTTCACGCTAGAAACAGGACAAACTTTAGATATAGACCAGTTGAAGAAAACACTGATCAGCTCAGGCTACCAGGCCGTTGATGGTGTTTATGGACACGGGGAGTTTTGTGTACGCGGTGCAATTTTAGATATATTTCCAATGGGCTCCGATCAACCGTTTAGACTCGATTTATTTGACGATGAAATAGACACAATTCGCTGGTTTAATCCAGAAACCCAGCGCTCAACAGAAACCACTGACCATATAGAGTTACTACCAGCTAAAGAGGTACCTTTAGACAGCAATGGTATACGTTGTTTCAAGCAAAGGTGGTTTGACTTTTTTGATAGCGATCCTAAAGAATCACCTCTGTATTTAGATGTGACCAAGCAAATTGCACCGGGTGGTATTGAATATTATCTACCATTATTTTTTGAAGATACGGCCACCCTTTTCGATTACTTACCCAGTGACTGTCAATTAATATTTAATGAAAAACTTGAGAATACATTGCAGCAAAATTGGCGAGATATTGAACATCGCTACGAAGAACGTCGCCATGACATTCGCCACCCTGTTCTTGCACCTAAAGAAATCTTTTTAAACGATAACGAAACGTTTGCAAATTTTAAAAATTATGGACGTATAAAACAATACAACGAAGAAATCCCCGAACAAAAAGGCAGGTATAACTTTGTTACATCAACACTTCCAAATATTCAAGTTGACCATAAATTAGACCGGCCTATGGCCAAGTTAGAATCTTTTTTAATGGGCAGCAGTCAACCAGTTGTATTCAGTGTTGAAAGCTCTGGGCGACGAGAATCATTAATCGAACTATTGCAACGCATCAATATCTCGCCACAAATTATTGATGGATGGATTGATCTTCAGAACGCAGACTTTGAAATTGCAATTACTGAAGCACCACTAGAAGATACTTTTTTTAGTGAGCAATTAAATAGCTGGGTAATTAGCGAGAATGCGTTATTTGGCCAGCGTATTCGTCAGCGTCGTCGTCAAAAAGAAGAAAAAGACCAAAGCGAAAATGTTATTCGTAACCTTACCGAACTAACACCCGGTGCGGCCGTTGTTCATATGGAGCATGGTGTAGGTCGTTATCGCGGCATGGAAACAATTGAGCTAGATGGCGACGCAACCGAATTTGTAATGCTTGAGTATGCTGACAGTGCCAAACTTTATGTTCCTGTGTCTTCGTTACATTTAATTAGCCGCTATAGTGGTGCTGATTCAGATATGGCACCGATGCATAAATTAGGCACTGAAAAGTGGTCGACCCAACGTAAAAAAGCATTAGAAAAAATCCGTGATACCGCCGTCGAATTATTACAAGTCTACGCCACACGCGAGGCTAAGACTGGGCATAGCTTTGGCTTTCCCCGTGAAGATTATGAGGTGTTCACGTCTGACTTTCCATTTGAAGAAACGGCCGACCAGAAAACCGCAATCAACTCGGTAATAACCGACATGATGAGAGCAAGACCAATGGATCGCTTAGTTTGTGGTGACGTGGGATTTGGTAAAACAGAAGTGGCTTTACGCGCTGCATTTTTGGCCGTGCAAGGTGGCAAGCAGGTGGCTATATTAGTCCCTACCACCCTATTGGCTCAGCAACATTTAGAAACGTTTCAAAACCGCTTTGCAGATTGGCCAATAAAAATTGAAGGTCTGTCTCGTTTTAAAACAGGTCAGGCTAAAAATGCAACCATTAAGGCACTTGAAAAAGGCACCGTTGATATTGTAATTGGCACCCATAAAATATTACAGGGTGATGTAAAGTTTCATGATTTAGGTTTATTAATTATTGATGAAGAGCATAGGTTTGGCGTGAGCCAAAAAGAAAAGGTAAAGGCATTACGTGCTGATGTAGATATTCTGACTATGACCGCCACTCCCATTCCAAGAACACTTAACATGGCTATGGCAGGAGTTCGTGATCTTTCTATAATAGCCACCCCACCGGCTAAACGGTTAGCGGTTAAAACGTTTGTAAAAACTTGGGACGAACACTTAATTAAAGAAGCCGTATTACGTGAAATATTACGCGGCGGTCAAGTTTATGTATTACATAATGAAGTTAAAAGTATTGAGAAAGCTGCCGAAGACTTGGGCAAATTAGTACCCGATGCTCGCATAGGGGTCGCTCATGGCCAGATGTCGGAGCGAGATTTAGAATCGGTTATGAGTGATTTTTATCACAAACGCTTCAACGTATTAATGTGCACCACTATTATTGAAACTGGTATAGATATTCCCAATGCTAATACCATTATAATTGAACGAGCCGATAAATTTGGCTTAGCACAGCTTCATCAATTACGCGGTCGTGTGGGCCGAAGTCACCATCAAGCATATGCTTATTTGATGACACCCATAGAAAAGAAAGTAACCAAAGATGCTGAGAAACGCTTAGACGCTATCTCACATGCTCAAGATTTAGGTGCCGGTTTTATGCTGGCAACTCACGATTTAGAAATTCGTGGTGCTGGAGAATTACTAGGCGACGAGCAGAGCGGACACATTCAAAACATAGGCTTTAGCTTATATATGGAACTACTGGATCGCGCGGTAGAAGCTATAAAAGCAGGCAAACTATTAAATATTGACGACCCCATGCAAGCGGGTGCAGAAATTAACCTGCGCATTCCAGCATTAATTCCTGAAGATTACATGCCCGACGTTCATAATCGCTTAATTATGTATAAACGTATTTCAGCGGCTAAAGACAGCGGTGAACTAAGGGATTTACAAGTAGAACTAATTGATCGCTTCGGTTTGCTGCCGAATCAAGTTAAGTTTTTGTGCCGTATCACGGAACTAAAATTTCAGCTTGCTACACTGGGCATTGTTAAATTAGATGCTGGGGAGAGCCAGGGGCGGATTGAATTTGGCTCTGAAACAACAATAGACCCTTACACAATGGTTAGATTAGTTCAAACCAAGCCTGCTAGTTATAAATTAGAAGGTGCAAATTCATTGAAATTCATATTTGATATGCCAGATGCAGAAAGTCGCTTTAAAACGGTATCTGACACATTAGATTTATTATCAAGGCCCGCATAAACATGAAAATTTTTATTATTTTGGCAACGCTAGCATCCCTTTTGGCCAGCAACGTTTTTGCCGAAGATGAAGCTGCAATTAAAAAAGCTCGCTGGTATCAGATTAATGTTACCTTTTTTCAGCAAAAAAATGATCGTAGTTTAGACGAGTCATTTAATTACAATAAAATTGAACTGACCATGGCAGATGTTGTGCGCCTGTACAAAGATGAAAACACCTTTGCACTGGCTAACTCAGGTATTAACGCTCCACTCAGCCTGCATCACGAGAATGCCAATGCATTAGCATTCACCATGCAGAATATTGACGACGACTGGGCAGATATAATTAATAAATTAGACCCTGTTTCACAATCTATTTTATTTAATGCTCAGTGGGTACAGCCTGTTTATGAGCAACAACATAGCGTGCCTATTTATATTGAAAGTTCTAGCCAAGTTTTAAATCAGCCACAGCTAAAAGGTTTATTTAACCTTCATGTTTCACGTTATTTACACAGCAGCATTGAACTGCAATTTATCCCTGAAGATGCAGAGAACTTAAATAAAACGCTTAGCCTACAACAAACTCGGCGCATGCGTAGTCAGGAAGTCCATTACATAGACCACCCAAGTCTAGGTGTATTAATTAGAATTTTACCATTTGAAAACCCGCTAGATACAAAGGAAAAAGAAGCCAGAGAAGCACAGCAGAATTTAGCGCCAACGGAAGCGATTAAATCTACTTAAGCATACAAACTAAATAATTAGAGGTGGACTCCCGATAAATATACTCGGAGAGACGAGCGGCTGGTGCACACCTAGCAACAGAATCGGTAAAATTAACAGCCGAGCGATTTACGTCTTACTAGAAGTGAGGACCCAGCTATCTTGTATCTATGCTTTACCTTGATGTAAAACACACGCCCTAATTAAAGTTAAGCCAGTAAATATCTTGAAATTATTTTCTTAATATCTTCCATACCAGTGGTTATGACAGCCCGAATATCGTCCATAGTAATTAACGCTGAACTTTTTCCAGCAGCCGGATTCACTACAAGCGCCAAACAAACATAGGGGATATTTAATTCTCTAGCCAACACAGCTTCTGGCATTCCGGTCATTCCCACAAGATCACAGCCGTCACGTTCCATACGCTTTATTTCTGCAACAGTTTCTAAACGAGGACCCTGAGTTGCGCCATAAACACCGCCTTTATAAACATTAAGCTCAAGACCCTTAGTCACATTAAATAATTTATTAGATAACACTTGATCATATGGATAACTGAAATCAACATGATCTAAAGACCTATACTCACCATCAAAAAAAGTATCTAAACGGCCATGGGTATAGTCAATTACCTGATCAGGAATGCAAATAGCACCGGCAATCATATCAGGTGTAATTCCACCTACGGCATTGACTGCAATTATCTGAGTCACACCAGCTTCTTTTAATGCGAGGATATTCGCACGGTAATTTACTTTATGAGGAGGCACACTATGGGGGTGGCCATGCCTAGCTAAAAACACTACATCTTTTTCATATAAGCGCCCAAATATCAGCTCAGAACTAGGATTTCCTAACTGTGTTTTGACGGCAACTTTTTTTTCAACTTGCAAAGCGTCATATTCAGTTAATCCAGTGCCACCAATTATCGCAATTAATTCGTTATTCATTTAAATATACTACTCTCGACTTATTGCTGGCTCTAGTAATCTAGATGATTATTTCTGAACAAGTTCAGGGCTGTTATTTTCAACATAAATACTATGACTTGGGAAAGCGATACTTGCATCGTTACGTTGAATTATCTCACCAACTTCTAATAAAACTCTTTGCTTAATTTGATGAAATGTCTGCCAATGAGTCGTATGAGTAAAGCAATAAATAAATATTTCTAAGGATGAATCCGCAAACTTATTAAAGTTAACCATTAAAGTTTGACCACCATCTATATCCTGGTGAGCCTTAAGCATACGCTCTACCTCTTTACAGATATTGTCCACCTGAGAAAAATCTTTATATCTAACCCCTATGGTTTCATAAATTCGACGATGAGACATACGCGATGGATTTTCAATACTAATTTGTGCAAACACAGAGTTAGGCACATATAATGGGCGCTTATCAAATGTTCTGATTCGAGTAATTCTCCAGCCAATATGCTCAACTGTTCCTTCGATATTCCGCTCAGAGCTTCTGACCCAATCACCAATAGAAAATGGTTTATCTAAAAAGATCATCAGAGCGCCAAAAAAATTCGACAACAAATCTTTTGAAGCAAATGCTACTGCTGCACCACCTACTCCACCAAATGCTATTAAACCACTAATAGAAAGACCCAGTGTTTGAAAAACCACCAGTATGGTTAACACCAGTACAATAATTCGTAGCACCTTAAAGATCATTGTAATAGTTGTACGGTCAGATTTAGTTTCTATGTCGCCTTTTAAAATTTGGTGTTCGCGTATTTTTATTAGTCTTAAAACAAACCAAGAAAATAGGATTGCATTACAAACAATTAATACGGTACGCCCTTCTGGAAATAAATCTATTTTATGATGTTTTTCAATTACATCTATTACATACCATGCAATATAAAATAATATACCGTAATTAATGGGACTTTTTAACGCGCCAACAATAGCGTCGTCGAATAAATTATTTGTTTTACCTGTCTGTTTTTTCAAACGTTCAATGACTAACGAAACCACTCCATAAGCAATAGCACCAACAACTAGAGCAATGGTAATTTTTGCCCACCAAAGTTCCATATATACTTCTAAATCTATCATTTAATTAATTCCATACTCATCAGCACGTGTTTAGCATTCATATACAGTGTGTTATTTTTAGTTAATAAGTTAATATCTGGTCGATATTTTTCTAAACTTAATGGCTCAACATTGAGCGCTTCCATAGCCGCTAATATTTGAGTAGAAGCATCGCTTGAATTACATGCCAGCAAAATATCACAACCTGCAGTCAGCGCTGCTGCTGACCTTGCTTGATAATCACCTTTAATAGCGGCTCCTTGCATACTTAAGTCGTCGCTGACTATATGCCCACTAAATTTCATATCTTGCTTTAAAATTTGCTGTAACCATTTACTAGAAAAGCCTGCAGGCTCACTATCAACCTGTTCATAAACAACATGAGCAGGCATCATCCAGTCTATTTTATCAAGCAACTGCACAAACGGTTGCATATCTCTATTTTTAATTTCTTCTAAGCTGCGTTCATCAACAGGACAGGCTACATGGCTGTCTAAGTTAACCCAACCGTGACCAGGAAAATGCTTAGCAACAACTGCAAATTGCATTTTGTTTAAGCCTGATATAAATTTATTTGCGAGCGCAATAATATGACCAACATCTTGAGAAAAAGCTCTGTCACCAATAACAGTGTTTCTTAAGTAGTTAATATCTAAGACGGGGGCGTAAGTTAGATCTATACCCACCTCTAATAATTCGTAAGATAATACAATAGCAGAGGCCTCTGCGGCTTTTAATGCCGCTTCAGGATCACGCTGATAAAGCTCACCTAACTTCCCCATAGCACAAACATTGCTAAAATCTTGTCTAAACCGCTGTACTCGACCACCTTCATGATCAACAGATATAATTAAATTTGGATTTAGAGATTTTAATTCAAGTACTAATTCTTTCAGTTGCTGCCTAGACTCAAAGTGGCGAGTAAATAAAATAACCCCCCCTAACAGTGGGTTTGTTAACCACTGTCTTTCCTCTTCACTAATTTTAGATCCTGCTATATCGGTAATAAGGGTAGCTTTCACTTTAGTCTCTTAATTTTTAAATTTAACTATGGTTGATTGATTGTTTATGATTCATTTAGTCAATTATAACAGGGCAAAAGTCAGGCACCCAATTAAACAATTCAATAACATCATTATTGCGCATTCGAATACAGCCATGACTTTTAGGCTCACTCATAGGTTCGGTATCGGGTGTGCCATGTATGTAAATATAGCGGGCCATAGAATCTACAGAGCCAGCTTCATTATTTATTCGATTGTAGCCTAACTCCTTTCCACTTAACCAAAGAATACGACTGAGAATCCAGTCTCTATTAGGAAAGTCTTGGGCTAATTTATCATTATAAATTTCGCCGGTTTGGCGACGACCAACAAATACTGCATTAGGTGGAGCACCTGCCCCAATTTTTGCGCGTATATAGTGCTTGCCTGTGGGTGTACATCCTGAGCCGCTTTGCTGACCTGGGCCGTTTAGAGCAGTAGAAATAGAGTAGCGCTTAATCACCTTGCCATAATGCATTGTGATTAAACTTTGATCAGATATGTTGATTTGCACCGTTCGCATTATACGAATCTCGTGAATAAAAGCTTACTTTGCCCGAATAACATCCACAAAGAAAGTGAATATAAAAACAAACTAACTTGCGCGAATACCGGCCGCTAAAAAAGGTAATAAATAGCCCACCACTTCCTCTTCTGTACAGCTGGTTTCAAATTCATATTCAACGATGGCACGTAGGTGTTCCATGCTAGATAAGGTAAAGGCAGCTGCACCTAACATAAAATGAAAACGCCAATAACGCTCAACTGGATTTAGCTCAGGTGTAGCCTTGGCTATTAAGTCCATTACACGAATGTATAAAGATGTATATTCAGTTTTCAAAAATTTTCGTAAATGCCCTTGTCCTTGATTGTAAGCTAGGCCAAGCAGACGCATGAATATAGCCAATCGACCACGGTCGCCATTGGTGACACTTGCCATACCTCTAGCAACAAATTTAAGAATATCTTCGGGGGAAAGGATAGAACCGGGGTTTTGTTTTTCGTGAGCGTCTAGGCTAGCCTCGACTAACTTATAGAACGGTCCTAAAAACCGCACAAAGACAGCTTGAATAAGCGACTTCTTTGAACCAAAGTGATAATTAACAGCCGCTAAATTAACGCCCGCTTTTGCAGTAATACTGCGTAAAGAGGTTTCAGCAAAGCCTTTCTCAGCAAATAATTGCTCAGCAGCATCTAATATTTTTATGACTGTGTCGTTGTGGCTCATTTTTTTAAACTTATTAAAACATACGTTTCAAACATACGTTTTAAACAAAATATTGTCAAGAAGTCTGCTTAAACAGCAGCAAAGTGGAACATTATTTATTAAGGAACAAGACTTAATAGACATTAAGTCCTGCCTTAAAACCTATATTGGTACATAGGTTTTAGTTAATTTATATAACTTACAAATAGTAAGACAAAGTCAACTTTACAAAATCCTCATCTCGGAAACGATATAGCGGTGCATTATCAGCAGGTGCAAAAACTCTTGCTTCGACCTCTAAAGAAAGGCCAGCCATTAAGCGTGTAGTCCCCTCAATACTCAGACTGTAATCTTGATATTCATAATCGATCACAGCGCCTACTAACAAAGTAGAGTCGGCACTATTATTGGCTGCCCAACGGGTGGCTAATAATATGTCATGTTCGAATGCGCCTAACGAAGATTTTTTTTGTCGTGAATCGTACATATGCTCAACAACCCAGCCTAAATCTACTCTAGAGTCCCAAATACCAACTTGTGTATATTCAAACCCAGCAGTAGTAGCAAAGTAAGATTGGTCATCAGCAACAATTAACCCCAGCGGAGTTCTCACCACAGAATACCCAGCTAACGCATCAGAATCCTCAGGAACCCCATCACGGTGTATACCCTCAAACTTCCATGCCCAGCCTTCATTTAAATACTGAAGCTCAACACCCAATTGCGATATAACAGGGTAATAAGGCAAGGCCTGATTTGCTAGCTGATCAACCCCGATGACAGGCTCACGACTATTACCATGAAATACAGATACTGCATACTCAAGATCATCTATATAAGAATAATAACGGGCTGCAACATCGATATTATTTTCTTCATCGGCAGATTGATAAATAACATCAGCGTAATCAAAGCCAGCCGAAAGACGTCCCTCGGGGCCGGCAAAAGTACGCTCGCGATGATACGGTAATACAAATAAATCTAGGTTACCCCAATCACGTTCAATCATTAGCTGAATAATAGGCTGACCTAACTTGTCTTCACCGTCGATACTTTCAACTCCGTCAGTCTGATTGACTATATCCACTAGATGATTAGATTCAGTAACACCCCAGTAAACTTTGCCAATACCCGCTTTTAATTCATATCCATCAGCGACTTTATGCCAAATAAGTTCACGAATATCACCGTGGGTACGTTCGTCGTCCATTTCATCAAACCGATAAAATGGTTTAAACGTTAAGCTTTGGCTACCATCATCCCATTTGGTGTAAACCTCAGATTGAAATAATATTGAATTATTAAAATTTTGATCACTTGCCGAATTCAAACTGTCGTTAGAATAAGCAGTGGCTTCATAATCTACCTGCCCATATATTGCGACTTCAGCAATAGCCGAAGATGCAAAAAAAACAGCGATCCCCAAGGCTAATGTTTTTTTCATGATGTTTTTCATCACGTTTCCTATTATTTTTATTTAGCGCGTTTTAGACTGTTTTTAGTAAACTCGTTATCTTGCAAGCCAACCTTAAACTCATAATTTTCATATTCTAATCGAGTAACTTTACCGGTTTGATGATTTGTCATTTTACTTAGACCTGGGTACCAGTATTTAGATAAATATTGTTGGTAAGCACTATTTTCTAACGTTTTTAATAAGCTATTTTTACGATCATAAAAATCAATTTTAACCGCACGATACTCAGCTTTGTCAATATAGGCTACACGACGGGTATAACCTGAATACTTATCTACAGGGTCACTTTCAACCACAAAGCAATCCATACCATTTACCACTTCGTCGCGAAGATACTTATAAGTGTACTTTTCAACTTCTTGCGAGCTGATGTCTTCGAAAGCAAATTCAGACCCAACAAATGGACCTGATTTATTGCGGCTAGAAATTTTCTTCACACGCTTCAACGCAGGTAAAAACAACCACTGATCGTCAGATTCAACTTTATGAGTAAATGTCAGCATAGCGACACCCTTTTGATCTCTTGGAGTGTCAAAAATCATCAGGGATTTATCACCAGACTCTGCTACGCCTTCTAGACTTTTAACTCGCATATCTCGAGATGTCTCACGGCCCTTAGCGTCAAGCAATACCATCTTTAAAGAAACCTTAGAATCACCAAAGCCCTGTCCACGCTTATCGGCTTCAATGGCAATAGCCAAACCTTTTTCTTCGGCCGTTTCAGCAAAACTGGTTAACGACATTAAAACTAATAAACTAGCCACTAGCATTTTTTTCATTTTAGACATCCCTTTTT
This sequence comes from Bermanella sp., assembly GCA_034112325.1. Classification (GTDB taxonomy): domain Bacteria; phylum Pseudomonadota; class Gammaproteobacteria; order Pseudomonadales; family Oceanobacteraceae; genus Bermanella. The sequence goes on along the minus strand of JAWUVO010000007.1, from coordinate 9,333 downwards.
TATAAACTTTCATTTTTATTACGATCAAAGCGTAATAACAGTGGTGGTAAAAAGTAAAAATCAACAACTAACGCCAGTGCAATGGTTAAAGCACTCATAAGGCCCATTTCAGCATTAATCTGAAACGGAGAAAGTGACAACACCATAAAACCAACGCACAACACAATTGTGGTAGCGGTTAATGCAACACCAACGGTTTGAAACGCATAGTTTACTGCCTGCTTTGTATCAAAGCCCATTTCACGCTTGGCACGTACATATTTAGTTAAAAAGTGAATAGTATCATCAACAACTATCCCCATTGTTACGCCCATTACAACTGATAAACCTAAGCCAACTTTACCATCAAAAATGGCCCAAAGGCCGAACGCCATACCCGCTGGTGCAAGATTTGGAATTAAACTGATCAGTCCTAGTTTGACCGATTTAACAGCAAACATAATAATAATAGAAATCAATATTAATGCCGCTAATACTCCGCCAACCATACTCTTAATATTACGCTCAGTAATATGTGAAAACATAACTGTGGTACTGGCTCCTTCTGTCACCATGTATTCAGGAGCATTTTGCTCTAGCCATTGAACCGCTCTTTGGTCCATAGCAATAATTTCCATTGCTGTGTGCTTCCCTAGACTAACGCTTACCCGTGATGCTGATTTATCCCCATTTACTTGATTGGTAATGTCTAGGCCGTATGGTAATGACAACTCATACAACAACATATACTGGGCAGCAAGTTCGCGACTTTCAGGAATTCGATAAAACTCTTGTTTGTCACCATTCATGTTTTTATTTAAGCGTTTCATAACATCAGTAAAACCGGTTGCATGACGAACTTCAGGTTGCGATTGTAAAAACTTAATAAATGCGTCAACCGTGGTTAAATAAGCAGGATCTGCAACCCCCATTTCACCAGCCGCTTTCAAACTGTAGTTGACCGACTGCACACCCGTTAATGCTTCATTAATTTTTTCACTATCTGACCTAAACTTAACACTCCAATCAAAGTACTCTATGGTACTGTCATCAAATTCGTTAGTAGGCACCAAAGCTACTAGAACAATAATGAGCGCCGACATGCCGTAAAGTAATCCCTTACGTTTATTAATTACAAACTCGGATACTTTTTTCATGGTGGCATTCTCACCAAAGTCTTTTGAAACTTCTTTCGATGGTAAAAGCATCATCAGAGCAGGCAAGTAAAATAATGCAAAAACAAATGCGCCTAAAACACCAATGCATACAATATTACCTAAATCATGAAACGGAGGTGAGTCAGAAAAATTTAAGGTTAAGAAGCCCATGGCGGTGGTAACACTTGTCAACAATACTGGTTGAAAGTTAATACGAATACTTTCAATCATAGCATTTTGCTTAGTATCACCCTTAGAAAGACGCTGATAGTATGTCATTAAAATGTGAATACAATCTGCTATGGCTAAAGTCATAATCATAATTGGCGCAGTCAATATTGTAGGTGTGATCTGCGGCGAAGGCCAACCGAACAAGCCCATAGCCACAGCGCTAGAAAAAATTACAATACTAAACGTAGCCAGCGCTCCCCAAAGCCCTCTTAAAGAGATGAACAACAATACTAAAATAACTAAGATCATCACCGGAAATAAAACTTTCATATCGGCCGCGCTGGCTTCGGGGAAAGCCGCATTGGTCATAGTGACCCCAGTTAAATAAAAGTCTACTCCAGGGTATTTAATTTCATAGCGCTTGATCATATCGCGAATATAACCGACAACTTCAGGCACTTCTTTTGCTTGATCTAAACCAGGAAGATTAATGGTTATATTAACGCCAGTTGCTTTCCCATCGTAAGCAAGTAAGTTACCAGCTAGAATTGGGTCATTAAGTGCAACTTGTTTATTGCGTTCTATTTTATCAGATGAAAAATCGGAAAATTCTTCAAATAAACTTTCTACTACTAGATCATCTTCTTCGGAAAACGTTTGCTGGTAATTAGTAATAGAATCTACTCTACGACTATAGGGAACCTGCCACGATTCATTTGTTATCTCTTCTAATAGAGACAACATATTATTTGAAAAAACATCACCTTGCTGGGGAATTATAGCAATTAAGACATTATCAACTTTATTATACTGATCTTGAAGGTCTTCAAACGAGACTAAGTGCGGGTTATCATCGCTAAAGAATGCTCGATAGTCCGCATTCAATTTTATATTTTTTGCCCCATAGCCGCTTGCTATAACCAGCATAAGTGTGACAAGCACCACCTTCCAAGGGTTATAAACCAACCACCTTGTAATATTTTCAATCATCTAATGATCCTTTTTATTTGATAAGTTTTTATTTTTTATTTTTAAAAAGTATTAATATCTAACGTTTTCTGCATTTTTTTCTTAACATCTAACCAGGACTCACAAGTACCCATAGTAGATATACCAAGCCCAGTGATAAATACATTCAAGCTTTCTATAATATGCTCTTCTGGTGATTTAAATCCCATGGTTTCAATTTTCCAACCACTCACCATTATATTTTGTACACCTAACTGCATCGACCACCAACCAAACGCAGCCGACTTAACTTTTTTGGCATCAAACTCAGGGTAATTAGAAAATATGCTGATCACTTGCGACAGCATAATACGCTCAGAGTCTAACAACTGTTTCTGGGAGTCTTGGCTTAACTTAGCCACAAAGTCCAGCGACTGGACTAATGTGACATTTCCAGCAATACCAGGTTCATCTTTTGTATGCTTTAAGAAAATTCCAGATATTAATAAAATAGTGTCACGAATATGAAAATCTTTATTAATTATTTTTTGCATACTAGCCTGCAGGGTATCACTGCATTGTAAAAATAATTTAGCTAAGACTTCTTCTTTACATGTGTAATGCTGATATATGGTGCCCTTAGAATAGTCCACCGCGTCAGCAATATTTTGCATGGTCGTTCCATGATAGCCCTGCTCTGCAAATAGAAGGCTAGCTGCAGACAAAATAAGCTGATCTCTAACTTTAATTTCTTGCTGTTTTCTACTGACGGTGGACGCTACCATTTCTATTCCTAACGGTTACTCTGACTATTTTGTCTGTTACGAGCCAAAGCAATATTAAACCTAAATAATTGACTTAATGTTATTTTTTGACGCGATGTCAAAAATAGATCAAATCCAATCATTCGTCAAGCTATAGAAGTTAAATATCAACAACTACTTTACAGATATACAGTACTGTATATAATCACAACATGTACATAAAAACAGATAACTAAAAATGATCAAACTAACAGCTCGTCAGCAACAAGTTTTAGACCTCATAAAATCAGCTATCGAAACTACTGGATTCCCTCCTACCCGTGCTGAAATAGCCAATAAGCTTGGATTCAAAAGCCCAAATGCGGCTGAAGAACATTTAAAAGCTCTAGCACGTAAAGGTGCAATTGAAATGATCCCAGGTGCGAGTCGTGGCATTCGTATTCCTGACAACCAAACAGGACTGCCTTTAATTGGCCGTGTGGCCGCGGGTGAACCGATACTTGCAATTGAGCATGTTGAAAAACGCTTAGACATTCCTAGCAACCTATTTAACCCACCTGCCGATTTTTTATTAGAAGTGCATGGTGACAGTATGATTGAAGTAGGTATCTTAGAGGGAGATCTGATAGCGGTTCATAAAACTAACCAGGCTCGTAATGGCGATATCATTGTGGCTAGGGTCGGCGATGAAGTTACTGTTAAGCGTCTTCACCAAGAGAATAACATTGTCAGACTATTACCCGAAAACAAAGATTATTCTCCTATAATTGTAAACCTGGCAGAAGAATCGATGGAAATTGAAGGCTTGTATGTTGGTGTAATTCGCCAACATTGATAAAGAATTAACTTACTGCCATAAAAAAACGCTGCATTTTAGCAGCGTTTTTTGTACTTAATATATTATCTATCAAGCTAATTGATCAAGCTAATCAATAAAGCTTAGTGAACGGTTTTTTGTTCAAAACTAGCAATTGAAGAAGTATCTTCTACTGCTACGCCACTTAGCTCACCAACTTTGCGCACACCAGCTTCGATCATTGCTTTGGCAATTTCTAGGTGCTGCTCTGGAAAGCTCGTTTTAGCGTCGCCAGAAAATGTAATGCGCACAAGAGGCTCACCCTCATCCGCTTGATCATCGCTTCTTTTCAAAGCAACATCACCATCAGATAATTCAACAATCTCGAATACAGCCATACAACTAAACCACTCTAATGAACAGACGATACTTTAAATGGGGCGCGAGTATAACATTGTGGCAGACCGCTACCACCGCCAAATTGTAGCAATCAGTTCTCTTGGTAAAGAACCCTTATGCGCTGAGCTAGATTCTCTATTTCTTTCAAGTAGTTACAGAACAATGATGAATAATCAGATTGACTACTAATAAGTCCCGAATTCACGTTATTGTCTTTTAACCCATCTGTAATCATACGTTGCTTCTGCTTCAACAGATTATATAACCAGGATTTGGAGTCTAATTTAGCTAACTGCAGTTCGTATAACTCAGCCGGTAACGAAGGCCTGGCAAATAACTCATCTAGGCTAACATATGGCTCTAAATTGTATTGCGCTAGTATTTCTGACACTAGGCTAATAAAAGCAGTATGCAGATGATACAAAGCAGTCTCCTCCATCATCTGCTTATCTTGCAACGACTCTGCCTGCTCAATTTTATCTAAACTTAAGCGGGCAAAATACAAAACTTGATTGGTACGACCAGTGCGACTCATAACGTGTACTTTTTAAAAGTTAATACGTAAGCCAATATGGCCATCTTTCGCTACTTCAATATCTTGTGATATGTTTTCTTGGCTGGCTTCAACAAAGCGAAAACCTAGGTAAACAGCTGCTGTTGGCAAAAGTTTGTATTCTACCTTAGCGCCTAAGTCTGTAATGTTTTCTGTCTTATCAAAAGACAACACGCTTGGTGCGTAGTAAACGTGACCGCTGAAACCAATGCCATTCAATTCGGCTGGGGAATAACGTACAAAACCACCAATAGCTAATCCGGCACCCTCTTCGTCACCAGCAAAATACGCAATTACTTTACCACCAATACCAATTTTTACTGGGCTAGACTTGCTGCGCACGTCTACCACATTTAAACCAAGGTTTAATAAATCTTTGTCGTCTTCATTATGCCAAGCACCTGCAGAAATATGCAGAGGGCTGCCCATTTGAGTGGCGTCATACTCTAGGCCTGCCGACTTATTATTAATGCTTAAATCTAATGAGCCGCCAGCAAATACAGACGACGATACGAACAACAAAACAGGGACAACTAAGCGTAGCAATTTCATGAATCACCTTTATTATGAATTTTAAAATTAAATTTATGTTTGCCATGATACGGCATGCATTGCCAGAAACCTAGTGTCTGCATCTCATTTATACATGTTTAAACTGACGAAATACTCTTTGTGTTCAGTCATAAAAAAAGCCAGCGAGATTACTCACTGGCTTTTTTTTGTACAAAATAATTTAGCTACTAACCTTCTAAAAGGCTCAATAGTAGTTTATTCATACGCTCAACATAACCAGCAGGATCCTGTAGCTGTGAACCCTCAGCTAACTGAGCTTGCTCGTAGATTACTTCAGCCATTTCAGAAAAACGATCTTCATCTGTCTGAGCATCCATTTTAGCGATCAATGGGTGATCAGTATTAACTTCAAGAATACGCTTAGCTTCTGGTAATGCCTGCCCCGCTGCTTCTAACATTCGGCGCATTTGCATGCCCATGTCTTCTTTACCCACAACCAAACATGCTGGAGATTCGGTCAGACGATTAGTTAGACGTACGTCCTCGACTTTATCTCCCAGCTTAGCCTTAATGCGTTCAACTAAATCAGCATGCGTTTTTTGAGCTTCTTCAAGTTCTTTTTTAGCTGCATCGTCGTCTAGGTTTAATTCACCCTTAGTTATGTCTTCAAAAGATTTACCTTTAAAGTCACTTAGATGTGAAATCATCCACTCGTCAACACGATCTGTTAGCAATAAAACTTCGATGCCTTTTTTGCGGAACACTTCTAGGTGAGGACTACGAGAACCAGTTAAATAATTTTCAGCCGTCAAATAGTAAATCTTGTCTTGCTCGCCTTCAGCACGCTCAATGTATTCATCCAACCCAACAATTTGAGAGTCGTCATCGCCTTTAGTCGATGAGAAACGGAAAAGCTCGGCAATTTTTTCTTTGTTTGCAAAATCGTCTGCAGGACCTTCTTTTAGTACCTGACCAAACCCTTGCCAGAAAGTTTTATATTCTTCAGGTTTATTTTTAGCCATTTTTTTCAACATATCTAATATACGTTTAGTTAACGCACTACGCATAGCTGATATATTGCCGTTATCTTGTAAAATCTCACGACTTACGTTCAACGGTAAGTCGCTGCTGTCTACAACACCTTTAATAAAGCGTAAGTATGGCGGTAAAAACTGCTCTGCGTCATCCATTATGAATACACGCTGTACGTACAGTTTTAAGCCTCGGGCACCCTCACGATTCCACAAATCAAATGGAGGGCGTTTAGGCACGTATAACAAGCTTGTATATTCTAGCTTGCCCTCTACCTTATTGTGAGACCAAGACAAAGAGTCTTCGTAATCATGGGCTATGTGCTTATAAAACTCTTGATATTCAGCGTCTTCAACTTCTGACTTACTGCGGGTCCAAAGTGCTTTTGCACTGTTAACGGCTTCCCACTCTTCAGTGATTTCAACAGGTGCTTCTTGCGCTTCAGGGTCTACCGGCGCCGCGTCTTTAAGCATCTCAACTGGAATGGCAATATGATCTGCATATTTTGTAACTAAGTGGCGTAAGCGCGTGCTATCTGCAAATTCAGCTTCGTCTTTTTTAAGATGTAAAACAATAGTAGTACCACGGGTCTGTTTTTCTACGCCTTCAATCGTGAAGTCACCCTCGCCTTCGCTTATCCAGCAAACACCTTCAGCGCTACTATCACCAGCACGGCGTGTATGTACTTCTACTTTGTCAGCAACAATAAACGAGCTATAAAAGCCCACACCAAACTGACCAATTAATTGTGAGTCTTTTTGTTCATCGCCTGTCATTTTTTCTAAAAAGGCTGATGTGCCCGATTTAGCAATGGTTCCTAAGTTTTCAATGACTTCGTCGCGGTTCATACCAATGCCGTTATCAGAAATAGTCACTGTGTTAGCTTCAGCGTTATAGCTGATTTTAACTTTTATATCACCGTCGCCTTCAAACAAGTCACCGTTATTAAGTGCTTCAAAGCGTAACTTGTCGCATGCATCTGATGCGTTAGAGATTAACTCTCGTAAAAATATCTCTTTGTTTGAGTACAAAGAGTGAATCATAAGATGAAGCATTTGCTTCACTTCAGTTTGAAAGCCTAAGGTTTCTTTTTGCGCCGTTGTCATATTGACTCCTCAACTGGTGTTAAATTACGTGTTAGCTAAAGCTGTACGATATATAGGGGTAAGATTCAGTATTTCAAGGGTAGGATTTAAGGAATATAAAAAAGGCCCTAAAAAAGAGCCTTATATATGTTTAAAAAACAATCAGACAGCTATGCTACTTATTTAAGGCGCGAGCAAAAAGTGTGCTCGTGCTGTGGCCACTGAATCTTCTCGCTTAGTTTGCCATGCATTAATGATCACATTGGCCACTCTTGATCCCTGACGAATAACTTTGCATTCAGCAAAGGTATCTTTACCCCCGCGCACCGGGCGTAAATAGTCTAAAGAAAAATCAACAATTTTAGGCATGGCAGGTGTATCGAGCATCATGACTAAATGTATCGCAGCTGAAAGCTCCATAAACCCACCAACAACACCACCATGAACAGCAGGCAAAATAGGGTTACCAATATTGTCTGGGTTATCTGGTAGCTTAAAAATCACATCGTTACCAAAACGTTGATAATCTAGGCCTATTAAGTTTGCATATGGTATGGCGTCTACCACAGCGCGGTACTCACGGGTTTCATGACATTGTTTAAGTATTTGATCAAATGAATTCATGATTACGCTGTTACCTTATTTTTTTCATCGAAGGTGTCATCGCCCACCACCAAGGCTTTAAAATCTGGTGGGGACATGTGAGCACCGATGCGCATAAATGCCGCCACGCAGTTTGCCACAGGTTCTTCGATATCTCCCTGGTGAACAATACAGCGAGTAAATACCACATTACGACTGACCCGATAAGCTTGCGCGAATGCAAAGATTGATTTTTCAGGTTCGGCCGCTCTGACGTAATCTACCCGTAAATCTAACGTAGGGCATAATTCAAATTCAGGTAACGCATTGATCACCATGGTGCCGCTGGCCGTATCCATCAAGGTGGTCAATACACCTCCATGAATAACCCCTGTAGAAGGATTACCCACATGCTGTTTATTGTAAGGCAGCTCTATAGTGAGGCCTTCAGCATTGGCTTCAATCACCTCCATGCCTAATACCTGGCATTGGCGCAGTAAGCCTACAAAGCGCTTGGCACGACCTAAATAAGGATTCGATTCGTTCATTAATACTCTCGATTAGACCTTTAATTACTGGCTTAAGATTAGACGCCTATTAACCAGTCGTAAATTAATAGGCGTTATACAACATAATGCGCCACAACCCTAGCCAATCCTGCAGTAAAGTAAAAAACACATTGAAGTTGGTAGATATTATCAATGGATACCCGCGTTCGCGAGTATGACGTTGGGAAGTCACAGTAAGCTAAAAACTGAAAACAAAAAGCCCCTGCTAGATCTATCTAACAAGGGCTTTAAGTGACTAAATGGCAAAACTTTACCAGCCAGTTTTTTCTTTTAACGCATTACCAATTTCAGCTAAAGACCTTACGGTCGTTACGCCAGCGTCTTGCAGCGCAGCAAATTTTTCATCAGCTGTGCCTTTACCACCAGAAATAATTGCACCGGCATGACCCATGCGCTTACCCGCCGGAGCCGTTACACCCGCAATGTAAGACACCACAGGTTTACTTACATTGTTTTTAATATATTCTGCTGCTTCTTCTTCGGCTGTACCACCAATCTCACCAATCATAACAATGGCTTCATTGGCAGGGTCTTGCTCATACAATTTAAGTACATCAATAAAGCTAGTACCCGGAATTGGGTCGCCACCAATACCGACACAAGTCGACTGACCAAAACCAAAGTCGGTGGGCTGCTTTACTGCTTCATAGGTTAACGTACCTGACCGTAAAACAATGCCTACTTTACCCGGCAAATGAATATGACCCGGCATAATACCAATTTTACATTCTCCCGGAGTAATTACTCCTGGGCAGTTTGGTCCGATTAAAGTTACCCCAAGTTCG
>JAWUVO010000006.1:0-10024 GCA_034112325.1 Bermanella sp. | reverse complement strand
ACTTTAAATGATCAATAGTGTTGAATACAAAAGGATCAGGTTGTGTTGTTTGCAACTGTTTTTTTATAATAAATAGGAGATAAAAGATGTCTAATAGCAAATGCCCAGTAATGCACGGTGGGGCCACAGAGACCAGTATGTCTAATGCGGCATGGTGGCCAAAGGCCCTTAATTTAGACATCTTACATCAACAAGATCGTAAGACTAATCCATTGGAAGCCGATTTTGATTATCGTGAAACCCTCAAGGATCTAGATGTCGACGCGCTTAAAAAAGACTTACATGCACTAATGACCGATAGCCAGCATTGGTGGCCAGCAGACTGGGGTCATTATGGCGGTCTTATGATTCGTCTTACTTGGCATGCGGCCGGTACTTATCGAGTAGCGGATGGTCGTGGTGGTGCGGGTAATGGTAGCCAGCGTTTTGCGCCGCTTAATTCTTGGCCCGACAACGCAAACTTAGATAAGGCGCGTCGTTTACTTTGGCCTATCAAGAAAAAATACGGAAACATGATTAGCTGGGCCGATTTAATCACTTATGCGGGCACCATTGCCTATGAATCTATGGGATTAAAAACCTATGGTTTTGCATTTGGACGTGAAGATATTTGGCATCCAGAAAAAGACACTTACTGGGGTGCAGAAAAAGAGTGGCTTGCGCCTAGTGGCAGCGAAAATAGCCGCTACTCAGGTGAACGAGATCTTGCTAATCCATTGGCAGCGGTAATGATGGGCCTTATATATGTTAACCCTGAAGGTGTTGATGGCAAGTCAGATCCACTAAAAACAGCTCATGATATTCGCATTACTTTTGAACGCATGGCGATGAACGACGAAGAAACCGTTGCGCTTACAGCTGGCGGTCACACCGTGGGTAAAGCCCATGGTAATGGCGACGCCGAACAGCTTGGGCCTGAGCCTGAAGCGGGTGAAATTGAAGACCAAGGTTTTGGCTGGTTAAATAAAACCAACCGTGGTGTTGGCCGCGATACAGTGACCAGTGGCATCGAGGGCGCGTGGACAACTAACCCGACACAATGGGATGACGGCTATTTTAAATTATTGCTTAACTACGAATGGGAACTTAAGAAGAGCCCAGCCGGAGCTACGCAGTGGGAACCAATTAATATAAAAGAAGAAGACAAACCAGTCGATGTAGAAGATGCGTCTATTCGCAACAATCCTATGATGACAGATGCCGACATGGCCATGAAGATGGACCCTGAGTACAGAAAAATTTCTGAAAAATTCCATAAAGACCCTGAGTATTTTTCGGAAGTATTTGCTCGCGCATGGTTTAAATTAACCCACCGAGATATGGGTCCTAAAACTCGTTACATTGGCCCCGATGTACCTAAAGAAGATTTGATTTGGCAGGATCCAGTGCCGGCTGGTAGCACCAACTATGATGCTAAAGCGGTTAAGCAAAAGATTGCAGCCAGTGGTCTTACCACCAGCGAAATGGTGTCTACTGCATGGGACAGCGCAAGAACGTTCCGTGGCTCAGACAAACGTGGTGGTGCTAACGGTGCACGTATTCGACTGGCTCCTTTTAAAGACTGGGAAGGTAACGAGCCTGCACGTTTGGCTAAGGTACTTACAAAACTAGAAAGCATCGCCACAGAAACAGGTGCAAGTATTGCAGATGTGATTGTACTGGCTGGTAACGTGGGTATTGAGCAAGCTGCAAAGGCCGCTGGGTTTGATGTGGCGGTTCCATTTTCAGCAGGTCGTGGCGATGCAACATTAGAAATGACCGACGTGGAATCTTTTGACGTACTAGAGCCTACCCATGACGGATTCCGTAACTGGCTTAAACAGGATTACGTGGTAAGCGCTGAAGAAATGTTGCTTGATCGTAGTCAACTAATGGGCTTAACAGCAGCAGAAATGACAGTGCTGGTGGGTGGAATGCGCGTTATGGGCACTAACCAAGGTGGCAGCAAGCATGGAGTATTTACTGACAATGAAGGTTCATTAACACCAGACTTTTTTGTTAATCTGACAGATATGAATTACTCGTGGAAGCCTACTGGTAAAAACTCTTATAATATTGTTGACCGTCAAACTGAAAAAGTTAAATGGACAGCCACAAGAGTTGACCTAGTATTTGGATCAAATTCGGTACTGCGTTCTTACGCTGAGTTTTACGCACAAGACGATAACAAAGAAAGGTTTGTTAAAGACTTTGTTGCAGCTTGGAGTAAAGTTATGAATGCTGATCGCTTTGATTTGATAAAATAGTTAGTGTGTTTACCCTGCGCAGTTATTCATAACTGCGTGGGTTTTTTTATTAACCTACATAACTTATCTAGCTTTAATAATAGAGATTAACCTTGCCAGACTTCGAAATAATACTGCTAGTGTTCACCATGATTATTGGCTTTTCGATTGTCTGGAGTACTTTGTTGCTAGGCATTTCACCCATGCCTAGTTCACGTAAAGCACGTAAAGCCATGCTAAAACTCAGTGAGAATACAGGCATAGGTCCGGTGTATGAATTAGGCAGTGGTTGGGGCAATTTACTCATCCCACTTGCAAAAAAATATCCTTATCGAAGAATAGTAGGTTATGAGCTTTCAATATTGCCATGGCTTACAACTGTTATGGCAATTAAATTACTCGATTTAAAAAATGTCGAAGTGTATCGAAAAAATTTCTTAACAGAAGACCTTACCGATGCGTCAGTAATATTATGCTACTTGTTTCCTGCAGGAATGCTAAATATTGAAAACAAACTAAAAATAGAACCTGGAAAATTACAGTATTTAATTAGCAATAATTTTGCCTTGCCCTCGCACCAACCACTTCAAACAATTCAACTTAATGATGTATATAAATCTCCCGTTTATTTTTATAACGTTAAATCGTAATATTTATATAAGAACTGGTTATGGTTGTATCAAATATTGAAAGGAAAAAAATAGGAATGTGCTGAATGCTAATGTCTATCAGGTTAGGCCACCTTGTAATTGGGTGGCCCATTTAATCTTAACTTTCTAGATTAATTACCTAGTACATTTGTGTCCGCTTTTTTAGTTTTCTTTGCAGCTTTTTTTTCTTTAGCGGTTAATAGTGGTTTTTTCTTATCGGCCTTTTTACTGTCTTGTCCTTTGCTCATCATATTTACCCGTAGTTAATAGTACATGAACCTAAAGTCAGCTTGTGCCTACTTAAGGACGTTCTAAGTATGGCAATGAAATACAGCTTAATGTCATATATAGAAATATCAGTATGTACCTATTATTCCATAACTAACAGCAATGATTATTCTGTGGGAATATCACTTTATTTTTCGCTATTGTTCAAATATGTCATACAGATGTGTGCATTGGTCATTACACTGCTAGTATCAGGTGTGCATAATAACAACTACATTGAATCATAATTGAGATATATCCATGGCGCTTCCAGACATTTTAAAAGGCCGTTTATCGGTTCCTGCTATTGCATCACCTATGTTTATTGTTTCTGGCCCAGAGCTTGTACTGGCACAATGTAAAGCCGGTATTGTGGGATCTTTTCCATCGTTGAATGCGCGTGGCGAGGGAGAGTTTGAAAAATGGTTAATTCACATAACTGAAGACCTAAAGGCATACAACAAAGCCAACCCTGAAAAACCAGCCGCGCCGTTTGCTGTTAATCAAATAGTTCATAAATCGAATAATCGCTTAGAAGAAGATCTTGCGCTATGCGTTAAATATCAAGTGCCAATCATTATTACCTCTTTAGGGGCCAGAGTAGACGTGAACGAAGCTGTGCATTCATATGGTGGCATTGTTTTACACGATATTATTAATAATAAATTTGCTAAAAAAGCCATTGAAAAAGGCGCCGATGGATTAATTGCAGTAGCAACTGGAGCGGGTGGTCATGCTGGTACATTATCGCCACTGGCTTTGATCCAAGAGATTCGCACTTGGTTCGATGGTTTACTTTTATTATCAGGGTCTATTGCATCGGGTGATTCAATCCTTGCTGCGCAAGCCATGGGTGCCGACCTTGGTTATATAGGTTCTGCGTTTATTTCTACTACAGAAGCTCGTGCGGTAGACGACTACAAACAAGCGATTGTAGACTGCGGTGCAGACGACATTGTTTACACTAATTTATTCACCGGCGTCCATGGCAACTACTTAAAGCCTGCCATTATTAGTGCCGGAATGGACCCAGATAATTTGCCAGAAAGCGACCCGTCTAAAATGAGCTTTGGTTCAGGTGGTGAAAACGACAGCAAGGCGTGGAAAGATATTTGGGGCTGTGGTCAAGGGATTGGAGTGGTTTCAGAAATACGTCCAGCGGGTGAATATATTGCAGATTTAGCTGTGCAATATAAGGCCGCGTTTGAGCGCCTAGCTGCCTTGCAGCCAAAAGCATAAAACCCTGTTAGGGACTGCATAGAAACTCAAATGGCATGGACAGATGTGCAGCAAACTCTGTCCATGCCCCCAAACCAAAACTGCTGGCATAGCATCCCTTTGTTCACTGCTCCAGTCTTTATCAACATAATTAATAGGTGATAGAGCTTGTTCGCCAAAGTGTGTATTAAGCAAGGCAACACAGCCTGTTGGCATTTATCATCCGCGCATTTTCAGAAGCTTCGCCTACACTATTATTAAATATGTGTTTATGTTGCTCTGGAGGCCAATGTGCTATCTCTATTATCTAAGGTTAAGCTGGCAAAAGTGCTATGGCTAATGTGCTTGTTAGTCGCTATGTTAAGCCTTGCGCTTACAGCACCGCTGATTATAAGTCTGGTCGACGATCTGACCGTAGCCAACCAAAACAGCCAATCCAGCGAAGGCGTAGAACTCATCCGCCCTCTTACAAAAAATCTAGCGGTACATCGTGGGCTTACCAATCGAATACGCAATGGCGACATGTCTGCAAAAACAGCAAGGCAAACAGCTGCAAACAATGTCAATGATGCAATTCGATCTCTTAACTCACATTATGCAGATGCGCCTGAAACGCTAAAATGGCTCAATATTGTTGAGCAAGCTTGGCAGGATATTCGATCAGTCGCAGACAAGCCGCTTGGTGACACTCGTGCAATATTTGGCCAGCACTCAATGCTGATAAGCCGAATTCTGGTCCAAGCCGATCGACTGGGCACAGGCACTGAAGCAGGAGAAGTAGAGTCGTTGATCAGCCTCCGTTCAGACTTCTTATCAATGTCAGAATTGACGGGACAGGTTAGAGGGCTAGGTGCTGGCCACATTGCATCTAAAGGGGCCGATCTAAGTGTTATTGGCGACTTACGAGTACTTTCAGAGTCACTTAAGAGTCGAGCGGTCAGTGCGGGCCAAACAGCTGACCAACTAAGGTTAAGCGGCCTTGATCAAATTGCATCATCAATTGAAGATGCCAATCAAAATATAGAAAACTATCTGGCCGTCATCGATAACATCAGCGAAACCCCAGCTAACTTTAACGCCAGTGAATACTTTGGCAAAGGAACAGAAGTCATCAAGGGTTTAGGAAAGACATTAGATTTAACGTCGAACGCGCTTCACAGTGACTTAGAAATAAGTATCGCAACTTCAAGTCGTCATAGCTGGTTAATTGGCGGGGTGGTCACCTTTTTTGTGACAATAATTATTGCAGCTTTTGCTTTTGTCATCGCCCATATTAACCAACAACTTAAGATTATGAATACAGATATCAGTCGTGCCGCCAGCGGTAGTCTTGGCCACATGACCGCCGCTACTGGGTCAGACGAATTTTCAGGGCTACGCAGGCATTTTACCAGTGCCATGGGGGCCGTATCAAAGTTGATTGAGGAAATACGTGCAACCGAAGACAATCTCGGAGCCTATCTGCACTTTTTTATTGGCAATGTTGATGAGTGCAAAAAATTGGTTCAAGAGCAAGATAACGATTTGGAAATAATAGCTACTAACTCGCTTGGATTGGGCGAAGACAGCGTGAAACTTCACGCGGAAGCTCAGTCTCTAAAAAATGCCTTCGCGCAAACTAACCAATCGACAATAGTTGCACGAGAAGCATCATCTGCCAGTGTTGTACATATCGAAAGACTGCATATATCGATGACTGACACGGTAAAAGATATGACTGCGCTGGTGGAGCGCAGTAAACAAATTGACGGTATGGTTTCGGTGATTCAAGCCATTGCCGAACAAACCAATTTGCTTGCATTAAACGCAGCAATCGAAGCAGCACGAGCAGGAGAACAGGGACGAGGCTTCGCGGTGGTTGCAGACGAGGTTAGAACGCTTGCCAGTCGAACACAAACCTCGACGGGAGAAATACAGAGCATTGTGAATAACCTACAAAATGAATTTCAGACCATGTCTCAAGCCGTTTCTAAAAATGCCGACACAGTTTTTGGCGCTGTTGAACAAGCTAAGAGTGCAGGAGATGAGTGTCAGAAAATCGCAGAGCAGGTGATTCAATTGAGTAATGTCAGTGCTGCAATTGCAACCATTTCTGAAAGTCAAAAATCAGAAGCCCAGAGTATTGCAAGCAGGATCAGTACGCTAAGCACATCTCGCGAAATCATCCACTCGACACTGGAAGAAACCAAGCGTAATTCACAAGATGTGATTAATACGCTAGAGTCCCTTAACACAAAAACCGCTCAATTCGAATTAGGCTAAATAAGTGAGCCTGCTGGTTAGATTTGAATTATTGTGCGGCCATTAAAATTTATTTATTCTAAAGTTAAATTGTAACAAATAGCGCATTAATATATTGTACGATTTGGTGTTTTAAAAGTACCAGATCGAATAATTTAAGGACATCTATGTCGGCTAATAATTTAATTTCAGACAGCGACACTCGCAGTACTTTAGCAAAAACCTTCAGTTCTATTCTAGATGCTGGCCGAGAAATATTGGCTAAACGCAACTCATCATTACCTACTACTAATGATCCTGTAGAAGCCCTAGTTAATTTATGCAAAGAGCTTTTAAAGCATCGTGGCGAGGCATCTGGCCTTGCTTTAGCCAGTGAAATTACCGCCGCTTATAGAGCCTTAACGGCTGAATCTCAGTTAGGTTTTTTTAATGCCCTAGCCACTGACTTCGAAGTAGATGGCGAGGCTGTGTTAGAAGCTGCAGACGAATATAAGAAAGATAACAAAGTAGAAAGTCTTTGGAAAATTACCCGATTATCAGAAGCGCCTAGAGTACAACTATTAAAACGCATTAACATGGCAAAAGACGGCACAAAAACCTTGGTCGCTATGCGTAAAGAGATTTTAGATAGACTAAACAGTAACCCCTTGTTAAGAGGTGTTGAAACCGATTTTAAAAATTTATTTGTATCTTGGTTTAATAAAGGCTTTTTAGAGATGCGTCGAATTGACTGGTCTTCGCCTGCATTAGTATTAGAAAAAATTATTGCTTACGAAGCTGTGCATCAAATTAATGGTTGGGAAGATTTACGCAGTCGACTACAAGAAGACCGTCGTTGTTTTGCATTTTTTCATCCAGCATTAGAAAACGAACCTCTAGTATTTGTAGAAATTGCTTTAACCGAACAAATTCCAAATGCAATTGCTCCGCTGTTACAGCAAGACCGAAAAGAAGTTGACCTTAAAAAAGTAAATACGGTTGTGTTTTATTCTATTAGTAACTGCCAAGCGGGTTTGACCGGTATATCTTTTGGCAATTTTTTGATTAAAAATGTGGTAGAAGAACTTAAAAGTGAACTCCCATCATTAGCTACCTTCGTAACACTTTCGCCAATCCCTGGATTTTTAAAATGGTTAGAGCGTGCCGATTTAACCGATTTAGTAGATGCCGATATGGCCAGCAAAGTATTGCATCCGGTTGGTAGTGTTGCCGACAGTGATGTTTATCAGCAGCTAGAAAAATTATGTGCTCATTATTTATTAAAAGAAAAATTTAACGGTTTAGCAAAAGATCCGGTAGCAAGGTTCCATTTAGGCAATGGCGCTCGTCTGCAAGGATTACATAGAGATGCTGATTTATCAGAAAAAGGTCGCCAGCAGTCAGCCGGTATAATGGTGAACTACCTTTACGATTTAGAAAAAATAGAGATTAATCACGAGGCCTACTTTGAAGCTGGCGAGATTGCCGTAGCAGGTTCAATAAAACGGCTCTTAGCTTAGTATTCTACTCTGTATTACTAATGAATAGGCGTTCATTAGATAAACCTTATATGCGTATAAGTTATATAAACCTAATACTATAGTATTGGATTGACGACACTAGATTCAGGATAATACTCACAATCTTGAATCTAGGCTCTCCCATGAATATCAAATCAGTTTTATTAATTACTCTTTTATGCGCGGCATTTAGCGCACAAGCCACAAATGGTTACTTTCGTTTAGGCTATGGCGCTAACAGCATTGCAATGGCTGGAACTGGCACCGCGTTAGCCCAAGACGGCTTAGCGGCGGCCATTAACCCTGCTACATTATTTTCTGTGCAAGACGAACTTACGCTAGCTGTTAGCCTGTTTAACCCTCAGCGTGAATTTGAAGTGACGGGGGCTGGCCCTCAAAGTGCCCAACCGGGTGAGTTTGCTTTAACACCGGGTGGCCAGGAGTCTGCTAGCGAATATTTTTTAGTGCCTTCTTTTGCTTATAAATACAATATCAATTCAGACCTAGTGATGAGCGTAAGTGTTTATGGTAACGGTGGGATGAATACCGACTACAGCAGCTCTGTATTTTATGCAGGTGAAACTGGTGTAGATTTAACTCAGCTATTTATAAATACCGCTTTTGCTTATCGCTTAACACCATCAACACAAATAGGTTTTGCACCGATTATTGGTGTGCAAAGTTTTGAAGCCAAGGGCGTTGGTAGCTTTGCAGGGTTTTCGCAAGACGCCAGTAAGCTTTCAGATAATGGACATGACACCGTATTAGGTTATGGCGCACGTATTGGTGTCGCTCATCAGCTAACAAGTCTTGTTTCTTTTGGTGCCAGTTACCAGACAGAAATTAACTTCGACAAGTTCGATAACTATGCAGGATTATTTGCAGGAAGTGGTGATTTTGATGTGCCGTCTACCTACAATTTAGGTGCTGCTTTCAGTAATGCTAATTTTACTTTAGCGTTAGATTATCAAGTCATTAATTATTCAGATATTGCCTCTATTGCAAACCCACTATTACCAAATATTATGACTACCCAGCTTGGTTCAGATAGTGGTGCAGGTTTTGGCTGGAATGACATGGAAGTTATTAAATTAGGTGTGGCTGTCAAAGACGATAGTAATACATTCCGTGCAGGCATTAGCTATGGCGAACAACCAATCGACAGTAGCGAAGTATTATTTAATATCTTGGCTCCAGGTGTTCAAGAATGGCACTACACGGCTGGTTACGAATTTACCTTGAACGGTGACACTCAATACTCGGTGGCATTTGCTTATTCACCTTCTAAATCTGTAAAAGGGCTGAACCCACTTTATCAAAGTCAGCAACAATTTATTGAAATTGAAATGGAACAATACGAAGTGACATTTGCCGCTGCATTTTAATGATGAAATTTTAATGTAATAAAATAATATTTACCCATAAAAAACCGCAATCGTTAAAACACGATTGCGGTTTTTTTATTTTATAAATCCGACAAACTTTACATTAAAAATTCTGATCTAGTTTTAGGGTCAGATTTAAAACCACCACCTAATGCTGTGGTCTGTGTACTTGATGTGGCGTCCATAACCCCACGTGCTTTAACACAGTAATGTTTGGCTTCAATAGTAACGGCCACATGCTCTGTTTCAAGCAAACATTGTAACGCCACTAATATCTGCTGAGTCAGTCTTTCTTGCACTTGAGGACGCTGAGAGAAAAATCTCACAATACGGTTTATTTTACTTAGCCCAATAATTTTATCATTAGGGATGTAAGCCACTTTTGCCATGCCATCTATCGTTACAAAATGATGCTCGCAGGTGCTGGTAAGGCTAATGTCTTTTACCTTTACCATTTCTTCAACACCCATTTTGTTATCTATTACGGTAATCTTTGGAAAGTTTTCATAATCCAGTCCGCAAAAAATTTCATTCACATA
>JAWUVO010000005.1:0-13680 GCA_034112325.1 Bermanella sp. | reverse complement strand
TGGCGCTTGTTACGTTATTGTAGTGGCTGTTAACGGTGCTTTTCCTGGATATTTATTAATGATTGCTGGTATTTATTTTGTTTTTTTGTGGGCACTGCAGTTTTATGGCCATGAAGTAGAAGGTAAAAAACCATCTTTCTTAAAAGATGTGCAATATCTAATGATAGGCCCTGCTTGGTTAATGTCGTTTATTTATAACAAGATTGGTTTGAAATATTAAACACTAAGAATGTAACTAAGCTTTTAGAAAAACGGTCTTAAAACAGATATTTGATCTGTTCAAAGACCGTTTGAATGATTATATTAAACCGACAATAACACACAGTGGTTTACAATCTTCACTTTAACAAGTGACATATTCTTGCTAGATAATCGTTAGTTTGATTACTCACTACCCTCTAACGATTCTTCTTCAGACACTTCTTCTTCAGACATATCTTGTTCCGACATATCTTGTTCCGACGTATCTTGTTCCGACGTATCTTGTTCGAACGTATCTTGCTCTGACGTATTTCCTTCAGACATATATTGTTCTAGTGCTTCTTGTTCTGAGGTATCACCTTCAGACACCTCGTCATCCGACACATATTCTTCCGACATGTCCTGCTCTGACACATCATCTTCAGGCAGTTCCTCATCTGGCATATATTGTTCTGATACATCACCTTCAGTCACCTCTTCATCCGGCATATATTGCTCCGGCGAATACTGCTCTGAGCTATCTTCGTATGAAACATCTTGTTCGGTGGTTAGTTCAAGTGCATCAGACTCGGCAAACTGACTATCAGTACCTTCTTCACCGCAAGCCATTAACCCTGCTGTAAATATTAAAATTGAAAAAAATTTGAGCATAACCATTCCTTTAAGGAAAACTAGATTAGGGTAAATAGATAGCCATATAGAATCTAAAATTACCGATTGATTATTATACTAATCATCAGTTTTATAATGCTTAGTACGTTTATATTTAGCACTGACAATAATCATATCCACAGCCGGTTAATGTCCGCTTAGCAATCACTATTAATTAAAAGCACTATGGAAATCAGATACATCAATACTAAAGCTTTTTAAAGTATTTAAAGCATCTATCTGAATACTCCATTTTTGAAGTTATGACTAGCATTATTTAACTATTGAAGCCGTTTTAGGTTATCAAGTACTTAGGGGCACGATACTTGATTTAGCTGTTGAGGAAGTTTGAATAACATAACATTGGCGTCATGCTACTCAGGGGAGATAATTAAGCTGTATTATCGAGCCGTCATTCTAATAGCACCATCTAAACGAATAACCTCTCCATTTAAATAATCGTTTTCTGCAATTTGTACCACTAACTTTGCAAACTCTTTAGGGTCACCTAAGCGCTTAGGGTATTCAACACTATTACCTAATGCTTCTACCACTTTTTCTCCTAAGCTTTCTGCCAATGGCGTCAGGAACAACCCAGGGGCAATGGTATTAACACGAATACCATAACGAGCAAGCTCTCGCGCAATTGGCAATGCCATACCCACTATACCTGCTTTGCTAGCTGCATAAGCGGGCTGGCCAATTTGTCCATCAAATGCAGCAACAGAGGCCACATTAATAATGACCCCTCGGCCATTATCAGCATTAAAAGGTTTTTGTTTAGCCATCTCTGCTGCGGCTTTGCTTAGCACGTTAAATGTTCCAAACATGTTTACATCTACAATCTTTTTAAAGTTTTCTAATGGTAAAGGCTCTCCCTCACGATTAATGACTTTTTCTGGAGGTCCGATACCAGCGCTGTTTAGCACAATATGTAGTTCACCAAAGGTTTTAAGACAATGCTCAATACCCGCTTTTACTGAGCTTTCATCTGTCACGTTGACCTTAAAAAAAGTCGCGTTGGCAGCTCCCAATTTTGACACCGCGATGGCTGCCATTTCTTGGTTAAAATCGAAGATACAAACTTTGCTACCTTTTTCAATTAATGCAACACAAGCAGCCAAACCTAACCCTGATGCCCCACCGGTTACAATAGCGACTTTATTATTTAGATCCATGTGTATTAACCTTTCTTCGGTTGTATTAAATTAAACATATAATCAGCTTAAGATTATTTAACCGTTTTAACTAGGATCATAATGTTCAATTTATAGGGTATTAAACGACTTTTTCTATTTGTACAGATACACCGTTAACAGCCGCATTACCACTGAGTTCATCCAATAGAGTTTCGTCGGTTAAATCATTTACACTGACACCCGCATGGGCTTCTGCAATGGCCATGCGGGTACCTTTGCGATTATGGCCGTAACCGTGAGGAATACTCACCACACCTAACATGACTTCATCGCTAACCTCTGTCACGACCTGTAAGCTATTTACCGCTGAGCTCACTTTGGCCATATCCCCGTCGGCTAAACCAACTAACGCAGCATGCTCAGGGTGAATTAATAAAGTACAGCGCTCTTTACCCTTAACTAACCTATGACTATTATGCATCCAAGAATTATTACTACGCACATGTCTACGGCCAATCAAAATACCTTCAGATTCAGTGTTAATAACAGGTTTAGCGTTAAAGTGATTATCCACACGATCTAGGTCTGAAAAATAAAAGTCTAATTTTAAATTTATCTTTTTGTCTTTGGTATTCAATGCCCCAGGTAAAATAGATTTTAATGGTCCAAAATCTATACCGTGCTTGGCTTTTTTAAGTGCTTTTAACGTAACGTCATACGGGCCACGCTTTAAAAGAGTGTTAAGCATAAAATTAGGACCGTTTAGCATAGTGATTTTACGCATTATTTTTTGCGAGAACGGTACTTTCTTTTTAAGATGTTTGACTAAGTTCAAAAATATTTCCCAGTCATGCTTACCACCTTTCGCAGGGTAGAATGCTGGTGAGAATTTAGCACTGTTGTGAACTGCTAAGTTATGAAATGCAATGTCATAGTGATCGCGTTCAATAGCCGATACTGGAGGTAAGATAATATTGGCATGACGAGTTGTTTCGTTCAAATAATTATCAATACATACCATAAAATCTACTGACTCTAGAGCTGTATCTAACTTCACACCGTTGGGGGTACTCAAAACTGGATTTCCAGCAACTGTTAACATCGCTTTAATCTGTCCGTCACCTTCGGTTAAAATTTCATCCGCTAAGGTTGCAACTGGAAATTCGCCATTAAAATCAGGAAGCTTTCTAACTCGACTTTGGCGTTTAGCAAAATAACCCGGCCCACTCACCGCAACAGTATCGACTGCAGGAGAGCTAAACATCATGCCACCCTCTTCATCAACTTTGCCTAATAAAATATTTAGTAGCATAATTAGGTATTGGCTTAACAAGCCAAATTCCTGCACGCTGACGCCCATTCGACCATAGATAACAGCTTTAGGGTGCTGACTCAATTCTGTGACTAAATTTTTAATAACTGAGGCGTCAATGCCGGTATGCTGCTGAGCATATTCACAGCTATATTTGGCTACATGAGACTCAATGTCTTGGTAACCTGATGACATATCTAACACACGGCTAGGTTTAACTAAATTTTGCTTGAATACTTCGTTACACATGGCCAATAAAAGTAGAACGTCTGAACCTGGTTTTATAAAATGATGTTCAGATGCAATTTGTGCCGTTTCGCTTCTTCTTGGGTCAATAACAACTACTTTGCCATTACGTTTTTTGATGTCTTTAATTTTATCTTTAACACCGGCTACCGTCATAATGCTGCCATTTGACGCTACTGGATTAGCCCCAATAATCAACATGTAGTCTGTACGATTGATGTCCGGCACTGGAATTCGTAATTGATGACCAAATAAATGATGCGCAATAATATGGTGAGGCAATTGGTCTACCGATGTAGCACTGAAGCGATTGTGTGTTTTAAAACCGGTTAGTAGTTCTTTAATAGTTAATGAACCACCAAGGTTATGCACGTTGGGATTGCCTAGGTAAATACCCAATGCGTTATCACCGTGCTTTTGCTGAATAGCCTCAAGGCCTTTGGCGGCTTTTTTAAAAGCACTTTTCCAGCTAATTTGTTGCCACCCGTCTGCAGTTCGCTCTATCGGTTGTCTAAGTCTGTCAGGGTCTTCATACAAATCTTGCAGTGCAATGGCTTTAGGGCAAATATGGCCCTTACTAAAAGGGTCTTTTTCATCGCCTTTTATGGATAATATTTTATTACCCTGATGCTCAACCTTAATGCCACACATGGCTTCACACAAGTTGCAGGTTCTGTAATGAGTTTGTATTTTTGTCATAGTTTCATCCTTAATCCCAGCTGATCAGTGTAGATTCACAAAGATTACAGGTTATATAATGTATTTTTATTTTTGTAATTTTTTGGCATTTTAGAATCTATAATATCTTGTTATTTGTATCATATGATCACCTATTTATACCAATACATTACACAGCTATGTCTAAAATAGAAAATGAACAATGGTTATGATGTTGTATTAATAATAGGTGCACTGGTTCAGAACATATAGGTTAAGTAAACAGGAGGAGCGAATACCTTAATTAAAGAGTTATAGACTGGTATGTATTAGGGAAAATAAACGCTCTCTATCAACGGGTTTGACTAAGAAGCCATTCGCCCCAGCGTCTAATGATTGCTGTTTATGCTGGGAATCAATGTGTCCGGTTGTCATATAAATAGGTGCTTTAATATTCATTTTACGTAATTTTATAGTAGCCTCAAGCCCACCCATTACGGCCATTTCCATGTCCATAAAAATAAGTTTAATAGAATGCTGCTGGCATATCTCCACAGCCTCAGCACCATTATTGGCAGTGAGCACTGTTACTTGTGGGTTTGCTTTTTTAACTAAACGCACCATTATTTGCTGATTTACTAGGTCATCTTCTACCACTAGCACAGCTCCTAGATTATTTTGGCTAGGTAAATAATCTTGCATCACTGCGTATAACTGATCCTGATATATAGGCTTTTCAACAACATGATTAAAACCATTACCTGTGTAATGATCAATTTGATGCTTCATTACGTTAGCGGTAAAAGCAATAATGGGCTGATGAACCCCCCTTTCACGCATCAGCCTAGCAGACTCTTCGCCACCCATATTTGGCATTTGCATATCTAAAAATATCAAATCAAAGTGCTCATTGATTACAGCATCTAATGCCTGCTGGCCGTCATCTACAATATGGACCTCTGCGCCAGTGGCCATAATTAACCGTTGAATCAATAATTGATTATCGGTGTTATCTTCGGCTAATAGCACTCTTCCAGTTAACTTAGGTATGAATAAGGTTTTCTGTTTAGACTTATATTCGTCCATTGACTCAGTAAGTGCAGAGGCCGATTGAATACTGGGCAACCCACTATCCGCTACAGCACTCACGCTTAATGTGAAACAGCTACCAACTCCTTTTTCACTTACTACACTGAGTTCGCCACCCATTAACCTTGCTAGATTTTGTGAAATATATAAACCTAGACCGGTACCACCAAATAGCCTTGTAGTTGATGAGTCAGCTTGTGCAAAAGCACCAAACACGGCATTACTCTCATCTTCAGTTAACCCGATACCGCTGTCCTCTACGCTAAATATCATTTTTTCACTGGTATATGAGATCTCAATTTTAACCCAACCTTCATGGGTAAATTTAACCGCATTATTTATTAAATTAAATAATATTTGCTTTAATCTAGTAGGATCTAATTGAACAACACTGGGAAGTGGGTATTCAATTTTCAGCTGGTAAGTTAAACCGTTTTCTTTGCATAGCTGATTAATATGGTCGTCTAAGTCACTGATAATAACTGGCAATTCAACACTCATTATCTCCATATCAATTTTTTTAGATTCTATTTTTGAAATATCTAAAATATCATTTATAACAGTTAATAAATGTTTACTACTGCGAATGATAGTATTGGCAAATTCTTGTTTATTTTTTTCGCCTAATGAATCATCAAGTAATGCCTCACTGTATCCAATAATAGCGGTCATTGGTGTTCTTATTTCATGGCTCATATTCGCTAAAAAATATCCTTTTACTTTTTCACTTTGTTCAGCTGATTTTCGTGCTTGTTCGGCCAGTTCGTACATAGATACATTTTTTATAGCAGTACCTACTTGAACTAAATATTCATTAATTAATTTAAGGTCGCCATCATTAAGCTGAAATGTTTTTTCATAGTTAATAAATGCAACACCGGCAACTACTTTATTTTGTACATGGACAGGAAAGTAACAAAGGGAGCGACTTGGCTTTATATTATATAAACTCTTGTCAAGATTGGATGCATTATTAACGGCTTCTGCGGTAAAACTTGGAATATTGATAATATAATCTTTTGTTAAACCTCTAATGAAAATACTGTCGGCATCTTCCTCTATATCCATCTCTAAATCTTTGAAAGTAAACTCTTCGTATTCGCTAATAGCACTGCCAAATGCACCGATAATTTTAAATGTACGCTGATCAGGCATTTTAGATATGACATAAAGCGATTCAAATGGAAACATAAATTCTAGGGTTTTCATCAGACCTTTCATTATTAAATCTAGATCTAAAGTACTATTTACTGAGTACGCCAGCCTGTTAAGACTTTCCAGGTGGTCAGTTCTTTTTTGTAACTGTTGCTTATTCTCCCTTAACTTGGAATTGATCCTATAGATTATAAGCCCCAGTGGACTGGTATAAATTACTAGGCCAGCGGTGGCCACTAGTGTACTTAAAGTAGACAATGACTCTCGATATTCAAACCCAACTAACAATCCACCTGCTAATAATCCAAGTGCTTGCATTGGCAAGCCTTTTAAAAATAAACGCATACCTCCCGCGGCTAAGTTAGTCATGTTGACCACACTCAGAAAAACAGCCATCAAAAAAAGATTATATCCCCACACAGCGCAACATAACGAATAGAAGAAACTATCAAGCAGCAAATTACGCTTTTCGTCAGCGATGGTAGAAGATAACAAGAAAATAACATGGGGATAAAGCAGGCTATGGGCAATTAATACCGCCCAAACTACTAGTGGAAGAGGATCACTTCCGCAAAATAAATTAATGTGTATAGATAATGCGAATAAACACGCAAACACACGCATAGAGTAGTTAATGCTAAGATTTTTGGTTTTATTTGTTTGATTTTTAATTAACGACATTAACTTGAGGCGACGCTGAGCCATTAACATCCAACCCAGCTGATTACAGCTTTTTATGTTTGACATAACAACTATAGCAAAGCTATACAAATACGGATATTTAAAAGGCTCAAATGATTAAGTCTTGCTTAATAAAGATGAATTACTGACTTTCAAGCAGCTTTAATACATATTTAGATGACGTGTTAGATTGTGCCTGCACACTTATTTGAACTTGACTCATTATATCGGTCTTAGTTTTTTCGGATACAGCCTGAGCTATATCAGTATCTTTTATTCGGCTGTTAGCAGCCTGATTATTTTCATTCTTTAATGCTAAAAATTGTACATTTGATGACAAGCGGTTTTCTACCGCAGCTAACTCACTTTGTCGTGATGACACCTGAGTAAGTGCGTTATCAATGTCTTCTAAACTAAAATCGGCACCGGATTCTATTGCCATGTCTTTAAACATTTGTGACATATTAACCGTATCAATGCCTAAAGTTTGCCCTGCATTTGCACCTATTTGAAAATCCAGGCGACCTTCTTCAAATACATTTTTTTGGTTAAACTGAGTATCTGAAAATACACTGCTTATATTTTCCGCTCGCTGATCTATTTCACTTTGAATAGCCGCTTTATCTTGATCATTAAGTATTCCATTACCTTGCGAAACCTTTAACTCTCTAATTCTCTGCAAGTCTTCATTCACAGTAGATAATGCGCCGCCCTCTACTTGAGTTCTAGATATAGCATCTAAGCTGTTGCGTGATGCCATTTGAGTCGATCTTTGCTGAGAATCCAATCGCGTACTAATAGATAAACCAGCCGCATCGTCTTTGGCACTATTAATTCGCTGGCCACTGCTAATACGTTGCAGTTGAGTGTTTTGATCCGCCTGTGTTTTATTAAGCTGATTAGCAGCGTTGAATGTCGATGATATATTCATGAGGGCCCCCAAAACAGCTTATTAGCTAAAACTTATGTGTAAACATATTAACCTTATTTCAGGTGAGCCTCTAATAATGATTAAATACTAGTCTATTAGTGCCTATACCCTTATAGAATATAGAAAATGCTAAAATTTGCGCGATTCGATCACTTAATAGCTAACTTGGGTCATTTACCTATAGCCTCTAGCTCCTTATATTTGTTGCATAATTATTCTTATAACTTTAACCACAACCTATAATAATATTCTGAAACCAGCTCGTACGCAGTCTACACTTTAAGGTATGTTTACTAGTACTGAAATTAGTCGTGGCTAGCATCCTGTTTCTGGTTTCCATAATTATCTGAGAGTTTATTAATGAGCCAATACCCAAATCTTCTTGCTCCATTAGACCTAGGCTTCACAACCTTAAAAAATCGCGTAATCATGGGCTCTATGCACACAGGTTTAGAAGACCGACCTTGGCATTTTAATAAGCTGGCGGAATATTTTGCAGAACGCGCACGCGGTGGTTGTGGCTTATTAGTAACAGGTGGCTTTTCTCCTAATCGCCGGGGTGAACTTATTGCATTAGGGTCTCGCTTAAGCAGTTCGTTGCAGATTTCTATGCACAAAAAAGTAACCAAAGCCGTTCACGATGCCGATGGTAAAATTTGCTTACAGCTACTTCACGCAGGTCGCTATGGGTACAGTCCTTATAGTGTTGCGCCCTCTGCTATTAAATCACCTATTACACCTTTTAAACCTAAAGCGCTTAGTAATAAAGGCGTTTATAAAACTATTCGCCAATATGGTAAAAGCGCCAAGCTTGCTCAAAAAGCAGGGTACGACGGTGTTGAAGTAATGGGTTCTGAAGGCTACTTGATTACTCAATTTTTAAACCTACGCACCAACCAACGTGATGATGAATTTGGTGGTAGTTACGAAAATAGAATGCGTTTAGCGCTTGAGATTGTACGGACAATTCGTAAAGAGGTAGGTGAAGCGTTTATTATTATGTTCCGCCTTTCTGTCATCGACCTAGTTGAAGGTGGCTCAACCACAGATGAAGTGATTCAGCTGGCTAAAGAATTAGAAAAAGCCGGGGTTACTATTCTTAATAGTGGCATTGGTTGGCATGAAGCCCGAGTTCCTACGATTGTCACGTCGGTTCCTAGGGCCGCATTTACAGATCCCACTGCAAAAGTAAAAGCCGCGGTTAGTATTCCGGTTGTTGCATCCAATCGCATTAATATGCCTGACACGGCCGAACAAATTCTTGCCAGTGGACAAGCCGATATGATCTCGATGGCACGTCCGTTTTTAGCTGATAGCGAGTGGGTAAACAAAGCGGCCGAAGGTCGTGCTGACGAAATTAATACTTGTATCGCTTGCAACCAAGCGTGCCTGGATCATACCTTTGAAAACAAACGTGCAAGCTGCTTGGTAAACCCTAGGGCTTGTCATGAAACCGAATTGCTTTACACGCCAACATCTTCAGCTAAAAAAGTCGCCGTAATTGGTGCTGGCCCAGCAGGATTAGCTTGCGCCACGGTAGCGGCAAAACGCGGCCATAATGTGACGTTGTTTGAAGCCCGTGATGAGATCGGCGGACAGTTTATCTTTGCCAGTAAAATCCCAGGTAAAGAAGAGTTTATTGAAACTATTCGATACTTCAAGCGCATGATCGAAGTACACAACATAGAGCTAAAACTGAATACATTTGTTGACGCTCAGATGCTAAAAGCCCAAGGATTTGACGAGGTAGTTGTTTCTACAGGTGTTGAACCCCGGGTTCCAAACATGCCAGGTATCGACCATAAAAAAGTGGTTAGCTACCAAGATCTTCTAGGCAAAGAATTAGACCTAGGTAAAAAAGTAGCGGTGATGGGCGCTGGTGGTATCGGTTACGATGTAAGTGAATATATAACCCACCAAGGTAAGTCGTTAACACTTAACAAAGAAGAGTGGTTCAAAGAATGGGGAGTTGATATTAATAACACTACCTCGGGTGGTTTAGCACCAATGGAAATCGAACCGTCGCCGCGTAAAGTCTATATGCTACAACGTAAAACAACGGCTTTAGGCCGTGGCTTAAACAAAACCTCAGGCTGGGTTCACCGCGCCGTTGTTAAAATGAAAGGCGTAGAAACCATTGCTGGCGTTAACTACGATAAGATTGATGACGATGGTTTGCATATCACTATCAAAAACAAAGAGGGTGAAATTACTGACCAACGTATTTTAGACGTAGATCATGTTGTACTGTGTGCCGGTCAAGTATCCGTGAACAAACTTCACCAAGACTTACAAGCTCATGCTAATAACGCCTTTGGTTTGCACCTTGTGGGTGGCGCTGAGTTTGCTGGAGAACTGGATGCCAAACGTGCTATTAGGCTTGCATCTGAACTGGCGGCTAGTTTATAAGTTTAAAACGTATTTGAAGCTATAATTGTTATAACTAAAAAAGCCTCATTAAATTCATATTAAATGAATCTAATGAGGCTTTTTTTGTGCCGAACTACTCAGTCAATTAACTGCCTATCCACTACTTTATGCCGTTTTAAGCACTGTGTTCCTTTTAGATATAGCTTGCTGATAAGCCGACCAAGCTTTTTCAATATCTGTTTGCGCTACTCTATTTCCTAAGCACATTTCAACAAATTGATCTTGCTCAGGGTTAGTAGGTTTAATCCATCCCTTGTCTAATGCTTGTAAGGTGCGCCCGCTAGACTGCAGCAGTTCAGCTTGAGTACGGCTAAAATAACCAGACAAATTAAAGCCATAGGGAAAGTTCGCATCATCATAAAATGCTGATGTACTGTGAAAAGAGTCAACTAAGTTCATACCCTACCCTCCATATTTAAGTTGACGGCATTATTGCAATACTCTAAAAGGTAATACAACGATAAACTTTTACCTTAACCATAAAATAATTTTATATAGGCTGCCCTTTGGATACCGAACTTTTAAAGACTTTTTTAGAGGTGTGCAATACAAGACACTTCGGTAAAGCCGCTGAAAATCTATATGTTACTCAAGCTGCGGTCAGTAGCCGGATAAAGCAGTTAGAAAGCCGTTTAGGGTTAGAGCTGTTTAGTCGCTTAAGAAACAACATAAAGTTAACACCCGCCGGTGAACGGTTAATACCCCACGCTGAAGCCGTATTAAATACATGGCAGCGGGCATTTCAAGAAGTGGCTATTACACAAAAACAAAACACCCAGTTAGCGCTAGGAGGAAGTCCTAATGTTTGGGACTTGATGCTGCAAAATAGTTTATATGAATTAAAGCTATCTAAACCTGAGCTTGCTATTCGAGCAGAGGTTTTATCTCATACTGTGGTAACACGGCAACTATTGGAAAGGTCACTAGATTTAGCATTGGTATTTGACAGCCCAAAAGTTGATGAAATTATAACCGTTAAATTATTTCAACTACCGCTAGAACTGGTTTCAACAAAGGATAACTTAAATATCTCTGACATCACTAGTGTGGGCTATATTATGTTGGATTGGGGCACGCTATTTAGCATACAACATGCAAAACTATGCAAGCAACTTCCTCCTCCAACGTTACATACTAATATAGCCAGAGTCGCTTTAGATTACATGCTACAAGCTGGTGGTGCTGCCTACTTGCCAACTAGGTTGGTAGAGCCTTATATCAAGAACAAGCAATTATTCAGAGTGAATGACGCGCCAGACATGCATCGTGATGTTTTTGCTAGTTATCATAAAGACAATGTTAAAACGGATTTGATGGAAGAAGTGGTAGCCTTGTTTAAGCGAACAGGATCTCAAGTAGCACCCAGTCTGATTCCAGAGTGAGCTCAAAATAAATAGTAAATCAGCATAAATAAGAGGTATAACCGTGGCTGTAGTAGGTTTATTAGCATTATTAGATGACATAGCAACTGTATTAGACGACGTCGCTGTCATGTCTAAAATAGCAGTAAAAAAAACGGCGGCGGTATTGGGTGATGACTTGGCGTTAAACGCTAAGCAAATTACTGGCATTTCGGCTGAACGGGAAATACCCGTTGTCTGGGCAGTGGCTAAAGGCTCCTTTAAAAACAAATTGATATTGGTGCCAGCCGCGTTATTAATTAGCATATTTGCTCCTTGGCTAGTAACACCATTATTAATGTGTGGTGGTGCTTATTTGTGCTTCGAAGGATTCGAAAAAGTTTTTCATAGCTTTTATCATAAAAAAGAAAGGCAAATAGAGCGTCAAAAAATACACGATGCAATGGTCAATCCTAAAGTTTATTTACCTGAATTTGAAAAAGAAAAAATCAAGGGCGCTATTAGAACAGACTTTATTCTATCGGCTGAAATCATCGTCATTACACTTGGCACCACCCAAGGTGCCGACCTCATTACAAAAATATTGGTATTATCTGCAATTGCAATTTTAATTACCGTGGGGGTTTATAGCTTGGTAGCAGGCATTGTGAAGCTAGATGATGCCGGGCTTCATTTAATGGGCGCCACGGGCAAAGGTTTGTGGGCTAAATTTAAGCGCTGGTGTGGGCAGCTGATTCTAAACTTTTGCCCTCATTTAATGAAATGGCTGTCAATTTTAGGCACGGCTGCCATGTTTTTAGTGGGGGGAGGAATTTTGGTTCATGGCTTTACACCACTGCACCACTTATTAGATTATTCCACACAACTATCTTCACACTTACCAACTGTTGGTATTGTGATTTCAACCCTGACCCCTATGCTATTAAATGCCTTGGTAGGAATTGCTTGTGGCGCTATTTTACTCATTCTTGTGACACTAGTTAATTCGCTGCGCACAGGCAACGCTAGTGACAATTAACACAGATTTTATTGATATTTTCTGAGCGCGAACAACTGATTAATCACCCCAGCCACGACAAATAATTTTTATCGTAAGGAATAAAATTAATCAGTTTACATGCTACCATTGCAGCATACACTGCGCCGCCATAGAGATGCCCTATTGAAAGCTTTTGGCATCAGTTAACCCATAACTTAAAGGAATAAAATAATGCGAATTGCAATTTTATCTCGTGGTCCAAAACTATATTCAACTCGCCGCCTTAAAGAAGCCGGTGAAGCGCTAGGTCATACTGTTGACGTTATAGACACACTGCATTGCTACATGGACATTACTAGTAGCAAACCTACTGTTCGTTACCATGGCGAAGAACTGCCAAAATACGATGCCCTTATTCCAAGAATTGGCGCGTCAGTAACTTTTTACGGCACATCCGTTGTTCGTCAATTTGAAATGATGGGCACTTATAGTATTAACGAATCGGTTGCCATTAGCCGTTCTCGCGATAAGTTGCGTTCACTACAATTATTATCACGCAAAGGCATCGGCCTACCTCGCACAGGTTTTGCGAGCAAGCCAGATAAGGCTGACGATTTAATTAAAAATGTGGGTGGCGCACCGGTAGTTATTAAATTATTGGAAGGTACACAAGGTATTGGCGTAGTGTTAGCTGAAACTAAAAAAGACGCTGAAAGTATCATTGAAGCGTTTATGGGACTTAATGCCAATATTCTTGTGCAAGAGTACATAAAAGAAGCTGGTGGTGCCGATATTCGCTGCTTAGTAGTGGGTGGTAAAGTTGTTGCTGCGATGAAACGTCAAGGTGC
>JAWUVO010000004.1:0-16319 GCA_034112325.1 Bermanella sp. | reverse complement strand
ATGGACCCAAATAAAGCCAAGACTTTACCACAAATCAATGCATTAGCTCCAATCAAAAGGGCCAAAAACACACTAATTAGGCTATACTGCTACCCCTTCGACAAAATGCGATCATTTTTTAAGCAAAAAAACTAAAATGGATTCGAATATGGCTGTAACGACCCAGTGCATCATCACCCCAGAATGGCTTCTCACCCTTGAAGATGAACAATTATTAAGCGGCTATAGTGTGGTGATTGAAGCCGATAAAATTTTAGCTGTTTTAAATTCTAATGAAGCGCTCAAAAAATATCCAAACGCCAGTCAAATTGATTTACCAAAACAGGTTTTAATGCCTGGCCTTATTAATGCCCATGGGCATACCGCCATGAACTTATTTAAGGGAATGGCTAATGACCTGCCGTTAATGACCTGGTTAGAAAAACACATTTGGCCGGCCGAGGGCCAATGGGTTAGCCCTAAATTTGTTGCCGATGGCACCAAGATTGGCATAGCCGAAATGTTAAAAAGTGGCACCACTTGTTATAGCGATATGTATTTTTACCCAGAAGTATCAGCGGCAACAGCCGCACAAATAGGAATGCGAGCGGTATGTTATGGCCCAGTAATGGACTTTCCAACACCTTACGGTACAGGCCCAGACGATTACCTAGAAAAAATAATTAAGGCTCACGACAACTTCAAGCACCAGCCCCTAGTAGACATTGGTTTTGGTCCTCATGCACCCTATACCGTCAGCGACGCCCCTTTACAAAAGGTCCGCACACTGGCCAGTCAACTTAATATGCCCATTCAAATTCATCTTCACGAAACCGAATTTGAAGTGACCGACGCAGTAGCAAAAACAGGCACCCGTCCCGCTCAACGTTTAGCTGATTTAGAATTTTTAGGCCCAGACGTGCAGGTAGTCCATGTTACCTCGGTTAACGACGCCGATATTGAGCTGTTTAAAAACAGTAATACTCACGTTGTTCACTGCCCTGAATCCAATATGAAACTGGCCAGCGGCTTTTGTCCGGTCCATCAACTTCAGCAAGCAGGCATAAATGTAGCATTAGGCACCGATAGCAGCGCCAGTAATAACGACCTAGACATGATAGGAGAAATGCGTTCAGCGGCTTTAATCGCTAAGGCTGTGGCCAAAGATGCATCGGCTCTGCCCGCCCTAGAAGCCATAAAAATGGCCACTATTAACGGTGCTAAAGCGCTAAATAAAGAAGATCAAATTGGTTCGATCAAAGCTGGCAAACAAGCCGATTTAATATCCATTGATTTAAACGATATTGCCAGCGCCCCTATTTACGATCCTATTTCTCATATTGTATACACGGCTACCCGTAACCAAGTAGACCATGTTTGGGTAGCGGGTAAGTTGCAAGTTAAGAATAAACAGCTTTGCCATATGAATGAAACGCAATTAATAGAGCTGGCTGAAAACTGGGCACAAAAAATTCAGGCAAAGTCAGCCTGAAAAATATAGAATTAAACACATTACACTTATGATTTAAAAACTTGTGATTTAAACACTTAAAAGGCAAAAGCTTATGAGTAACGTAGATCTAGCCGAATTAGCAAAATTTGAGTCCATTGCCACCCGTTGGTGGGACAAGCAAAGTGAATTTAAACCACTTCACGATATTAATCCGCTGCGCACTAACTTTATTGACGAGCACGTACAATTAGCGGGAAAAAAAGTGTTGGACGTAGGATGCGGCGGCGGCATATTAAGTGAAGCCATGACCCAGCGTGGCGCCCAAGTAACGGCCATCGATATGGGCCAAGCCAACATCACCACGGCAAAATTACACGCTCTAGAAAGCGGACTTACCATTGATTACCAGGTAATTCCTGTTGAGGAACTGGCTGAGCAGCAAGCAGAAAGCTTCGATGTAGTCACCTGCTTAGAAATGTTAGAACATGTGCCCGACCCTGTTTCTATTGTTAATGCCTGCTATAAACTGTGCAAACCGGGTGGACAGGTTATTTTTTCTACGCTTAACCGCAATCCAAAAAGCTTTCTATTCGGCATTATCGGCGCGGAGTACTTATTAAACATGGTGCCAAAAGGCACCCATGACTATAAAAAGTTTATTCGCCCAAGCGAGCTAGCCAGCTGGTCCCGTGAAGCGGGACTTACAGTGAGCAAGATGACTGGCATGAGCTACAACCCAATCACCAAAATTTATAAATTGGGCCGCGACACCGACGTAAACTATTTAATGCAAACTTTAAAGCCAGCTGAATAATATATGAGCGCTTCTTCAGAACATTCAGCCTCAACCTTTAAAGCCGTTCTGTTTGATCTAGACGGTACTTTAATTGACACCGCACCAGACTTTATTGTTTGCCTAAACGATTTAAGGACGGAATATAACTTACCGCCTTTAGCTAATTTAGATATACGTAAAGTGGTGAGTGATGGTGCACGCGCCATGGTTAGCCTAGCATTTCAGATAAACGAAGGTGATGAGGGCTTTGAACAAAAGAAGCAACAATTTTTAGACCTTTATAGTGATAATATTTGCCGCGAGAGCCGGTTATTCGATTCGTTAGATCTTCTATTAAATTGGTGCGATAAGAACAATATCCCCTGGGGCATTGTTACCAACAAACCTCGTCGTTTTTCAGAGCTATTGCTGAAAAAATTAAATTTGGATACTCGTCTGTCATCTTTAGTATGTGCTGATGATGTTAAAAATCCAAAACCCAATGCTGAGCCCATGTTAAAAGCCTGCCAAGAATTAAATGTAAAACCTGAAGATTGTCTATACGTAGGCGACCACCAACGGGATATCGATGCAGGAAAAAACGCCAACATGAAAACCATTGCGGCCGCTTATGGCTATGTCCATGACATCCACGAAGCCGAATCTTGGTTAGCCCACTGGACCGTTAATACCAGCCTTGAATTAACACAATTGTTAAGCAAGCTGTTAAAAGCCTGACACTTTAAGCTGTGCATACTGAACACATGCCTTGCTTTTTATTGCTACAAAATCGCCGTTAGCGGCAAGCCTTAACCGCATGCGGCAGGTTAAACATTTATTATTTGTTCTAAAAATTTGGAAAATTATGACTGAACTCGCCAACTCTCTTAAAGATCGCGTCATATTAGTGACAGGCGCCAGCTATGGAATAGGAAAAGCCGCGGCTTATGGCTTTGCTAACGCAGGCGCCACGGTAATTTTATTAGCCAGAACCCAAGAGTCTCTGAATGCCATTATGATGACTGTATAGATAAAGGCCTGCCACAACCGGTAGTGGTTCCTTTTGATTTAGAGCACGCCCCTGAAGAAGCCTACTTTCAACTACGGGACATGATTGGCAATGAATTTGGGCGCTTAGACGGCCTTTTGCTTAATGCGGCTATGCTGGGGCCTCGTACGCCGATCTCTAACTACAATTGGCAGACATGGTCACGTATGATGAACATTAACGTAAATAGCCAGTTTTTAATGTCTAGGACCTTAATGCCTTTGTTAGAACAAGCCCCTAATGACGCATGTATCTTATTCACTAGTTCTAGTGTTGGCCGTCAAAGTAAGGCTTTTTGGGGTGCTTATGCGGTGAGTAAATTTGCAATAGAAGGCTTAATGCAAACCATGGCAGTAGAACTTGAAAATACCAGCAACGTGCGTGTAAATACCATAAATCCTGGTGCTACCCGTACCACTATGCGTTCTGAAGCTTATCCGGCTGAAAACCCAGAAAAGGTAAAAGCCCCTGAAGAGCTGGTTGATGACTATATTTATTTGATGGGGTCAGAAAGCCGTCACCTTAACGGACAAGCCCTAAGCATACCGCTAGAGCGATAGTTTTTAACTTGAAACCCTCGGTATTGTTAACCAGTACAGAGGGTTTACCCAAAAGCGCCATAAAAACATCTATAAACCCGCCAAACCTCTTCAATTTACCGTCACCTTACGGTCATCTTCCTATTTTTAACCTGTCAAATTTGAAGCACTAACTTACATTGCCTTACATGTAAATGCTAAGTCGTTGAAAAATATAAGAAACATTAAATTACACTGAATTGGCACACTAATCGCTTAGTACCCATATCTAAATAGTTTTATCGAGGTCCCCAATGGCGACTCAGGTTTCAAATTTTTCAGCAACACAGTCTGACAAGTTAACACCGTACTCAGAGTTAGCTGCAAAGCCACAAATCAAAAGTGAAAGTTTGGTGCGTCTAGCGACGTTTTTACAAACATCACTAGACTATCAAAAGCTACTGACTATTTTTCATCGTGAAATTGCCCAGTCAGTGTTAATAGATGGATTGCAATTTAGTAATACTGAAAATGAAATTGATTTCAGTCTTGGTAATCAAGGCCCGCATTCATCTAGTTACCAGCTTAAAGCACAAGATGAAAAGCTGGGCGATATCACATTTTATCGTAATACAAGATTTAGAGAGCATGAGCTGGCAAATTTAGAAGCGTTAATGGGTACTTTGGTTTATCCGCTGCGCAATGCTATGCGCTATAAAACAGCATTAGACCAAGCATTTAAAGACCCCCTAACAGGCGCAGGCAATCGTATTGCATTGGACGACAATCTAACCCGTGAAATGGAATTAGCTAAACGCCATAATTATGATTTAAGCTTAATGATGCTTGATTTAGATCACTTTAAAACAATAAACGACAACTTTGGGCACCTTGTAGGAGACGAAGTCTTGAAGGCTGTAGTAAAGGCCATTCAAAAGTGTATTCGTCAAACTGATATTTGCTTCAGATACGGCGGTGAAGAATTTGTTGTCCTGCTAAACAACTCTAATATCGCAAATTCACGCTTAATTGCAGAACGTATTCGAATGAGCATCGCTAATTTATGTATTGAAACTGATAATGGATTAATACAAGCCACCGTGAGTACCGGTCTGGCCTTACTAGATAAGGACGATGACTTAAAAACTTTATTTAAACGTAGTGATAAAGCACTTTATCAGGCTAAGAATACTGGCAGAAATAAAGTAGTGGTTGGAGAGAAACAGAAAGAGCCTGAACTGTGTAACTAAATACGAGATAGGCCATAATAAAAATAAGATACAAAAGATATATAACCCCTATTAAGGCAATCATACAATGATTGCCTTTTTTTATGGTGGTAGTTAAAGCACTACACCGTTAAAATACAGCCATGAAATTTGAAATCACAGCTATTGCCTTTGTTGAATCTTGTTATAAAGAAAAATTCGCCACGCCCAGACAAAGTGGCTTAGTAAGCGAAGCTAAAGGCAGAATTGTATTTGTTCCACCCTTCAATCACCCTGATGCAGTAGCGGGTTTAGAAAACTGCTCGCATATTTGGTTAGAGTTTGTTTTTCACCAATGCATAGATCAAGGCTGGAAAAATAAAGTAAGGCCACCGCGTTTGGGTGGCAATGAAAAAATGGGGGTTTTTGCAACTCGAGCAACTCATCGCCCAAATGGTTTGGGCTTGTCTGCCGTTAAACTAAATGGCATTGAATATAAAACTGAACAAGGACTTGAGACTGTCATATTAAATGTAAGCGGCTTAGATTTAATTGAAGGCACACCCATTATAGATGTTAAACCTTACATTCCTTATAGCGATAAAATTGAAGATGCTAAATATCCATTTGCACAATATCAACCTGAAACAGTCAAAGTAATATTCAGTGAGCAAGCTAAGCAAGATTTAATTACTAAAAAAGAAGACTCTGAGTTTATTAAGCAGGTGTTGGCATTAGACCCTAAGCCAGCTTTCCATAAGATAGACAGTGAGCGTATATATGGCGCTAATCTGAATAACAACAATGTTACATGGCGCTATTTTAATCTCGACAATCAAGTATTTATAGAAGTCCTGGGGCTAGATTAAATAACTAATATTAGGACGTTTTACCTTACGTATTACCAGAAATTAGCAACTAACTATCTGGTAAGCATTTTAAATTACTAAATACTGATAAATAGATACCCGCGTTCGCGAGTTACTTAGTTACCATCACCTAGCTAGGCTGCTTTTTTATTTTGTTGCTTCACATTAAGCCTACTTACTAATTTTTTTTTATCGGCTAAAGCATATTTGTGTAAACCCGGCAAATGAACCTTGGCTAAATAGTGTTGCCAATTAAAGCTATTAGCATTTGCGTTAAATGTTGCTTGATCTTCAGGTCTAAACTTTTTTTGCAAGGCTTCTAATTTACGGCTGTCAAACTGGTATCTAGCGGCCGAGTAAAAGCCGAAAATAACTGCTAAACTTGCAGTTGTTTTTACTTTATCCATTAACTTACTAGCTTTTTTCGACCCAGTCATACGACCCGAAATAGTTTTAGCCCAAGTAAATAGGGTTAATAACAACATATAAACTCTAAATTTTTGCGGGCTAACTGTTTGAAAGTTTTCGTTAGGCTTATCTGCAAATAATTTAGGTAAATCTAAATATTGCTGATGGGATGCGACCGTTAGAATATTAATGAACTGTTTTACTTTAATTGGATTTGAGCTTCCACTGCAGCACTGATAAATTCGATA
This sequence comes from Bermanella sp., assembly GCA_034112325.1. Taxonomy (GTDB): domain Bacteria; phylum Pseudomonadota; class Gammaproteobacteria; order Pseudomonadales; family Oceanobacteraceae; genus Bermanella. The sequence goes on along the minus strand of JAWUVO010000004.1, from coordinate 9,813 downwards.
CTGGCTGCTGTCTACCAGTATTTCTGCAGAACTTAACAACACAGAATTTGCTACTAAGTCTACTGGAATTACATCTAACAAAGATTCTGCATTACCAGGAAATATATTCACTCTGCCCTTAGCAAAAGCATAAATTAATGCGTCGGCTACTTTCACACCTTCTACCCAGCCCGGTACAGGTGAAGAGACGGTACTTTCGATAATTGATGGGCGCAAAATAGTTAGATTTTTTTGATTCAACCCTTGTAACAACAGTTGCTCACCTAACCATTTAGTAAAGGTGTAGGTATCGTTCCAACCGTAATAACGAGATTCGTTTATGCCTAGCTGAATTAATGCCTCTTCAAATTTAGCATTTTTACGACCTTCTTTTGCATTTTCAAATGTTAGTTGTAAAGCGTCTATTTTTTGCTGAATAGAGACAATCACGGACTCTATATCATAAAGACCATTAGCTTTTTTAGTTATAAATCCTGAAGCTGATCCGTTAACTACTTCAAGCATAGTCCCTTGATTAAAGCCGTTTACGAAGCAGGTAGATACCTGCACTACAGGTGTTACAACCTGTGATCCCTGTTTAGCTAAAGAGACTATACTGTTCAAACTATGGGTATTAATTTTTAGAGCTTGATCCATCGCCTCGCGGAAGTTAACACTAGCGGCCGAGTTAATTATTAAGTCTAACTGTGAAGAAAGCTGTGAAAATACATCACCGTCAAGGCCAAATAAAGGAGCGGTTAACTCCCCTTCTACAATGCATACCTTACGATCTATAAAAGCATTAAACTGTTCCCCGTGACGAGCTCTCAGCACGTCGAATAAACTTGAAGCAAATACTTCATTCATACAGCGCTGACGAGCTGATTGTTTATGACTGCCACGCACAAGTAAATGAATCTTACTGATTTCAGGAACTTCTCTTAGGATTTTTTCAACAATTGCTTTGGCTAGAAAGCCCGTAGCGCCAGTGATAAAAACTTGCTTACCAGATAGCTGTTCTACAACCGATAGGGGAATTGAATTGCTCATAATAGTGCCTACTTTTTTTATATTTTTTTTGTAGTAGATTAATCTTACTAGAGCGTTCTATATTTCACTAGTTATTTGGCGCTTTTTTTCTAGATGGTCCTGTTGTAAGACAATCCCACCCCCATGGCTCCTATGAATTCTATTATGTAAAACAGAAGATGACCCAGACAATTACTCAATAGCCTTTAGAGACTGCCCCTTGTGTTAAGCAGCTTATTCCAGACCTGGCCTCTAAGTATATATCTCGCCAACTGAGACGGTCGCTTTCAATCATCACACTTAGTTCATGGTCTTCATTTTCATCGTTCAATAAAGATATAAGCTGAGCTTCGGTTAATGTAGAAGGGCATTTAAAATCATAACTTGCTATGAAATCATTTAATACTTCAATCCTAACTGCAAAATCGTTGCTTAATGATACTATCTTCTGTGGAGAATCTAGTTCGGCATTTGTAGTTATACTGAATAAAAAAATGGGAAAAAATAAAAAATATCTAAGATTAATATTGCTACCAGCGCGTACTATGCAAGCTAAAATTATTTCGTTCACAACTTATTCCAACCTAGTTTATACTGCTAATTAATATTGCTAATTTAGCAAATATTTATGACATTAATATTTCATTAATTACTCGGAGTCAAGAATGCTTTTTTCTAATTGCTTAATTTCTCTATGAACTCGTTTTAATTCTCTGTTCAATTCTTCAGGGTCATCATTGTTAGCTAGCTCTAAATAATGCTGTTCAATAAAAGTCTTCTCTATAATAGTCCTTCTAAGTTGTTCCTCAGTATTTTTTAAATCATTTTTCATTGCTTCAACCTCACTGGCTTTAAAGCTAGTTTTAAGCTCATTTTTAAGGTTTCTTGCAATTATTTTCTGGTTTTCATACTTTTCTTTTATCTCGTCTATTCGACCAGCTAATCGGGTTTTATCACGCTTTAATCGGTTTTCGCTGGCTTCTAGTGTGTTTAAAGAAATAATTTCTTTAGACAGATCTCGCATTTTTTGTTTTAGCCCTTTAACTTTTTCAGCTGAATCTTTCAGATCAAGCCTATTTGATGCAAGAAGATCTTCATTGTTAGATAACTGCTTTAATAATTTGATAATTTCAAGCTTTGAAGCTTCTACATCTGGTTCTGGCTGCTTAAGTAAATTGTCCAAGCCTGTCAAAGTCTCCTTTTGCTCGTTGAGTATGCGCTCCATATTGCCAAGACTGATGTCAGATTCACCAAGATTGTCATTAATTTGCTCATCGAGTTCATCCTCAAGATCTCGAAATTTTTCATTTACAGATTCCTGATTGTCTTTCTTAGCATCTAGTATCGATTGCATTTGCTCTAACTGAACAATTAAGGCTTGATTAACCTCTCTAAGTTCAGCAATCTCGCTAGATTTATCTCGCCATACAACCACACTAATCAGCAATATAATGACCAGAACGGCTACTAGCTCTAAAATAATGATTAATTCTGTACTCATTTATTTCCTATTTAAAATTCATACTATAAAAATAGCCTAACCCATTGAATTATAAGTACCTTAATATAATTACATGAAGGTACTTATGGGTTTCTAAGACTTTCACACCTGCGTTTCTATTATCTATACCTATACTTACAGTTAAGTCTAATCTGGATATTTTTGCCGTTAATGAAGTTTTTAATTGTAGATGACAGCCTCGCAATGCAGGCCATTATTAAGCGCAGCCTTAAAAAGGCAGGTTATGTAGATAATGACTATCAACTGGCTGAGGATGGTGTACAGGCGCTTAAAATTATTGAAAGCTGGCATCCTGATGTAGTGATTACGGACTGGCATATGCCGAATATGAGTGGCATTGAGCTTTTAAAAGAGGTGCAAAAAAGAGGCCTTGAGTTAAAGATAGGCTTAGTAACCACTGAAACTAACCCAAGGCTAATTCTTCAAGCCAAAGAAGCAGGTGCATTATTTGTCTTGCACAAACCATTTAATTTACTTGAGCTACAAAAAACCGTAATTCCTATTGTCCAAGGGGCAATTGAAAGCCAGAAACTACTATCCAATTTACCATCTAATGACGGTACATCGGGCTATGATTTACAGTTACCTAGTATCCAGGCCTTAGGGAAAATAGCGGCTGGATTTAATTTTAAGGGTTTAGAAATTGTACCTTCAAATTCTACCGATATTAATTATGCTCACCTACCTTATGTTATTGTATTATTTACGGGCCATGATAAAAAAACAACTAAAGCCATGTGCATACTTGATATTCGCTCGGCTGCTATTCTAAGTTGTTCGTTTGATAAAAAAGCAGCAGAAAATATCTTAGAGTCGATTAAAACTAAAGTTATTACCAAAAAACAATTGGATAAAATACAAGGCTTGATGCAAATGATAAGTGCTTTATTTTATGACCCACTAACTCAGCAAGATCTAGAAGCGAAAAGTGTCCATATGATTCCTAAGCCGTTTGATCGACTAGATCAAATTGGGGCTACGGCAAAAGATAAGCGTTTAGATTTAACCATACGTACAAAAGAATTTGGCGAAGGCCAGGTGATATTTATGGCAGTGGCTGAAAACTAGGCTTTAGACAAACCTAGCTTTCAAATTTACTGAATTAATTTTTAATCACTTTTCAATTACTTCTCAATCGCTATATTTATATTAGCCGTTTTGCCTAATGCAGTATCAAGTAAGCTACTCACATATAAGTCAGCTCCAACTTCTATAGCACCTGTGGTATGGCCATACATACCTAGTGGATCTTGAAGATTATGAACTACTTCGCCTTGATCATTAATCGCAATAATATGTCCAAAATGTTTTGCTTTAGGCTGTAAGAACGTAGGTAAACGCTGCACAACTTTACGCAAAAAGCCAGAGCCAGACAATGCATCTAGCGCAGCACTTCGCGGACTAACTAGTCCTACCCAGTAAACATTATTCGAACCACGACTAATATTATCTGGAAAACCAGGTAAGTTTTCAATAACCGTTTCTACCTGTCCCTTATTTGAATTAGTAATACCCACTCTTAAAACACGATACGTACCAGTTTCATTCACCAACACCCAGCTCTGGTCATGACTGATTGTTATACCATTAGCAAAGTCCAAACCAGATACTACTGTGGTAGCTTGCTTAGTAGCTGGATCATATTCTAACACTCGACCATGACCACCGTGCTCCATAATATCCAGCATACTGGCTGCAAAAGTACCGTATTGTTTTGCATGGAACTTAGTCGAAGCATCAGTAAAATATATCTTGCCGTTATCTGCAACATCCACATCATCTGCATAATTTAGCGGAATACCATCAACTTCAGTTACCAGTGTGTTAATAATACCTTCAGGCGATATTTCTAATAATCCTTCAAAAGCATCTGCAACAATAAGATTACCTTTTTTATCAAACTCTAAACCCAGTGGTCGGCCTTTAGTATTAACCCAAGAATGCAATTTTCCTGCTTGATCTAAAAAGCCAATTTCACCACCTAAAAGTCCAAAATAAATTGTTCCATTTTGGTTCAAAGCATAATCCTCCGGCCCTACTTTACCAGAAAGATCGATACGTTGAATTTGACTAAGCTGTTGGTTTTGAGAAAAACGGTCGACGTAGCCCTCATTCTTGGGAGCGTCCCATGAAACTGGCTCAATTTCTACTGGCCAAAAGAGTAAATACCCGACAAAAATAGCCGACAAACTTATGATGATTAGTTTTTTCATGGTTTTCTCAATGATTATTTTTTATTATGTATAGCCACATTACCTAATATACAACTATAAAAAAAGCGTTGTCAGTCATATCTAAATTTATGACTGGCAACGCCTAGACTATTTAAGCTTTTAGTACTTTTGAATATGTTAGATCGTTAAAAACCCACCATCTACATTCACACAAGCACCTGTAGTATAGCTGGCAGCATCACTTACTAAGTACAAAACAGTTCCTGCCATTTCACTAGGATCAGCTACGCGCTTCATAGGAATATGAGCTAACGCTTTTTCTAATATCACAGGGTTTTTAACTAAAGTAGAAGCAAACTTTGTATCGGTTGCCCCTGGTAATAGTGCATTAACACGAATACCCATTGCTCCACACTCTTGTGCGAACGATTTAGTCATACTAATAACGGCCGCTTTAGTAATGCTGTATATTCCTTGCATTGGTCCTGGAATCACACCGTTAATTGACGCCACGTTTAATATGGCACCGCCGCCATTTTTCTTCATTAATTTACCGCCTTCGATACACATGAAGAAATAACCACGAATATTTACATCAACAGTTTTTTGATAAGCACCTAAATCGGTATCTAAAATATGACCGAAATATGGATTTGTTGCTGCGTTATTAACTAAAATATCTAACTTACCAAATTTCTCTTTAATAACCGAAAATAATGTTTCTATTTGATCCATTTCACCAATATGACAAGGAATCGCTTCAGCCGAGTTACCCGCTTCTATAATTTGATCTACAACGGCCTGGCAACCATCAATTTTTCGGCTAGATACAATTACATGTGCGCCCTGCTCAGCTAATAATTTAGCAATGCTTTCGCCAATTCCACGACTAGCGCCTGTTACCAATGCAACTTTACCGGTTAGATCAAATAAATTTGTACTCATTTTTTAACTCCTATAAAAATATTGTTTTTTTAAACGATTAATTTTAACGGTAAGTCACTTCGCTTTCAGCATTTACTAAATGTTGAAAATTATTAAAGTAAGACATTACGGGTGATAAATCCTCATCAAACTTTAATGAGCTTATAGCGGTATTTACCATTACATCGCATAAAGAAAATGCATTCTCAGCTGACATATCGGTGCCAAACTGCATGCAACTTGAGATTGGACCAGCCGAGCTTACCAAGATAATATCTTGGCCTTGCTTAGCATTAAGCAAGCTCATTAGCGATTTAAGACCTGTTTCTATACGATGTGTAAATATAGAAAAGTTTTCTTTAAAATCACCTTCATTTTTTACCCATCGATAAATAGCAGCCTTGTATAACTGCAAAAACTCTTTAAGTGCTATTTCACACGTGGTTACACTAGCCAGCATATCTGCATGAGTTTCTTTTAACTTAGGGTGCACAACTTCAAGTATATTACGATGATCAAATTCATTAAATGCGTCTAGTTCTAATGATTTAGCCGTTTGATTAATTTGATCACTGAAACCTTTTTTTATTTCTTGTAAAGTTTGCTTTTGGCGCTTTAAAGAGCCACTGACAAAAATACTCGGGGCAGTTATTTTTGCCAAATACTCCCCTGTAATTTTCGCCTGTTGGTAACCCAGTTCTGAAAGCTGATCGTAATCCTCTTTTCCAAAACTGGCTTGACCGTGGCGCACAAGATATAAAGTCGACATTGTTATTTGTTATCTATTAATTTTAAGCAGCGACTTTCAAGGTATTTGCTGGCATGCACAAAACTAGCAAAACGCGTATCTTTAGTTTGCCCATGAAAAAATCGATAATAAATTTGCTGCATAATAACGGCCAAACGGAACAAGCCATATACTTCATAATAAACAAAACTTTCTACTTGGTAGCCAGTTTTTTCTAAGTAATAATCAATCACTTGCTGACGCGTTAGCATGCCTTTTAAATGGGTAGGCTGACGGCGCATCAATTGAAATTGAGCTTCATCATCTGCTTCAATCCAGTAGGCTAAAGTATTACCTAAGTCCATTAATGGGTCGCCAATAGTGGCCATTTCCCAATCTAAAACACCAATTACTTCACTGGTATTTTCTGCGTTTAGCACCACATTGTCTAAACGAAAGTCATTGTGGATTAAAACCTGGGCAACGTCTTCTGGCATATTAGACTTTAACCAATCCATAACCTTGGCAAAATCGGTGGCATCGTCTGTCATTGATTTAACATAACGATCACTCCAGCCCATTATTTGGCGTTCTACATATCCTGCGCCTTTGCCGAGCTTTTCTAATTCGGTACCTTTAACATTAACTTGGTGAAGTTCGATAACCTTATCAATAACACTTAAACACATGTTACGAGTTTCAGCTTCTTCCAGTTGTAATTCTTTAGGCATATTTTGACGGGGTATAACACCCGTTAATTTTTGCATTACATAGAAGTTACAGCCTAATACACTGTCGTCTTCACATATGGCAAGAATATCTGGTACATACGGATATACGGGCTTAAGCGCTTGCATAATATTAGCTTCGCGCAACATATCATGGGCACCTTTGGCAATTTTACCAAACGGTGGTCGACGTAAAATATACGCTTGCTCACCATAGCTAATTTGATAGGTTAAATTACTTGCGCCACCAGGAAACTGGGTAATAACTGGCTCGCCCTGCAGGCCTGTAATATGCTGTTTCATGTAACCATCAATTATAGCTACATCGAGTTCTTCACCGATTCGAATGTTGCCAGCTTGATCTAATACACTCATATTCATTTACCTTATTATTTACTAGGGTTTTTACTGGATTCGTTAGCTCGCTTAAAAACGCTTCCCATCTTTTTCATTTGAGAAAAATAAACACTTGGTAAAAAACGTTTAAGTCTCCAATACATTTTTTCTTTTGGATGAGTCAATATATAGAATGTTTTATTTTCAACAGCATCATAAACCGCTTTAGCCACATCTTCGGCTTGTATTTTTGAGCGTTCCATCAGTTTATTGGCAATTTTTAGCCCTGAATTATCGGTAACCCGCATATTTTTAGTTAGGTTAGTTTGGAAGAACGCAGGACATAACACTCCCACGTGCACTCCGTAAGCACTTAGTTCGGCGTACATAGTTTCTGATAATGCCACAACAGCAGCTTTAGAAGCGTTATATGCCGACATTGAAGACATGTGGATTAACCCAGCCATAGAGGCTACATTAATGATAGAGCCTTTACTTTTCTTAATCATAGGGGTGAAAACGTAACAGCCTTTCACGACACCCATTACGTTTATATCCATTGTCCACTGGAAATCTTTCATAGACAACTGGTCTATATCACCACTTGATGCAACACCTGCGTTATTTACCAAGCAATCTAAACCCTGCCAGCGCTTACCGATTTCTGCCGCTGCACTATGCCACTCGTCTTCACTTGTTACGTCTAACTTCAAAAAGAAGCAGTCTTGTTTATACTCAGCTTTCAATTTTTCAGCTTGCGCTTGGCCCGCTTCAACTTGAATATCAGCAATACAAACAGACCAGCCTTTTGCACTGTAATAGGTTGCTAATGCCAACCCTAAACCACTTGCTGCGCCTGTTATAAAAATTCTTTTCATGAGAAGCCTATTGTTGAGATTATTATTTTTACTAGCGTTATTGTATCGATATAAACTGCACTTTCATTCGCTAATAAGCAACCTTATAAATAGTCACTTACCGCCTATCCAGCCTATAAATTTCATCTATCGCTTAGTAATTAAAACATCTGTTTCATTATTTAGTGCTCACATTATGCTTAAACTAACTATTAATCTAATGAATAATTTTAATTCCACACTATTAATTTTTATAATAGTACTTTATATTGATTGAGCGGGAGACATTATGAAAATAGATTTAAACCTTTTTACAGTATTTGAAGCCATTTATACCGAGGGTAGCCTCACTAAGGCGGCCGAGCGGCTTAATCTTACGCAGCCTGCCGTCAGTCATGCTCTTTCAAGACTTAGAGATAAAGTAGACGATCCATTATTTACCCGACATGGGCATAAAATGCGCCCCACGGCTGCCGCGCAAAAACTATTTCCCGAGATTCAGCAAGCACTGGCTCAGCTAAATTATGCACTACAAACTGCTCATCAATTTGACCCAAGTACTGCCAATAAAACTTATACGATCGCCATGCGCAACATGATTGAAGCAACTCTGTTAACGCCGGTTTTAAAGAAGCTTGAGCAAGAAGCCCCTGGCATCCAAATTGCCAGCGTAATAATGGATAGAAAGGAGACTGATGCAAAGCTAGCTTCAGGAGAATTAGATTTTGTGGTAGATGTTTTACTGCCAACAAAAGCCGATATTCAGCAGCAAAAACTTATTGAAGATGACCTAATTGTACTGACCAATAAAGACCATTTTAAATCGGCAAGTATGAGCAAACAAGATTACGTTGATGCCAAGCATATATTAGTGAGTAGTCGCCCCTCAGGTCCAGACTTGGTCGATTACGCAGTGAACGAGCTAGACTTTAAACGTAATATTTCATTGCGTTGCCAGCATTATTTTTCGGCCTGCCAAGTAGCAAACAATTCTAATTTTATGCTGACAATGCCAAGAGCTTACGGCATGGTGTTAGCAAAACAATTTGATAACCTAAGTGTATTTCCTATGCCCTTTAAAGCCAGTAACTTTGATATTTATTTATACTGGCACAAAAAACAAACAGACAACCCTGTAAATAGCTGGTTTAGATTGCTAATAGAGTCGGCTATAAACGATGAGAACCTATTAAAGCCCGCCATTTAACGCTCTATTTGTCGCATAGAATTAGGGGTCTGATCAAACCAGCGATGACAAGCTCGGTAAAAAGTAGATGACTCTGAAAAACCCAAGTCTAATGCTACTTCTTTCAAACCCTTATGTGTTTTACATATTAATTCATAGGCTTTTTGCTTGCGCTGGATATCCACTACTTCTAAAAAGTTAGTACCCTCCTCCTTTAGGCGTCGCTGTAGTGTTCGGGTGCTGACATTCAAATGATCTGCCACCCGATCTCGACTGACATTATAAATACCCGATGTCACAATTATTTGAATTACTTTGGCTTTCCAGCTTGTATTTAAATGTGCCGCTAAA
>JAWUVO010000003.1:0-28877 GCA_034112325.1 Bermanella sp. | reverse complement strand
AGTGGCGTCGGCAGCATGAATAATGCGTCGATGGCTGTGGCCGCCTTCTTTGGTTAGGTGGAAGTCGTCGCCTTCTTTACTAAATTGAACTTGCTGATCAATTAACCAATTAATAGCATCAGCGCCATTTTCGACTGTCTGTTTGACTGCATTGTAGTTACATAATCCTGCGCCAGCGGTTAGGGTATCTTTAATGTGAGCTTGAGAAGAGTCTTCGCTGTCTAAAACAGCTGCAATACCACCTTGTGCCCAGCGTGTGCTGCCACTAATAAGTGTGTCTTTACTTAACACAGCTACCTTTGCCGAGTCTGCCACGCTAAGGGCAACGGCTAAACCGGCGGCACCACTGCCAATGACCAAAACATCAAAAACCTGTCGCTGATCCATATATAACCTTTAATTTTCATATATTTATGTGTGCCACTATACTGCGAAGATGATTAATTAAGAAGTCTTCAAGCGGTACAAATAAGCTTTAAGCCATTACAATGATTAAAACTTAAGTATTATTTCAGTAGGGTGGAACTTTTTGGTTAGGTTCCCTTCTAATGTTGTCATGAGGAATGCATGTTTGGTTAGTACCCAATAAGATATTTACATCAAAATAAATGGGACTTTCTAATGCTGGCGCGTAAAGCGCGGGGGAGCAATGTCGCTACAAGATTCAGATAAGCAGTTGGTATTAAGAGTTCAAAAGGGCGATAAACGCGCATTTGATCTGTTAGTACTCAAGCATCAGCACAAAATAATGTCGCTCGTATCCCGTTATGTGGATATGGGGGAGGTGCCTGATGTAACGCAAGAGGCGTTTATAAAAGCCTATAGGGCGTTAAAGAACTTCAGGGGCGATAGTCAGTTTTATACTTGGCTATATCGTATTGCTGTTAATACCGCTAAGAATTACTTAGTTACTCAGGGGCGCAGGCCTCCGACACAAGATATTGATGTAAATGATGCGGAACATTATAGCTCTGCAGGGTCTCTGAAAGATATTGCCACGCCAGAAAGCATCATTGCCCGTGATCAATTAAAACAAGTGGTGTTTGCGGCCATTGAGCAATTACCAGACGAGTTACGTACCGCTATTCGGTTGCGTGAATTAGAAGGCATGAGCTACGAAGAAATAGGAGAAGTAATGGATTGTCCAATAGGCACGGTTCGTTCGCGTATATTCAGAGCAAGGGAGTCCATTGATAAAGCAATGGCACCTTTGCTAAAAGATACACAAAGCAAAACAGCAAAAGGCTAACCACAGAGGTGACTTATGAGTGATAACAAAATTGAATCCTTGTCAGCCTTAATGGATGGCGAATCGGACGAGCTAGCACTGCATCGAACTTTAAAAGATGTAGAGGGCAGTCCAGAATTAAAACAAACTTGGTCCCGTTACCATATTGGCAGCGATGCCATAAAAGGCACAGTATCAGACTTCAGTCATATTGATATCAGTAGTGCTGTTAGTGCGGCCATAGCAGATCAGTCTTTTGAAGGGGCTGAGCAGGGCACAAACAAAGGCTGGCTAAAAATGGTCGGTGGTTTTTCTATCGCTGCCTCGGTGACTTTGGCGGTAGTACTGGTTGCACGTTTTAATCCATTAGTTGATGCAACTGGCGGTCAGCAATTTGCATCTGAAACTAAGGTTGAAATTGTGACACCAGAGCAGACACCAAGAAAAGGTCCGCTTATGATCGCTCAGCAGCAAGGCTCAGATCTTAACTCTGGTCTCAGCTCTGATCTGAACGAGGCTCAACTTCAGCAAGCACAAGAGCGTTTAAATAGTTACCTTAAACAGCATGCGCAAGACAGTGCTTTAGGCCAAGGTCGCACGTCAATGCCATTTGCTCGAGTGGTTAACTTTGAAACATCTAATCAAGGTAAGGATAATTAATGATTCGTTGGCTAGTGACGGCCGTGCTGGTGGGTGTATCTGTAGTTAGTTTTGCAGATGCATTAGAGCCAGCATTAACCGCTGATATCAAACAGTCTCCTACAGCTGAAAGCCTTTACGAGCAAATGCTGGAGCAATCACCTAATGCTATGTACCAGGGTATTTTCTCGCACCAAGTTGGAAACCAGGTACAAAATGTCGAAATTGTACATGGTATTAACGACGGCAATATATGGGAGCGGATGATGCATCTAGATGGTCCTGTGCGAGAGATAATTCGGCGCGGTGAAGAGCTATTTTGCATTCATCCCGACTCATCGGTAGAGCAATTACAAAAACAAGGTAATGCGCCGTTTGGTAATAAAGCCATGGGCAGTATTGGCCAGTTGAGTAAGGCTTACGAGTTTAAAATTTTGGGTACTCAGCGTGTGGCAGGTCGTCCAGTAGTGGGCGTGCAATTATCCCCTAAAGATGCCACGCGGCACTTCTATCAGGTGTGGATAGATCAGCAAACCACAGTACCTTTAAGAACTGAATTAATAGCTCGCAATGGCCAAGTACTAGAGCGATATATGTTTAGTTATTTTAAACCAGACCTAGAGTTTGAAGAAGCACGCTTTGAACCTCGAAACCAAGGTATTGAGCTTAAGCTAGCCCAGTCACCCGTGCTGTTAAAGGCTACATCTGCCGACATATTAGAGTGGCGGTTAAATTGGACTCCCATTGGTTTTATGGACCAAACAGCTGCTGGCCATACCCCTGAATTATCGGCTCGCCGTATTTACAGTGATGGTATTGTGATGTTTTCAATTTATGTTGAAGCGGTTGATAAAGTACAAGACGAAGGTATTGCTCAGTCAGGACCAACAGCGCTAGCGGTTCAGCATAAACAATGGCAAGGTAAGACTCACCGCATTACTGTGGTAGGGGAAATACCGGCTGCCACAGCGCAAAAAATAGCTCAAAGTGTAGAATTGCGTTAGTTATCACAGTTAAATGGAAAGATATGGTTGAAGAATCTGCGTTAGTCTTAAAAGTTGAAAGTGACATTGTGTGGGTGCAGGCTATACAGCAAACAGCATGCGGTTCTTGCCAAGTACAAAAAGGCTGTGGTCATAGTTTGCTGGCAAAAATAGGCCAAAAGCAGATAGATATTCCTGTTGCCCGCAATGGCATGGACGTTCAGCCAAATGAGCAGGTCATTATAGGGGTGCCGGAACAGGCCATTTTAAGATCGTCTATGCTTATGTATGGTGTTCCTTTGTTAAGCATGATTTTTATTGCGTTATTAGGTACTTCATTGGGAATCCAGGAAGGCGGCATTATTTTAATGTCGTTTATTGCTTTAATAGTTGGTTTTTTATGGGTAAATATCAAATCTAAAACCCTTGATTTTGATCAGTGGAATCCCCAGTTAGTGCGTAAAATAAATTCAGAGCAAATGCACATTCCAATGTGTGAAGTGGAGTAAATATGAAGGCCGTTTTAATCAAGTCTATGTTTTTTGTATGTGCATTATATTTGTCAGCGCTCGCTTCAGCGCAATTACCTGATTTTACTGAGCTAGTAGAAGATGCGGGACCCGCTGTAGTCAATATAAGTACGACCCAAAAAACCACTTCTAGGCATGGTGGCAATATGGAATTACCCGAAGGTATGCCTGAAATATTCAGGCATTTTTTCGGAGTACCACAAAATCCGCGTTCTAACCCAAACCCTCATAATAGCCCGCGAGGCCAGTCTCAAGAGCGTGCGTCTCTAGGTTCGGGTTTTATTGTAAGCAATGACGGCTATGTATTAACAAATAACCATGTAATCGACGGTGCGGATCAAATATTTGTTCGTTTGAATGATCGCCGTGAATTTGAGGCTAAATTAATCGGTTCAGACGTAAGTTCGGACTTGGCGCTACTAAAAATTGAAGCTGAGTATTTACCTACTGTAGATATTGGCAATAGTGACAAGTTGAAAGTAGGTGGCTGGGTAGTGGCAATCGGCAGTCCGTTTGGGTTTGATTATTCGGTAACAGCAGGCATTGTGAGCGCCAAGGGTCGCAGCTTGCCAAATGAAAATTATGTGCCTTTTATCCAGACTGATGTGGCTATTAATCCGGGTAACTCGGGTGGCCCTCTATTTAACTTAGAGGGTGAAGTGGTGGGTATTAACTCGCAAATATATACACGAAGTGGCGGTTTTATGGGGCTTAGTTTTGCGATCCCTATTAACGTAGCCATGGAAGTGGTAGACCAGCTTAAAGAAACAGGCACAGTCACCAGAGGTTGGTTAGGGGTTGCTATCCAAGAAGTGGACAAAGATTTAGCTGAATCGTTTGGACTTAAAAAAGCAGCTGGCGCGTTGGTTAGTCAAGTTGTTCAAAACGGACCAGCGGATGAATCTGGGCTTAAGTCTGGAGATATTATTACTGAATTTAATGGTAATCCAGTGATTCTAAGCAGCGACTTACCTCACTTAGTTGGTCGTGTTCGCCCAGGTTCAAATTCAAAGCTAAAAGTTATCCGCAATGGAAAAACTAAAATCTTGATGGTGAAAATAGGCGCGTTGCCGCAAGAGGGCGGCAGTGCTCGCCTTCAGCCCGAACTTGCTAAAAACATTAAATCTAATCGTCTTGGTATCGAAGTTACCGAGCTAACGGCTACTCAAAAGCAAAAATTAGATACTGAAGGTGTTTTAGTTAGCAAAGTTACCCAGGGTCCGGGCGCTAATGCAGGCTTAATTAACGGCGACGTGATTACAATGGTCTACAGCGAAATTATTCGTAATATGGGCGATTTCGAGCGTGTGGTTAGTAAGTTACCAAGCGGTCGGCTTGTACCAATGCGTATAGTCCGTCGCGGAGCACCTATGTTTATCTCGCTTCGAGTCAACGATTAGCCTCCGACTGGCCCGTAATTTAAGCTTTGTCTAGGGCTTAACTTATTATTTCTAGCGCATAACCACATAATTGTGTGTTATGCGTCTTTCCTAACTACCGTCAATCACTGATATCGTGTACTATTCCGGCTAATTTCACCTATTAGGTTTACTTGTCTGTGAGCAGTCTGGAACACATACGCAATTTCTCAATTATCGCCCATATCGACCATGGTAAATCAACTCTGGCCGACCGCTTTATATCTCACTGCGAAGGTCTATCCGACCGAGAAATGCAGGCCCAAGTATTGGACAGCATGGATATTGAGCGCGAACGCGGCATAACTATCAAAGCGCAAAGCGTAACGCTAAATTACAATTCTAAAGATGGTAAAACTTATCAGCTAAATTTCATCGATACCCCAGGGCACGTAGATTTCAGCTATGAAGTTTCTCGTTCTTTAGCGGCCTGCGAAGGTGCTTTGCTGGTAGTTGATGCCGCACAGGGTGTAGAAGCTCAGTCTGTAGCCAACTGCTATACCGCAATTGAGCAAGACCTAGAAGTGGTACCCGTATTAAATAAAATGGACTTACCACAAGCCGATCCCGATAAGGTTGCTCAAGAAATTGAAGAAATTATTGGTATCGATGCAAGCGATGCAGTGCGCTGTAGCGCTAAAAGTGGTCTAGGCATTGAAGATGTATTAGAAGACCTAATTAAAAAAATCCCCGCTCCACAGGGTGACGTAGATGCTGACTTACAGTGCTTAATTATTGACTCGTGGTTTGATAGTTATATGGGTGTTGTATCGCTTGTGCGAGTGAAAAATGGAACCTTGAGAAAGGGTGACAAGATTCGTGTAATGAGTACCGGCCGTGATTGGCAAACTGACAGCGTAGGTATATTCACACCTAAGCGTGTAGTGACTAATGTATTAAAAGCAGGTGAAGTAGGTTTTATTTGCGCAGGCATTAAAGATATTCACGGCGCACCTGTTGGCGATACTATTGCGTTAAGCAAAAAAGCTGATCAAACCGCAATGTTACCGGGTTTTGCAAAAGTTAAACCTCAAGTATATGCCGGTTTATTTCCTGTCTCTTCAGATCAGTACGAAGACTTTCGAGATGCTTTAGATAAGTTATCACTTAACGACGCATCGCTATTTTTTGAACCAGAATCATCAGATGCTTTGGGCCTAGGTTATCGATGTGGCTTCTTAGGTATGCTGCACCTTGAGATCATTCAAGAGCGTTTAGAGCGTGAATACAATCTAGATTTAATCACCACGGCTCCCACAGTAGTTTACGAATTATCTATGGAAGACGGGTCTGTTATCGAAGTAGCCAACCCATCAAAGCTTCCGGAGCCAAGCAAAATTGCTGAACTGCGCGAGCCTATCTGTGAAGCCAATATCCTTGTCCCCAAAGAAATGGTAGGTAATGTTATTACATTATGCATGGATAAACGTGGTGTTCAGCGTGAAATGAACTTTACCGGCACCCAGGTGGCGCTTAAATACGATATTCCAATGAGTGAAGTAGTTGGTGACTTTTTTGATCGACTAAAATCAGTTAGTAGAGGTTATGCGTCACTTGATTATGGTTTTTCATATTTTCAAGCGGCCCCGTTGGTAAGAATGGATATTTTAATTAATGGCGAAAGGGTAGATGCTTTAGCGGTGATTATTCACCGCGATAAAACTCGTAGCTACGGTCGAGCATTATGTGAAAAATTAGCTGAATTAATTCCTCGTCAAATGTTTGATGTGGCTATTCAGTCAGCTATCGGCAGTAACATTGTATCCCGCTCAACGGTAAAAGCTTTACGTAAAAATGTAACGGCTAAATGTTATGGCGGCGATGTTAGCCGTAAGAAAAAGCTATTGCAGAAACAAAAAGATGGTAAAAAGCGCATGAAGCAAGTGGGTAATGTAGAAGTACCACAGTCAGCTTTCCATGCTGTATTATCAGTGGATGCTTAACCAGTTTAATCATTAGCTTTAAGTGCTATAAACAGTTAAAAATATACATATAGACTGCTGAATGGCGGTCTATATGACAAGTTTAATGCTTGTGGCTAAACTTATAGCTAAACTTGAAACGAATAAATCAAACTAAGGATATAAAATGCGTAAACAACAAGGTGCAGGGGCCATTCCATTGCTTGCTATGTTGATTCTAGCGATTATGGGCTTAGTTTTGATTATGAAAGTTGTGCCATTTTATTCAGATGACATGAGCGTCGAAACGGTATTCGAAAATTTAGCCGAAGAAGCGACTAGTGGCAACATGACACGCGGTAGAGTTGAAGAAATGATCGCAAAAAGATTTGGTATTAATGGCATTGATGAATTAGTCGAGTTTGTAGAAGTGACGGGCCAAGGTTCTGATATTGCGATTGAAATGGTATATGAACGACGCGCAGGCTTCTTTTCAAATATAGAGCTTGTTGCCACATTTGAGCATTATGTAGACATTCAGTGAATAATCCCTTATTAAAATTAAGCCAACGCATTGGCTATACCTTCAAAGATGAAAGTCTTATCCAGCTAGCACTCACTCATAGAAGTAAGGGTGGTAAAAATAACGAACGCTTAGAGTTTTTAGGCGACTCAATTGTTAATTTTGTTATAGCAGAAGCACTATTTTTAAAATTTCCAAATGCCAAAGAAGGTAAGTTAAGCCGTTTACGAGCTGGCTTAGTTCGTGGGACTACATTAGCTGAATTAGGTCGTCATTTTGATTTAGGCGAGTTTTTAGTATTAGGCTCAGGTGAATTAAAAAGTGGCGGGTTCAACCGGGAATCAATTTTAGCCGATGCTGTAGAAGCTATTATTGGCGCAATTTATTCTGACGCAGGGTTTCTTGTTACCCAAGAGCGAGTGCTTGACTGGTATAGCAGCCGTTTAGATGCCATGAAAGAAAACGACAATTTAAAAGACTCTAAAACACGTCTGCAAGAATACATGCAAAAAACACAAAACCGATTACCTAAATATGATGTGATTGAAGTATTTGGTCAGGCCCATGATCAAAAGTTCAAAGTGTCTTGCCAGGTTGAAAGTTTAAAAGAATCTACAGTAGGCACCGGCAGTAGCCGAAGACTAGCTGAACAAAGTGCGGCCCGAAAAGCCCTTAAAACATTAGGAGCTGAAGAATGACTGAAAAATGTGGATACATTGCCATAGTTGGCCGCCCCAACGTAGGTAAATCGACGTTACTTAATCGTATCTTAGGTCAAAAGTTAAGCATTACCTCAAGAAAGCCGCAAACCACGCGTCATCAAATTCTTGGAATGAAAACTACAGATGAAGTTCAAGCTATTTATGTAGATACACCAGGGCTGCATGAAGGTTATGCTGAAAAAGCATTAAATCGATACATTAATAAAGTAGCTTCTAGCACCATAAAAGATGTGGACTTGGTAGTATTTGTTATTGATAGAACTAAATGGACAGACCAAGACCAAGTGGTTCTAGAAAAAATAAAAGCGGCTAAAGTACCGTGTATTTTAGCTGTTAATAAAGTAGATTTTTTAGCAGATAAGTCTGAGCTATTACCATTTATGCAGGAAGTTGCCAAGAAACATGACTTTTTAGAAATGTTTCCAATTAGTGCCAAGCTGGGTAAAAATGTAGAAGAGTTAGAGCATAAAATTGCTAACTACATTCCTGAAGGTGAGCACTTTTATGACAAAGATCAGTTTACTGATCGTACCGTACGCTTTTTAGCAGCTGAATTGGTACGAGAAAAAATCATGCGTCAACTAGGCGACGAATTACCTTATTCTATGACGGTTGAGATTGAAAAATATGAAGAGACCGATCGTTTAATTACCATACACGCGCTTATTTTAGTGGAGCGTGATGGCCAAAAGAAAATTTTAATTGGTGACAAGGGTGCTCGTATTAAACTAATTGGCACAGACGCTCGCAAAGATATGGAAGAAATGTTTGGCATGAAAGTTATGCTTAATACTTGGGTCAAAGTGAAAGGCGGCTGGGCAGATGACGAACGCGCGCTAAAATCACTAGGGTACAACGACATAGACTAAAAATAATTCAGTAACAGACATAATGACAGCACTCTCTTTAATATGATTAAACAAAAAGCCTATGTTTTGCATGTTCGATCATATAAAGAAACCAGTGCGTTGGTGGATTTAATCACCCCAGATTATGGCCTAATACGCTGCATGGCCCGAGGCATGAAACGTAATCTTATGCAGGGCCAAAGCCTACAACCTTTTGTCAACTATAGTATTTTTTTTAGTGGCGACTCCGATCTTAAAAACCTTGATAGATACGAAAGCTTAAGCCTTCCGTTAGCCTTAAAAGGTGATGCTTTATTTAGTGGCTTTTATGTTAACGAAATCATCTTAAGAGCGTTGCGCAGCCAGATCGAAATAGAAGACGAAGCATTATTTGATGCTTACGAGGCGTCATTGGTAAGTTTAAACAGTGATGACTTAGAGCAATCTTTAAGGCAGTTTGAATTAACTGTTCTAGAGCACATGGGGCAAAACTATCAATGGGAGGTAGATTTTAAAACCGGTGAAGTGGTCGCTGAAACTTCATATTACGGTTTTTTTGTTGAACAAGGTATGACCCAAGTATCGCAAGCCTACGTAAACTCAAATCCAAATGGTTGTTTTTTAGGCGGTGATTTAATTAATTTATCTCATCTAGACTTTTCTGCATCTAGTACATTAAAAATGTCTAAACGGCTGTTACGTTTGGCAATTAGACCGATAATTGGTTATAAACCTATCCAAGCCCGTGAATTATTAAAACAGTATAAGGGCTTATCATCATCTTAGTGAATGTATTAGTCGCTATTTGAGTCAACAGGAGAATTATGTGAAAGCTACAAACCGAGTTTTATTAGGCGTTAACATCGACCATATTGCCACCTTGCGCCAAGCTCGAGGCACTCGTTATCCAGACCCTGTATACGCAGCACTGCAAGCCGAAGAAGCAGGCGCCGATGGCATAACACTGCACTTACGTGAAGATCGCCGCCATATCCAAGACCGTGACGTATATGCATTAAGTGGAATGCTGAACACCCGTATGAATTTAGAGATGGCCGTTACCGAAGAAATGATCGTCATTGCAGAAAATGTAAAGCCTGCAGCCATATGTTTAGTCCCAGAAAAGCGCGAAGAGCTAACCACAGAGGGTGGTTTAGATGTAGTTGGCAACGAAATTAATATTAAATCGGCCTGCGATCGTTTAGCCGCTGTGGGCAGCGAAGTATCACTATTTATTGATGCTAACGAACAACAGATTGAAGCAGCAAAACGCTGTGGAGCTCCAGTTATTGAAATACACACTGGTCATTATGCCGATGCATCTTCTCCAGAAGAGCAGCAAAAAGAGCTAATTAGAATAACTCAAGCCACTGAATTCGCCCTAGGTTTAGGCTTAATTGTAAATGCAGGTCATGGTTTACATTACCATAACACCGAAGCCATAGCGGCCATCAAAGGCATTAATGAGCTTAATATTGGTCACGCTATTATGGCACATTCTATGTTTGTGGGTTTAAAGACAGCGGTTAGAGAGATGCGTGATCTTATTGAAAATGCATCTTATCAAGGCTAGGTAACAGCATGAGCATTGCCATCGGCACAGACATGGTTGAAATAGATCGCATTGCCAAAGCTTATTCAAAGCAAGGTGATAAGCTGGTGCAACGAATTTTAACGCCGTCTGAAATTAAAAAATTTGAAGGTTTAGCAAATCTTCAAGTAAAAATTGGTTACTTAGCTAAACGCTGGTGTGTAAAAGAAGCGGTGGCAAAGGCCTTGGGAACGGGTATTGCCAAAGGTATTGGCTGGCAGCAAATGGAAGTCACAAATAATAAACTTGGTGCACCGATAATGACCTTGAGTGGAGAAGCAAAAGCTCGTTTAAATATCTTGGGCGGAAAAAATGTGCTAATTAGTTTAAGTGACGAACGGCATTATGCTATTGCATTTTGTACTATTATATAAAATCATATTTACTATAAGAACATAACTTATGGTATTTTATTTATTGCGATCTCCCCGAGCCCAGTCGGGGTTTTCTTGAGTAAACCTAAGCAAGTTTTCAATAGCATGTAGCAACTCAGGTCGTGTTTTCTTCCATTGATTTATATTTGTTTTGAGAGCGGTTTCAGCCTTGTCTAATTGCTCTAATAAATCTTTGGCTCCAACATATTTACATAACCCATGAATTTTATGGATTGGTTCTAATAGAATCTCTGGTTCTACATCACTGTTTAAAATTGCTAATAAATTTTGCGCTTCGCTAATAAGACCTTGCGCCATTTTATGTGCTAACTCGACCTTGCCCCCTGAAAGTTTTAAGCAAATACTCCAATCTAAAATATTATTACTCAACTTAACATGATTAGTGCTTTCATCACCTAATAAAGATGTGTATTTATTTTGGTATTGAATATGGGACTGTTGTAATCGTGATGCTTTAAAGTTAGTCCATTTTGATAAAGTATTAATGAGCTGCTCTTCACTTAGTGGTTTTGTTAAATAGTCATCAAATCCGCTATTGAGTAAATTTTTTCGTTCATTGGCCAGTGCATGAGCCGTCAACGCAACTAACGGGGTAGATTTATTGATGCCTTGCTCCCGAATTTGAGCAGTTGCTTCAACACCGTCTAGATCGGGCATTTGAATGTCCATAAAAATTAGATCAAAGGCCTGCGTAATACCAAACTCAACGGCCTGTAAGCCTCCATGAGCTTGAGTTACATTAACGTTTAAGTCTTGCAGCCAAGTTGAAAGTAGTTCTAAATTTGGGGCGTTATCATCAACGGCCAAGACATTAATTTCAGGTAACGGAAGCATTAAATGTTGTCGTCTGTCCTCATATTCGTAAAGCTCTTGAGATAATAAAGTTAAGCTATGAAACGAAATTGGATAAACTAAGTTGCGACGAATACCTAAGTCGTCTAGTTGTTGCCAATACTTGCTATCGTTGCTGGTTAGTAATGCAACTACTTGGCTATGCTCTTTTAACTCTTTAATTAAATAGGCTTCAAGATTATTATTCATATCTAATAGAATCAACTCAGCAGGTTTTTTATTTTGCGCTAAGACTAAATCTTTTGCCGATTTGAATGACTCTACTAAATAACCAAGCTGAGTTAGCTGGCCGTTCAAAACTTGCCTACTGGTATCCCAATTTGAAAATACATAGACGCGTTTATTACACCAGGCTGCATCTTCCCAGTTTTCTTGGTATACCTCACAGGTATTAAACTTACCGGTAAACCAAAATACAGAACCTTTACCAGCCTCACTTTCTACTCCAATTTCACCTTGCATGTGCGCTGCTAAATATTGACTAATAACTAATCCTAAACCAGTGCCACCAAAGCGGCGAGTAGTTGAGGGATCGGCTTGACTGAATGCACTAAACAGTTTCTTTTGTTGCTCTAGGCTCAAACCAATACCGGTATCGGTAACTGTTATTTTAAGGGCTACATCATTTTCTAATTCTTCTTCAAGCATAATGCGTGTAATAACCGAACCCGATTCAGTAAATTTAATAGCATTACTTATTAAATTAGTCAGTACTTGCTTCAAACGAACTGGGTCACCAATTAATTCGTAAGGAACATCTTGGTAAACCAGTGCTGCTAGCTCAATCCCTTTTTTATGGGCTTCTGGTGCTAGCATTGTTAATACTTCATCAGTTAAATCACGTAGGTGAACAGGCACAGAGTCGAGCACTAATTTGCCAGCCTCTATTTTAGAAAAATCTAAAATGTCATTAATAATACTTAATAAGCTGCTTGATGACGTTTCAATGGTATTTAAATAATCCATTTGACGTTTATTTAATCGGGTTTTTTCCAATAGTTTACTAAAACCAAGAATGCCATTTAGTGGGGTACGGATTTCATGGCTCATGTTGGCTAAAAATTCAGACTTTGTTTTACTTGCTTGTTGAGCGCTGCGCCGAGCCATGCTTAATTCAATATTTTGAGTTTCCAGCTCATCCATTGTGTGTTTTAAATCTTCAGTGGCTTGCTCAACATTTTCTTGCATCTCTTGCTGAGATCTCTGCAGACTGGCGGCCATAGTGTTAATGCCATTAGCCAGTTCATTTAGTTCAGTCTGCGCACTTAATCCCATGCGTGCATTTAAGTTGCCTGAGCCTAATTGTTTTAACGTGGCGGAGACCTGTTGAAAGGGCTTGGTGATTCTTGCGCTGGCCTTATAGGCCATAAATATGGCTATAAAGCAGAAACCTAAGGTTAATAAAATATTTATAAACAGCGAAGTGTATTGGCTTAACCTTTGAGTGTCGGTATTCAGTTCAATTTCAATCCAGCCCAGCAATTGAGTATGCAGAACATCGGAAGGTGAAAATACGGGAGCCTTAATACGCAGACTACCAGAAGTTTCAAAGTGATGAATTTCGTTTTCTATTATCAAGTTTGACGACTGCGGCAGCATTTTTGGCCCAATGTGTTGCAGAATATTTTGGCTTGGATCTAGCAGTGAGATACCACGTAAATTTGGCAGTGACATATAGTGATTGAGGCTTAACTTTTGTTTCTCAGCAAGAATAGTTGAACTGTCTTGTTCAACTATTGCATGGGCCTGCAAGGCAATCTGCTGGGTAAGTAGAGTGGCTTGAGCTTTGAACTGGTGTTGTAACTGATAAAAACGATCAAAACTAAAATAGCTCCCAAGTGCCAGAGCGGTTATCAAGCAGGGCAAAAGAGTGATAATAAGTAAGCGTTTTTGAATGCCCCTGTAGTCCATTCTATAGTCCATTAGATAGTTTCTATCATTGATAAAAGTCGCATTTTAACAGTAATTAGGCTTATGTCTTGTTAATTGAAGTGTTAATGGCGTTTAGGCTATAAGGAAATTGCCATTTGATATTACAATTCCATCTACTTTAGGCGTATTATTTGCCCAAATAGTTATATCTAAGTGATTTTAATATGGAATTTCCAACCATAGCCGACTTTGTAGGCCGTACCCCATTAGTGCGCTTGCAGCGTCTAGGCGCAAATACCAGTAATACCATTTTGCTAAAGTTAGAGGGTAACAACCCAGCTGGGTCAGTGAAAGACCGACCTGCTTTAAGCATGATTCAGCGCGCGGAATCCCGAGGCGATATAAAGCCTGGCGATACGCTCATAGAGGCAACCAGTGGTAATACCGGTATTGCTTTAGCTATGGCAGCGGCTATTAAAGGCTATAAAATGATTTTAATCATGCCAGATAACGCCACCATGGAGCGTCGATGGTCAATGCAGGCCTATGGTGCTGAACTTATCTTAGTCAGTAAAGCCGAGGGTATGGAAGGCGCCCGAGACTTAGCTAAGCAAATGCAAGTGGCTGGAAAAGGTATTGTATTGGACCAATTTGGAAATATGGATAACCCCATTGCGCACTACGAAACCACAGGGCCTGAAATATGGAAAGATACAAATGGAACCGTTACCCATTTTGTTAGTTCTATGGGTACAACAGGCACTATCATGGGAACCAGTCGATATTTGAAAGAGCAAAATCCAGACATTCAAATTATAGGGTTACAGCCTCAAGAAGGTTCGGCTATTCCAGGTATTCGCCGCTGGCCAACTGAGTATTTACCTACTATCTTCGATTCAACTAGGGTAGATAGCATTTTAGATATTACTCAAGATATAGCGGAGCAAACCATGCGAAGACTAGCTAAAGAAGAAGGAATCTTCTGTGGCGTTAGCTCTGGAGGTTCTGTTGCTGCTGCTTTGCAGCTTAATGAAACTCTAGAGAATGCCGTTATAGTGGCCATTATATGTGATCGTGGCGACCGCTATCTTTCATCAGGTGTTTTTAGCTAACCCCGAGCATCCTCTTTAATAGAGTCATAAACGTATATATACCCATAAACCTAAATGGCTTATCTAGGTTTATGGGTGAAAATAACTTAAAATGCGTAAAATTGAAGCCATATTAGGCTCTGTTAATTTAAGGATACGTTTGTGGCCATTGTAAGACACAAGAAAAAAGCCAATAAACCCACGCCTATCGAGAGAGAAGTAGACATTCATGACTTAAGCCATGAATCCCAAGGGGTCAGTCGCAGCCAAGATAAAGTATTGTTTGTAGCTGGTGCGCTGCCTAGCGAAAAAATCCGTGTTAAAATAGACAATCAAAAGCGTAATTTTGATCAAGGCCAGATACTTGAGATTTTACAGGCCAGTGCAGAACGAGTTCAGCCTCAATGTGGGCACTATAAGCTATGCGGAGGCTGTCAACTACAGCATCTAGATAGCAGTAAACAAATAGGCTACAAGCAAAATACGTTAGATCAGCAATTAAAGCGCCAGCTGAAACTGGACTCTATTCCATGGTCAAATCCCATCAAAAGCAAGCCATTTGGATACCGTCGCCGTGCCCGATTAGGGGTGCGCTATCGCAACAAAACAGATGAGATTATTTTGGGTTTCCGTGAAGAAGCCAATAGTCATCTCACCCCTATATCAAACTGCCCAGTCTTAGAGCCTAAGCTTGATAAATTAATACAGCCTTTACATAAAGTAATCGACGGTCTAGATGCTAAGTCTCGTATCACCCAAGTAGAATTAATTGACGGCGATAATGATTGTGCTGTTGTGTTGCGCTACCTTAAAAAGTTTCATCAAAATGATAAAAATGCACTGATCAGTTGGGGCCAAGCTCAACAGGTGCAAATATGGTTACAAGGTGACGAGCAATTAGATTGTTTGTATTCGTCGACGGCAAAAGATATCGCCACGCCACTTAGTTATCAGGTGGATAACTGCGATTTAACCTTCGATGTTAAAAACTTTATTCAGGGCAATGCCCAAGTCAATACTGCCATGGTGGCGCAAGCAATTAACTGGTTAGCCCCAACCGAAGGTGAAGTATTTTTAGATTTATTTGCAGGCATCGGTAACTTCACCTTACCACTAGCCAAAAAAGTTAAACATATTTATGCCGTAGAAGGCGAAAAATCTATGGCTAAGCGAATTGATGAAAATGCCAAGTTAAATGGATTAACTAACATTACAGCCAGTGCCATGAACTTGGCCGACGAAGAACTGTTGTTTAAATTGCCCAAGGTTGATGCCATTTTATTAGACCCGCCAAGGACAGGTGCAAGTGTATTGATGCCTTGGCTAGTGAAACAAAAAAGTCGTATTTTATATATCGCCTGCGACCCAAGTTCGTTAGTTAGAGATGCCAAACCCTTGTTGGATGCGGGTTTTAGAATTGAAAGGATTTCTGTTATGGACATGTTTCCACAAACTAAGCACGTGGAATCCATGGCGTTATTTATTAAGGATTAATCAGCATGGTTAAGGTACGTGATGATCATTTAGCCCAGGACGGTAAAGTAGACGTTGATGCATGGGTGCAAAGCTTAGCCGATCAGGTAGAGCTTAAAGATGAGACAAGAATACGCGCAGCATGCGATCTTGCGCAAAAGTTACAATCTGAAGCGGTAGCCAATCATCAGCAGTGGAATGCCAATATTTCTAGCTTGCAAATAGCGATGGAAATGACACAGGTGTTAGCCGAGCTACACATGGACGAAGCCAGCTTAGTGGCGGCGATAATTTATCGGCCGGTGCGTGAAGGACGTTTGAGCTTGACCCAAGTGGAGCGTCAATTTGGCGAAGAAATTGCCAACTTGATCGATGGCGTTTTGAAAATGGCGGCCATCACTCAGGTTCAAACAGCGTCAAAGCAAAAGGTATTAGGCCAAAGCGAAGCGCAAGTAGAGCACATGCGTAAAATGTTGGTGGCGATGATTGACGACGTGCGTGTTGCGTTAATTAAACTTGCTGAACGAACCAGTATTATTCGTGCGGTAAAAAATGCTACCGATGCACACCGCTTAAAAGTGGCCCGTGAAGTATTTGATATATATGCACCTCTTGCTCACCGCTTGGGAATCGGCCATATAAAATGGGAGCTAGAAGATTTAAGTTTTCGTTATATTGAACCTGAAGCCTACAAAAAAATTGCTTCTTTGCTGCGTGAAAAACGCCTAGATCGTCAAGATTATGTGGGTAAAGTAGTCGATACTTTGAAAACGGCTATTGAAGCGGCCGGTATCGAGTGTGATATCGAAGGCAGGGCGAAACATATTTACAGTATTTGGCGGAAAATGAACCGTAAAAATATCGACTTCTCTGAGGTTTATGATATTCGAGCGGTACGAATTTTGGTGCCAGAACTAAAAGATTGTTATGCCGCCCTGGGTATTACTCATACTTTTTGGAAACATATACCTCAAGAATTTGATGACTATATTGCCAATCCCAAAGAAAATGGCTATCGCTCATTGCACACAGCCGTTATTGGCCCTGAAGGAAAGCCTTTAGAAGTACAAATACGTACTCAAGAAATGCATGACGATGCTGAGCTAGGCGTTTGCGCCCACTGGCTATATAAAGGCACCGACGTTAATGGTAAGGACGACAGTTACGAAGAAAAGATCTCATGGTTACGTCAAGTACTAGAGTGGCATGACGAGCTGGGCGACGTTAGTGATTTTGTCGGACACTTACGTGAAGATGCTACGCCAGATCGAGTATACGTTTTTACCCCTGACGGCCACGTAGTGGATTTACAGCCTAATTCAACACCGGTGGACTTTGCTTACCGAGTACATACTGAAATTGGCCATCGTTGCCGGGGTGCAAAGGTAAATGGGCGCATTGTACCGCTATCCTATTCTTTAAATACCGGCGAGCAAATTGAAATATTAACCAGTCGAGATGCCCGACCAAGTCGTGATTGGTTAAATTTTGATAATGGTTACATAACCACATCACGTTCTAAGGCTAAAATTTCAAACTGGTTTAAAAACCAAGACCGCGATCAAAATATTATTGATGGTAAAAGTATTCTAGAGCCCGAGCTAAAGCGCATTGGCTTTACTAATATTGACCTTCATCAAATTGCTAAAGATTTAAATTTATATACGATAGATGATCTACATGCTGCGGTGGGGGCTGGCACAGTTCGCACCACTCAAGTAATTAATCATGCTAACAAGCAGTTGCAGCCGCTAGAGTCTAAAGATGGTCAATTAGCTTTATTACCGACTCATCCAGTTAAACACCTGAGCGGTGAGGATGTTTATATTCATGGTGTTGGTAAGCTTTTGACAACCTTCGCAACCTGTTGCCATCCAGTTCCCGGTGACCCTATTGTTGGTTATATAACACAAGGTCGTGGTGTGAGCATTCATCAAGCTGAGTGTGGGAATTTGTTGAATCTTAAGCAAAATCAAGCTAAGCGAATTACCGAGGTCAGCTGGAGTAAGGCACCTGAAACACTTTATCCGGTTGAGTTGGCCATTCAAGCTTACGATCGTCGCGGCTTACTTAAAGATATTACTATGGCATTAGCCACTGACGATGTGAACATTATTGCTATGAACACATTGTCACAGCAAGATGGCACAGCCGATTTTCTAGTGACTATTGAAATTGATAGCTTGAATCATCTAGGTAAAATTTTGAATAAACTTCAGCAGCTGTCTAATGTGATGGATGTGTATCGTCATAACAATTAATAGGGTTTTAATAACAAAATGACAGTAATTCACATGCCAAGTAAATACAGTACAGATGACTTGCTGTATTTAATGTCTCGTTTGCGTGACCCTGAAACAGGTTGCCCTTGGGATATAAAACAAACTTACCAGTCTATTGTTCCGCACACCTTAGAAGAAGCTTATGAAGTAGCCGATGCCATAGATAAAAAAGACTATGTGCATTTAAAAGAAGAGCTAGGGGACTTATTGTTTCAGGTTATTTTTTATAGCCAAATAGGTAAAGAAGATAAGCACTTTGACTTTGCGGATATTGTCGACGCCCTAGTAACTAAGTTGGTGCGTCGCCACCCGCATGTTTTTCCAACCGGGGAGTTACGTTCAGAAAGTAACAGCACACCTTTAACTGATGATGAGATAAGTGGTCGCTGGGAACAAATTAAGCAACAAGAGCGAGATGATAAAGAGGCTGAGAAAGTACTGTTAGAAAAACAATCTACTGATAATGGACTTTTAGATGATATTCCAATAGCGCTGCCAGCTTTGCAACGAGCCGAAAAACTGCAAAAACGGGCTGCAACTGTGGGTTTTGACTGGCCTGAAACGATTCAGGTTTTAGATAAAATAGAAGAAGAAATTGCTGAATTACGAGAGGCATTAATAGAAGGCGATCGTGCTCATATTCAAGATGAAATGGGCGATGTACTGTTTGCAATGACTAACTTAGCCAGACATATTAATGTTAAAAGTGAAATAGCATTACGTGGCACCAATGAAAAGTTTGTACGCCGGTTTTCGTTTATTGAGAGTTCACTTAAAAATGCAGGCCGTAGCTTGGAAGATGCTTCTTTAGAGGAGATGGAAGGGTTGTGGCAGGCGGCTAAAAAATTAGAAAAATAGCTGGGCTTGGTTATTTGGTTTTAAATTGGTCCCGCCTTCTGTTCGCAGTACTGCGAACAGAAGGCGTAAAGGCTAGTCTTTTAAATTAAAGCTTAATTTCGTTAATCCTTCATGCTCTTATTCACATAAATATCAAAGCGATTAGCCTTACCTTCGTGGCTTATGGTAGGTTTTTGACCATCCAAAAACGGACTTTTCTTAGGGCGCTTTACCACTACTCGATAAGTGGCGGCGATTAACGCAGGGGCTAATAATTCATCAGCGTCTTCGTCTTTACCAACCATTTCACGAAAATATTGCATCGACTTTTTAACCTGCGCATTTTTTCCTGAGTGCGGAAACATTGGATCTAAAAAAACTACATCAACACTGTTCTCTTCCATATTTTTCATAAACTCAACACTACTTCCACCATAAAGTGTCATATTTTGAGTTATCTCGTGTACCTCAGGTGTTAATTCAGCCCTAGCAAGCGCGTCTTCAAGCAGCAGGGCGACTATTGGGTGTCGCTCTAACATAGTGACGGTGCAACCTAATGCGGCCAATACAAACGAATCTGTGGCGGTTCCCGCAGTAGCGTCTAGTACAGATAGTATTTTTTTTTGCTTTAAGCCAATGGCTTTTGCAATTGCTTGACCTGTGCCACCACCATGTTGACGACGCCAAGTGAGAGCGCCGTCAGCAAAATCTACTTTAAGTGCGCCCACCGATTTATCATTAGGTCGTAAAAGTTTTAATCCAGTAGCATCTAATTCTAAAACCAACTCGGCGGTTTTTGGAGCTTGCTTGAACACAGGTATATCTAAGCGGTTAGAGATTCTTGCCGCGTAATCCGTTAATTCTTTATCGGTACAAACCAGACAGATTGGGTGCATTAACTTATCCAATTAAATCCTAACGCTAAAAATAACAAGCCACCAAGTAACAGTCGGTATATGACAAATGGCAGCATGGACAGTTTTTCAATTATTTTTAAGAAGAAGTAAATACAGATATAAGCGCTGATACATGACACAACGATACCAACGATCATCAAGCCCCAATATACTGTGCTGCCTTCAGCATATAATTCAAAGGCTTTATATCCGCCTGCCAATAAGATCAGCGGTATTGACAACAAAAAGCTAAATCGTGCAGCGGCACTTCTTTCATATCCCATTAGCATAGCGGCTGTCATTGTGATGCCAGAGCGGCTGGTGCCAGGAATAAGAGCAATAGCTTGGGCCATACCAATAAATAAGGCTTGGGATAATGGCATATCGGTTAATTTTTTTTGTAAATTACTGCGGCTATCGGCAAACAGTAGTAACAATCCAAATACTATGGTCGAGGTGGCAATAACGGCAGTGTCGCGTAGATATTGTTCAATGCTGCCATTTAACAATAAGCCTAATAATCCAGCTGGTATGGTGGCTAGGCCAATATACCAAGCTAACCTACCATCTTTGTTTGGATTGGCTAAAAAAGTGGTTTGAATAAAACCTTTCGTCAGCTGACGAATATCGATTCTAAAATACCAAATTACCGCCAGTAAAGTGCCCACATGAACAGCCACGTCAAATGCCAGCCCTTGGTCCGGCCAGCCGAATATATGTGATGGTAAAATTAAATGGGCAGAACTTGATACGGGTAGAAATTCTGTCAGGCCTTGTACAATGGCCAATATTACGGCTTGCCACCATTCCATGGTTTATTTTTCCTTGTTCAATAATTTTTGTTGTTTAATTGTTTTCCAATGACTCTGCTCTCGTAAGTACACTAGTTCTACTTGTTCAGGTAACAGGGTTCTATTTTCGTTATAAAGGGCATTGGCTAAAGGCAGTAAAGATTTTGCCTGTAAAATTTGCTCAGCATTAACACTAAAACAACTATCTTGTAATGAAGGCGATAGTTTTTCAGTTAATTTAAAGCCATGGCCACAGCCATGAATTTGTTGGTCATCAATGTTGTTAGACCAGCAAATTTTTAATGAAGGGTATTCAATACCGGTAGGGCACAGGCAGTCATCAATCTGTTTGGTCATAATGCCAGTCATCGGGTCTAATTGGTAAGCGCCCAGATACAGTTCATTCATTCTGGCATCCATGAGTGCAATCACAGACTCAGTTTTATGTTCGTTAAATGCTTGTTGGGCCATAGCTTGTAAAGTTGAAATACCGATTAAAGGTATGTCGCAGGCAAAGCCCATTCCTTGTGCTGTAGCAGCCGCTATGCGTAATCCGGTAAATGAGCCTGGGCCATTTACAAATGCGATAGCATCTAACTGCTTTGGCGAAATACCCGCTTCATCCATTAGACTGTTAAGCATGGGATACAGTAGTCGGCTGTGCATTCTAGGAGCAGGTTCTAATCGTTGAATGACCTGATGGCCTATTTGTAATGCGATAGAACAGCTATCACTGGCTGCTTCAATTGAAAGTAGTGTTGTCATACTGCTTGAATACTTATTATATAAATTTGGACGCGCATTTTAGCATGAAACAGAATCAACATGAAAAAACTGTTAAATAGCCTTTTTAGACTTGATAAATATGCAGATAAATTAATATTCTAATTTAAAGTGAGTAAATAGCGCCAAAAAATAGGCATAAAAAAACCAGTAAGAAAAATCTTACTGGTTTTTTGTAATAAATGACAAATCAGTCGTTATTTATTACTTTTTCTTAGCAGCTGGTTTTTTCTTAGCAGCGGGTTTTTTCTTCGCAACTGCTTTTTTAACCGGCTTTTTCTTAGCAGCTGGCTTTTTCTTAGCTACTGGCTTTTTGGCAGCAGGTTTTTTCGTAGCCGCTTTCTTCTTAGCAGGCTTTTTCTTAGCAGGCTTAGCAAGAGCTTTTAACTTAGCAGCTGCTTTTTTAGCCGCTACTTTGTTTTTAGCTTCAGCTTTTTTGGCTTTAGCAGCCGCTTTAGCCGCATCAGCCTTCTTACGAGCAGCTGTCCACTTAACTTCAAAAGAGGCAATAGCTGCTTTAAGGTCTGCAGCCGCTTTTTCAGTTTGCTCAGCTTCAAACGCTTTAAGTGCTTCAGCAGATGCCGCTGCAGCCGCTTTTACTTTAGCTTCTACGTCGGCAGCTTTAGTTTGAACACCAGCTTCTTTAACTGATGCTTTTGCAGCTGCTAGAAGTTCTTTTTGCTTAGCAACTGCAGCGCGAGCAGAAACAACTGCTTTTTTAGTTGCCGCTGTTTTAGTTGAAGTAGCCTTTTTACGAGCTGCTGCTAGTTTTTTGTTGGCATCATTTACTTTAGCTGTAACAGCTTTAACAGCCGCATTGGCTTTAACCGTTAATTTCTCAGCTTTAACTTGTGCAGCAGATACTACAGAAGCTACTTTTTTAGCTACGCGTTTCTTTGTAGCTGTTTTTTTAGCTCGAGCCATATTGTTTTTCCTATTGTTATGAATACATGTATCAAATAAAAAATAGCATAAATTGCGAGAGAGCAAAGTATTATTATAAGAAAATAAAGGTTTTTAATGAAAAAAACTAGATTATTGTGAATAAACTTCAAATATTGGCGCGATTAATTAACTTTTTTTAATTTTTTTCAAAATAAATAAAAAAACGGAAGGTAAAATATCAGTACGATTAATCTTTAAAAAATTAAACTTATCAGCAAAATAAATAATATTGAAAGATAAGATGAACCTAGAATGGTAATTTTATCCATCGTATTTCTATGCTATTAGGTTTGATTTGAAGCTTAATATTATTTAGGTATTTTGTGTTTTGGTTTAAACATAACAGTCTGATTTATGCTGTAACTGTTTTATTCATACTAAACAAATAAGCTCGAAGCAGATAAAAACGATATCAATTCTAAATTGTTCTTGAGTTAACTAAATCGTTAAATTAAAGATCTAAAAGGCTATTTGGGTAGTCGTTTTATAGCTTTGAATAGTGGTCGCTGAAGTTAATTGTCTTTTGTCACATAATTTAGTCGACTAATTATGCACGCCATTCGATCTCATCATTAAGCGTAAAGGTTACTCGTATTATGATAAAATCATTAAAAAAGTGATCTAAAAGCGTTTTATGTTCGTTACAATGGTACTCAATTTAAACTTACCGCTCAAAAGGAGCTTTGTGTGTCGCGATTTTCAGGTATTACCGACAACCCTCATGAAGGGCGTTTCAATCAAAAGACAGGCATTTTACTCACCAACCTAGGCAGTCCAGATCAAGCAACCACAAAAGCAGTTCGAGTCTATTTAAGTGAGTTTTTATCAGACCCACGCATAGTAGAGATTCCACGCTTATTATGGATGCTGATTTTACATGGCATTATTCTTCGCATTAGACCTAAGCGTTCGGCTAAGTTGTATAAAAGTATTTGGACCGAGCACGGTTCGCCATTGACTCATATTACTCGGCTTCAACAACAAAAATTGAGTACATTAGTAAAAGAGCAAGGCTATGAAAATACAGAGATAGTAATGGCCATGCGCTACGGTAATCCTTCAATTGAATCTGGTTTAGAGCAGCTGCGTGAAAAAGGCTATACCCGAATTGTGGTATTTCCGTTATACCCGCAATATTCAAGTCCCACAGTGGGCTCAACATTCGACGCGGTGGCCAAGGTATTAACTAAATGGCGCTGGGTTCCCGAGCTGCACTTTATAAACGGTTATCACAAAAATACTGTTTATATTGAATCTTTAGCCAACAGTATCAAAGAAGACTTAGAAAAAAATGGTACCCCTCAAAAATTAGTATTCTCATATCATGGTATGCCAAAACAGTTTTTAGATAATGGTGACCCTTATCATTGTTTATGTTTGCAAACCACTCGATTAGTTTCAGAGAAGCTAGGTTTAGATAAAGACCTTGTAATGTCTACATTCCAAAGTCGTTTTGGTAAAGCGGAATGGCTACAGCCTTATACAGATGCCACATTAGAAGGTTTTCCCGCTCAAGGAATAAAAGATGTGGCGATTATTAGTCCAGCTTTTAGTGCCGACTGTTTAGAAACACTAGAAGAAATTGAAGGTGAGAACCGAGAGATCTTTGAACATGCTGGGGGTGAAAAATATCGCTACATAGCGGCGTTAAACGATAGAGACGATCATATAAAAGCGTTATTTGACGTGTTGAGACCTAATTTAGGATAAAACTATTTTAGTAAAGTACCATTGTTGCAGACACAAAAAAGCCAGCGTTAACGCTGGCTTTTTTTTTAAGCTTTAGCTTATGGCTATTAACTTAGAGCTTTGAACATTGCATTGCGAATGTCATCTAGTGTGCCCACGCCAGCAATATGAGCATACTTAGGTGCATTAGCACTGGTTAGGCCTTTATAGAATCCAACAAGAGGTTCTGTTTGATCGTGGTAAATGCCTAAACGTTTGCGTACCGTCTCTTCCGTATCATCTTCACGTTGAATCAGGTCTTCACCTGTCTCATCATCTTTACCCTCTACTTTAGGGGCATTGAAGATAAGGTGATATATACGACCAGAAGCAGGGTGTACTCTACGTCCACTCATGCGTTTAACAATTTCTTCATCTTCAACATCAATTTCAACTACGTAATCTATATCTACGCCTGCTTCAATCATGGCTTCAGCTTGTGGAATTGTGCGTGGGAAGCCGTCGAACAAACATCCAGCTTCACAGTCAGGCTGGGCAATGCGCTCTTTAACCAATGAGATAATTAACTCATCAGATACAAGGCCACCGGTTTGCATAATATGGTCTACTTGTTTACCAAGTTCGGTGCCTGCTTTTACAGCGGCACGCAACATATCGCCGGTGGATATTTGAGGAATGCTGTACTTCTCACAAATAAATTGTGCTTGTGTACCTTTACCAGCGCCTGGCGCGCCTAATAAGATAATTCGCATTAATGTTTCCTTCTGTATTTAATATTCAATCTCTAAAACATCCTAGTCTAGCCAAGCTGCTTTGGGGATTGTCTAAATTACATGCAGTATAAAAATTTAAGTCTAATTCTTTACAGCTACTAACTGATTAAAAATTAGTCTGATATGGAAAAAGGACAAACAAGATACCTGACCCTGAGATCAAGGGCAAGTGGACGTTAATGTTAGCAGGATGCAGGTGCTGTTCGCTATTTAACCAATGCATGGCACGAAGTAGGTAGGTAGGAGCTTCTAGCAAGGATGTATGCTTTTAATAGCTGCTCAGCAGCTATTAAGAACATTACGGATGAACCGTATTTTGGCTTAAGACTCTGTTATCCGGTGTTTCTCATACCAGCGGCGATACCAGCCATAGTCACCTTCAAAGCATGCTCTAAAGACTGATTATCTGGCTGTATTCTGGTACGACGCATCAGCTCGGCTTGCAGATAATGCAGTGGGTCAGTGTAAGGGTTTCTTAAAGCCATAGACGTGCCTATTCTAGGCGAATGATCCAGTAGACCTGTTTGATGCTTTATTTGAAGCACCAGTTTAATGGCAAGATCCAATCTTTGCCTTAAGTCTTCACCTAATGCTGAATGTTTGTCAGGACATAATACTTTTTCATAATAAAGAGCGATGCCTTTATCGGCTTTGCTCAATACCATTTCAAGCATATCTATATAAGTTTGAAAAAATGGCCAATCTTTTGTCATGGCCTGAAGTTCAGCAAGTCTGCCTTGATCAATAAATTCTTTCAGTGCGGTCTCACTGCCTAGCCATGCCGGTAACATTAAGCGAATTTGGGTCCAAGCGAATATCCATGGAATAGCTCTTAAACTTTCAACACCACCAGTGGCTTTACGTTTGGCGGGCCTAGAGCCTAAGGCCAGTTTTCCAAGTTCTTGTTCGGGGGTTACACTCCTAAAGTACGGTACAAAATCTGGGTTCTCTCTAATAACGTCGCGATAGTTTACTAAAGCAATGTCCGACAAGGTTTCCATTATCTGGCGCCAGTCATTGGTGGGTTTTGGTGGTGGTAACTCTGTGGCGTGTAATACTGCCGACAAATATACCTGCAGCGACCTTTGGGCTACTTGCGGGTGACCAAATTTAAAGCGAATCATTTCGCCTTGTTCGGTAACCCGAATACTGCCTCTAACCGAGCCGGGAGGCTGAGATAATATAGCGCTGTGAGCCGGACCGCCGCCGCGCCCTACGGTGCCACCGCGGCCATGAAACAACATCAATGAAGTGCTATATTTATCGCACACTTCTACCAATTCTTCTTGCGCCTTATATTGCGCCCAGCAAGCCGCTAACTGGCCTGCATCTTTAGCGCTGTCACTGTATCCCACCATAACCATTTGGTGATGGTTGCAATATTGCTGATACCAAGGGAGTTTTAATAACGCTTCTATTGAACTTGAGGCTTGCGTTAAGTCATCTAGGGTTTCAAATAATGGGGCGATAGGTATATTGGTTTTGCAACCGCACATCTTCAGTAATAAAGCTACGGCCAATACATCGCTGGGCGCGCCAGCCATAGAGATTACATACGCAGCAAAAAAATCGGCTGGATGATTAGCTACTACTCGGCAAGTGTCTAAAACCTCTTGAACATTGGCACTCGGTTGCCAGTCGTTGGGCAACAGTGGTCGCTTGTTTTGTAGCTCTTTAAGTAAAAAGTCTTGTCGCTGTTGCTCATTCCAGCTGCCGTAATCGCCTAATTCTAAGTGCCGTGTTAACTCTTCAAATACTTCAGCATGACGAGTACTCTCTTGGCGTATATCTAATGGGCAAAGGTTCAATCCAAAGGTATATGCGCAGCGGAGTGTGTCTAGCAGTTTGCCATTAGCGACAATATGCATGCCGCAATCCATTAACGAGTCGTAGCAAAGCTTAAGCGGCTCTATAAGGCTACTAATATGCTTAATTGGTGGATTGATTGGGCTTGTTTTAGCTTTATTAAGTTGTCGGTTCATACATGCTTGAGTCTCTCGTAAGGACTCTCTTAGCTCGTGTAATAAATGGCGGTAAGGTTCTTTTACATCACCCACAACGGCTTTTAGTGTGCTGTTACAGCGCTCCATTGAAAGTGTGTTAACCAGAATATCTAAGTCCCTTAGATATAAATCGGCTGCCATCCACTGTCCCAAAAATAAAACATTACGGGTTACTTTAGCGGTCACATTAGGATTGCCATCGCGGTCGCCACCCATCCATGAATGAAATTTTATAGGGCTAATATCGATGGGTAATGGTGGAATATTCTTCTCGGCTAGAAGTAAGTCAACTTCTCGATAAAACCTTGGTAGTGCTTCCCACAATGAGCCTTCAATAACCGAAAACCCCCATTTCGCCTCATCTTCTGGAGTGGGTTTTTGCTGGCGGATCTCATCGGTATACCAAACTTGTGCAATGACTCGCTTTAACTTATCTAGAACTAACGATCTCTCATATTCAAATGGCTGAGTATCTAGGTCGTTCAAGGCATTAAATATGTGTTCATATTTTTGAATTAATGTTCGACGGGTAACTTCGGTAGGGTGTGCGGTAAGTACTAACTGGATATCTAGCTTGGCTATGCGGTCATGAATTTCTTGTGGTGAAAGACGATCGCCTAAGGTATCAATTATTTCTGTTAACTGAGATAAATATGACTCCTCTTTTTTACGACGCCTACGAATTACATCATGATATTGCTCGGCAATAT
This sequence comes from Bermanella sp., assembly GCA_034112325.1. Classification (GTDB taxonomy): domain Bacteria; phylum Pseudomonadota; class Gammaproteobacteria; order Pseudomonadales; family Oceanobacteraceae; genus Bermanella. The sequence goes on along the minus strand of JAWUVO010000003.1, from coordinate 1,102 downwards.
TGGCTAAATTTAAGAACTGATTAAATGCTCGTGTAATGGGGGTTATGTCATCATCGGCTAGGCTGTGAAGTTCTTTGATAAGAGCCGAAGGCAGTTCTTCTTCAGAGGCCCGGGCTTGTTTGGCAAGTAAACGAATTTTGACTATTTTAGATACAAATTCAGGGCCTTGATCTTGTTCAATTACGTCACTTAATAAATCACCTAGTAAACGCACATTATCTGTTAAATCGGGGTCTAAAGTTGATTGCATTTATAGCTCCAAAGCAGGTTTCTTTGTTGAGTGTAGACCTTTACTGTTTCTAAGCAGCCAAATCAGCTGCCAACAAGCGTGTATATTGATATATAACTATCAAATATTGCGCCAAGTAATGCAAAAAAGCGAGGCTCTTTAAAAATTTGGTTAGATTAGATTTAATGGTTCAATTAATTTTGTAACAATGTCGCTAGATTAATAACACTGGTCTAAACTTAAAAAGTGATTTCGAGCTTACAGAGGTATGTGATGAATGTTAGGGATTTAATGTCTTCATGGGAGTCGGCCAGAAGCAAAGATTATGCTGAAGAAAAATATAATATTAAGTTACCCGTTAAAGATGCTGCGCGAATCGAAGCGCTAGCTGGACTTTACCCGGGTTTAAATAAAAACGAAGTTATATCGCAGTTGGTGGCAGTAGCACTAGACGAAGTAGAGCGACAAATGCCCTATAAACCTGGCAGTAAAGTAGTGGCTGAAGATGAATTAGGTGATCCTTTGTATGAAGATATAGGTTTAACCCCTAAATACTTAGAATTAAGGCACCAGTTTGCTCTAGGCCGGCAAATTAAGCAAAGCAAAGCATCTTAGTAATAATGCAGTATAAAAAGATAAGTTAACGAGTATAAAAAAACCGAACTAAGTTCGGTTTATTCGTTTCAAGCTAAAGTAAAAACTAAAGCCAAGTTCAGCTTAGTTTAACGTCACCTGCAGAATGCTTCTACGTAAGTCCGCGTTTAGCAAAATTTTAGCGTCATTTGCAATACCTTCAATACGATCAGTGAATATAATGTCGTTTTCTTCATTCAGGTTAATTATCTGGCGGTCTAATAATTCTTCAATTAAGTT
>JAWUVO010000002.1:0-64149 GCA_034112325.1 Bermanella sp. | reverse complement strand
ATCAACGCTATTAGCATCGATTGCGGGTGACTGTTTGTCTTCGGGCCAGGCAATGATTAACGGGGAAGCATGTGATTTATATGGCAATCAAGTTTATCAAAACCAAATAAGCTACTTACCTCAGTTTCCTTATATTTTTCAACAAAGTATTGCTGCGAATTTAAGATTGGGAAATCCTAATGTGACTCATGACGAATTATGGGCAGTGCTAACAGCGGTTTCGTTGGCTGACTGGGTGGAAAGTTTGCCAGAAAGATTAGGCACCTTGCTTAGCTCACAAGGACGAAACTTATCGGGCGGACAACGTCAACGTTTGGCCTTAGCACGCTTACTGCTTAGAAAAGCGCCTGTTTTATTATTGGATGAACCTTTTGACGGCCTAGACAAAGCAACCATTGAAACGGTCTGTCATGCGCTTCAACATGATTACAAACCCGATATATTATTGTTGGTCAGTCATATTGATAGCAAGATAGGTGAAGACGCGAGAAGGATCGAAATTTAAGGAGTTTTACCTCCTAATAAATTAGGTTTTTACAACTATACAACCACAAAAGACACTCACCTTTCTTAATTTCGTCTTAAGTTGGGTGTCTTATTAGCCTTAGTCATTCAAATTTTTTTATTATATAAAATAACCTAGTGAAGCAATCATTTCAGATTTACTGCGATTTTTTTTCATTCTTTCTAGCTCCTCATTACTAATTTTCATGTCAAGCTCGCGTAATTTTATTTGTGCCTTACGATAGCCTTCCTCAAGAACCTGATCGTAACCATTAATGAGTCCTTTAAGTCTTTGACTTGTCATTTTAATTCGTTTAAATGGTTCTAAGTGAGTATTAAATCTGGAGTCAATTTTTGAATAAGCGAGGCGTTGATATCGATCTAATTTTTCTTGAAAACTATATTTTCTTAGGGGGTACCCAAAATTACTGGTTACAGGGAGTTTGAATATTTCAGAATAGTATTTTAAACAGAATGTTTTTTGTAATTTTGAGTTTTTTCTTAAATCTGAAGGAGCGTTAAACAGCGAGGTTAGTATGCTTGGTTGTTCGAAGAGAAATTTATAATCGTTATTCAATACTTGTAAGGAGGCTCTTACTCTTGATTGCCTTTGCTCAAGTTCGAGCTGTTCACTCCATGTGATTTGATCTATGCGTGCTTTACTTTTATAAAGACTGAAAAGCTTATTGGCCGGATTATAGCCGCTAGGGAAAATAGAACGCGCATTATTAGCGTATGAAGAAGAAAATTGGTCGCATGCTGATTCTAGATTTAGATTAGAATCCGACCACATTCCTGAAAAGACTCTATCACCAAGAAATCCTGACCAAACATCCATGCTTGGGTCTACAGCCAGCTTTCGTAAGGCTTGTATTGATGCTTCTTTAGTCACATGAAAGCCTACAAGATTATGAGTGGGAGCGGTATCTATAGAGTAATGTTGATTAATAATTTGGTCAGGTGAAATACTAATGTTTTTGTAATTTACTTGTTCAAAATTGATACCGGTTTTATTTGCGATTATAGGTGGAATATCAAAATCTAGCTGGCCATCAGTTCCGTAATTAAATGCGTGTATATTTTTTGCGGGTAGTAATTCTAATAAAAGGGATAAGATTAATCGTGAATCTAAACCACCAGACAAGGGAAGAATCACCTCTTGCTTTCCATCCAATAGTTTTTCACATTCACTGAGTAGGGTTTTCTTTAAATGTTTATAAGAAAAAGGTTCATTTAGTGCTTGAGGATCAAAGGAAAAAAACTGCTCGCCCTCTCTCAATGGATAACCAAAATGAATAATATCAAGTATCTTATCTTTATACATGTTTTCTCTTATTAAACGAAACAGACAGCGATTAATTTACTCCCGATAAGCATAATTAATTTTATATTAGGGAGTTAGCCCAAGGGCCAATAAATACTAGTTAATGATACCCATCTTAATAATCGTGAGCGTCATAGTTATTACAATTAGTTATTAGGCGATCTTAATTTGTGATTTCGGAGCTCGATACTGAGCCTATGCTTTCCCCTGTCAACGCTTAGCCATAATCGTTACCGATTACCGCCCATGACTCGGGGTTTTGGCCATTTGCTAAGTGCTACCAAATAGAGGGCTTTCACCTATTGATCTTACGCCAGCTTTGCTTGGCGCACTGGGTGTCCCTAAGTTTTGTCATTATCTTTAATTATCCGAAGTAAGTATGACCCTTTCAACAAAGACACCAAGCGGTCCTTTTTTTAAATCAATTTTTGCGTGAGTTGCTGTTTCGAATGTCGTAGAGTTCATTACATATACATCTTCACTATCTATCCAGAATTTATAGATTTCACCATTTTTGGCATTCATACCAAACCCAAGTTTTCCTCTTGTCCTCTTTGATTCACCAATTCGATGCCATTCAATTTCGGCCCGCTCAGTAACCTCACTCCAACTTGTTAAATACCCAGCCCAATTGATATTCCCCTTAAGTAAAAACCATGATAGAAGTAAGAAGAGTAAAGGGCAAAGTACAACCATTATAATGGTAAATGAAAATGGTTCCTTAATAGAACGATCTAAATTCCTATACATTGAAATTATACGTACAGACCCTGTTTTTTTTCTAGAGTAAAATAGTGTAAAAACATCAATACAACCAACAACACTGGAAATAAATCCTGTATGTATTGATCAACAAAATTATTAGGTATAAAACCAATAAACTGCCCTGTAATACCAATAAATCCAAATATTATGACGGTAATCAAACCTCTTATTTCATTCTTGGTAATACTTTTTTTTCTTTCATATACAACCTATTAACATCTGCGCTCATTAGTGAACTGGACATACCCACCCTAACATTCGGGTTTGGTTGAACGGGTTTAAATGTGGGCTCACTGTCTTTGAGCCATTCTTTAAAGTCTGTCGAGTATGATTCACCTTTACCACGGAAGAAGTACTCATCTGCGTAAAAAGCCCCCGCCGCTATTCCTGTAAATAAACCACCTGCAATCGCCCCTACGACTATAACAGGAGTAGCCAATGCCAAAACTGGCACAAACCACAAGGGACACCCACCCTAAGTCCATATTCTGATGTTTCAGCCTCATGATTTAACCACACACTCTCAATTCACAACCTAATCGTTGAATAAATTACACCGCATGAAACACGTATATCACTGACTCACAGTATCCCTAATATATCTCCTCCTGATACTGATTCATAAGCATGAGTACTTTCTATAAGAATCATACGAACATTTAAACAAATTCACGTACTAATACATTGAATTCTGGCCAATAACCTCCATATTTATGGAATCTATTATCAAAGGACCACACTGCAATGCGTATCTTATTATTCTTAGCCACTAACCTAGCGGTTATCTTGGTTGCCAGTATTACCCTAAGCCTGCTGGGTGTGGGCAGCTACATGACATCTAAGGGCTTGGATTACGGTAATCTACTGGCGTTCTGTCTTGTATTTGGTATGGCTGGCTCGGTTGTATCCTTACTGATATCTAAATGGATGGCAAAGCGTTCAATGGGCGTGCAGGTTATCCAGCAAGCCAGCAATGCTGATGAGCAATGGTTACTTAGCACGGTTAAAGAACTGGCCGACAAAGCACGTATTGGCATGCCCGAAGTGGGAATATTTGCTACCCCTCAAGCCAATGCCTTTGCCACCGGTTGGAATCGTAATAATGCCTTAGTTGCCGTGAGTACTGGCCTGTTGAATAAAATGAGCCGTGAAGAAGTAAAAGCCGTTTTAGGTCATGAGATTGGCCACGTTGCAAATGGCGACATGATCACTCTTACCTTGATTCAGGGCGTGGTAAACGCCTTTGTTATGTTCTTTGCTCGTATCATTGGTAGTTTTATCGATCGTGCCGTGTTCAAGAATGAAAATGGCCATGGCATGGGTTTTTACATCGCGACCTTTATTGCCGAGATGGTTTTGGGCATCCTGGCCAGTACTATCGTATTTTGGTTTAGCCGCCGTCGTGAATATCGCGCCGATATCGCCGGTGCCGAACTGGTTAGTCCAGCGGCTATGGCCAGTGCCTTAATGCGTTTAAAAGCCGAACAGAACCAACCAAGTGAAATGCCAGATGAAATGGTGGCATTTGGTATCAGTGGTGAAATGAAGAATAAGTTAGGGGGATTGTTTATGAGTCACCCTCCATTAGACAAACGTATCGAAGCTCTAAAGCAGCGTTATCAATAACGGGTTGCCTCATAACCCATTAAAAAGGCGGCTCCCTACATGGGATGCCGCCTTTTTTGTGTACCGAAGATAATATCTCTACTCTGCGCCTTCTTCTCCTGGAGTACCCTCTAGCTCTCCAATATGGCACTGATTACGGCCATTCTGCTTGGCTTTGTATAATGCTTTATCTGCCGCATCAAATACTTGTTCAATTCGATAACCTGCTGCAAAACTAGCGATGCCGCATGATATGGTAATTTGCACTCTAGCGCCTTTAAAGTGAAAGGGGCTATTAGCAACTTGCGTTCTAATTTTCTCACCCACTTTTAATGCCGCTTCTGCATCTGACTGCGGCAAAATGACCACAAATTCCTCACCGCCATATCGAGATAAAAAATCCGTTTCTCGCGTGCCTTTTTTCACTTGCCGACTAATCAGCTGTAAAACCTTGTCACCTGCCTGATGCCCATAGTTATCGTTGATGGATTTGAACTTATCCACATCGCATATCAATAAGCTTAAATCGCCTCCATAGCGACGATATCGATCATATTCTTTCGCGATATATAAATCATAGGCACCGCGATTAGGCAGCTGCGTTAAGCTGTCTGTCATAGCCACAAGTTGACTGCTATTTAGCTGCTCTTTTGCTTCCTCAAGCTCAGTTTGCATGTCCTTAAGCCGATCACCCATATCTTTAATATGCTGTTCAAACTCAATCTCACGAGACCTCTGATCAAGCTTAAACGTATCCAGGGTCGCAAATACTTCATCTAACTGATGACTAACCGAACCCTTAAGTGCCTTGGTATCATTTGCTGCTAATACATCTTTCAGCTCATCTAAATGGCCCCGCATTTTTTGATCAAAGCTTCTGCTGGCAGAATTAAACTTCTCCTCTAAATTTTCTCCTTGATGCAGCCATTTTTGTAACGCATTTAAGCGAGCATCAAGAGTTTTAAGAAAGGCATCAAATTCTTCTTGTTCGGTGCCTAAAGCTGAAACAACCAGGTCTGACAAAATTTCGAGAGCAGGTACTAATTCATACCAGCTTAGACCTGCATTTACCTTATTAAGCAATTGCGCTGCTCTCGGCTGTTCTGGCTCAGGCAGTGAAAGCTTGGTTATCAAGCTGCCTAACACACGACTCGCTTCAGAGCTTAAGCTATTAAGGCCGTCTTTGGAGTCGTTTTCGCGTTCAATTTCATAGGGCTGCTGACCCACTGACGATATTTTTTCTTCTGACTCAGATTCTGATGCTTTCTTTGCTTCTTCTTGCTCTTTGCTAAATAAACGACCAAACCAAGAGCTCTTTGAGTTCTCTTCTGGCGTGCTTTCAATCTGATCCACCATGGCATCAGCCCATTGAGCGATTACCTGACTCAGCGCCACTAACAATTCTGCTTTGTCTGTATTTCGGGCCTTTTTACGCACCCCTTTTAACATATTTGTTAATGTGCTCGGCAGGGCGTCATGCTTGGTTTCAATATCAATCAGTGTTTGCGATAAATTATCTTGAAAGCTTTCTTGATGGGATTGCCAGCGCTCGTAGCCTTTTTCAATGCGCTCAATCACTCGACTCAAACCTGTTATCTGCTCTTTGCGCAGTAAAACTCTGGCTTCTTCAAGTTGTGCGTCTAAATCTTGATCCCGGCCCTCAGCCAAAACCGTAAGACGTATAAGGGCGCGGCGTAGCTGGGCTGTGTTGTCTTCAAAGCTTTTTTCTAACTTTTCATGATCATCAATTAAATTTAGGTATTTGTTTTTCCAGCGGTCAGTGGTGCTCATCATTTACCCTCAAATATGTTTTCAGTATAGGGCATGATTTAGAGCGTGCTTGCTGGAATGCAGTAGGGATTAAACTTTTATTATAATGATCAGAAAGGGAGAGGTAAAACAAGCCTGCCACATGAAATGACAGGCCTTATAACTTATTTTTTAAGGGCTTGACGCTCTTGTTCGATTAAGAAATTAACCACGCTAAACACGTGTTCTTCGCCACCGGCAGAACTGGCATTTACCATGTACTTACCATTAACAATAATCGCTGGAACGCCACTAATAGCCCAAGTACGGACCATTTCGTCAGCCATTTTCATTTGGCGGCGAACACCAAAGGAATCATTATATTTGTCATAGTCAGCTTCGCTTACGCCATATTGTGCCAGAAACTCTTTTTGATCACTCTCAGACAATAAAGGCTTACGCTGCTTATGAATTGAATCAAAAATCGCTTGATGCGCCTGTTCATTCACTTTAAGCGCATGCGTTAAATAAAATAACCCTGCATGAATTTTCCATTGGCGACTGAATTGAGCGGGTAATTGATAAAAATCTACGTCAGCTTGTAAGAATTTCTGCCAAGCATGTACGGTTGGCTCAAAATGATTACAGTGCCCACAACCATACCAAAACACTTCTACCACCTCTATTTTACTGGTATCTCGTGGGGTTGTTTGATTATCTAATACCTTATAATGCTGCCCAGCAATATAGCTTTCAGCTTGACTGAACGATGCAGCCATAACAAAAGCAAAGGCTAAAAGAGTGTGTATCAACTTCATGGTTAATCCTTAAGGAAATGTAAATAACGTCTGTTTTGCATAAGACTACTTATTCGATTAGCTTTGAACAAGCTCTGGGTAAAAAGTTCCACCGGATTTTGAACAGACACCCACAAAAAAAGGCAGTAAAAACTGCCTTTTTTTGGAATTTTAGCTGCGAGGCTAAATCAAAGGCTAGTGAAGGCCTTGAATGTATGCAGAAACCGCATCGATTTCTTTGTTAGACATGCGCGAAGCAATGTCACGCATAACGTCACTGGCATCATTCATACGCTTGCCCTCTTGGAAAGAAACCAACTGAGCCTTAATGTAAGCACCGTGTTGACCACCTAAACCAGGGAAGCCAGCAGAAGACATGCCGCTACCGTCCATTGAGTGACAAGCCATACACGCTGGAACACCAGTGGATTTATTACCAGCACGGTAGGTTTTCTCACCTAACGCAACTTTATCTTTAGCGGCATAACCCACTGTACGCTTATTACCTGCATAGTATGCTGCTAGATCCGCCATTTGCTTTTCGTTTAACGCAGCTACTTGGCCTTTCATGATCGCGTTATCACGAGCTCCGCTTTTAAAGTCTTTTAATTGCTTAGTGATATAGGTTTCACCTAAACCCGCAATTTTTGGAAAACTAGGGGCCGCACTGTTTCCATCTTGTCCGTGACAAGCAACACACGCACCTGAGATTTTTTTACCAGCGCCCGCATCACCAGCTTGTGCTGTAACAACAAGGCCCAAAGACAACATCAAGCTAATCGCCAACTTTTTCATGGGGTATACCTTATATAAATTTAATAAATTCTATTATTTTGCTTTGCTCATGAACGTAATCAGTTGTTTAAACTGATCCGCTGAACAATCCATGCACAAACCCTTAGGTGGCATAGCGCCCTTACCATTTGTTACACTTGCCACTAACGAGTCCATACCAACAGCTAATCTAGGCGCCCAAGCACCAGCATCGAATGCTTTAGGTGCCCCTGCAACCCCCACGGCGTGGCATGCCATGCAAGATTGATTGTATTTCGCTTCAGCATCAAATGCACTGGCCGATACAGAAATTAGTAGGGCTGTTGCAAATCCAAGTACGTTTTTCATGGCTCTCTCTCCTATACCAATATATATTTGGCTTATGGGTCCACAGTATTTTTGTGGCATTATAACCAAAGTGCTCCCACTTACAACTTGACGCAAAGCAGTAAACACCTCATGGACTCAGTAAAAATTAACTTTCAGCTCGCAAAATATACGACTAGCGCGCCGAGTATCAAACAATGTCCTGAAGACACAGGCGCCGAAGTTGCCTTTGCTGGCCGCTCAAATGCGGGCAAATCCAGTGCTCTTAATACTTTAGCTCAACAAAATAAATTAGCACGCACCAGTAAAACCCCTGGTCGTACTCAGCTAATTAACTTTTTTGAGATTCAACCTGGCGTTCGTATTGTCGATTTACCCGGCTATGGATTTGCCAAAGTGCCTGAACGCATGAAACGTGAATGGCAAAAGAACATGTCAGAATACCTTGAGAAACGTGAAAGTCTCAAAGCGGTGGTATTAGTAATGGATATTCGCCACCCATTGTCTGACTTTGACCGCATGATGTGTGAGTGGGCATCGGATGTTAAAATGCCTATTCATATTCTTTTAACCAAATCGGATAAGTTTAAGCGCGGCCCCGCCCAAGCAACTCTCTTATCGGTTAAAAAAGAGATGGCACATTTAGGCGATTTACTGACAATCCAGACATTCAGCTCGCTTAAAAAGATTGGTACAACCATTTTGCAAAACCAATTAAGTCAGTGGCTGCAACCACCACAAACCGACGAAAAAGCGTAAAGACAGGATTTATAGCGAATACTTAAAGATAAGAAGACTCTGATTGAATATCAGAGTCTTTATTCAGACGTGTTAATACGCTTAGAAAGTCGCTCTTAATTCTGCACCAAGCGTTACTTTAGATCCCGACGTGTATTCAATAGATCTGCGCTGACCAGCAGATGTAAATATAATCGTTGGCTCTTGTACCATGGCTAAATCAACATAAGGTCGCAATTGCAGCCTTGCCATAAAGTCCCATAGATACTCCCCACGAATAACCAAAGACGAATGATCGCTGTACGATACCTTGTCCTGTACTTGCGGGTTGTAGCTTGAATACCCCAGCATTCTTGAAAGGGTTAACGAGCCTGTCCAGCTGTGGTTTTGCTTAATTGGCATAATGGCCCCAAACGTTGCGCCATATGTGAAAGGTGCTGATACTTTTTCACCATACACTTCATCCGACAATGCCATCGAGGTAAATAAGCTGCCCATCCAATGAGTGTCCATTACAGTGACCCAATTCGATGATATTGCACCCCCTACTCGATAATAACCTTTACCCTGACCACCAGAGCTACCAATACGTGTTGTATTCTCAGACGCAGCTAACTTTGTTGAACAAGCAGACTCGAACGCTGAAGCCGAGCAAATAGGAAGATCTATAAACACATCTACTGACGAGCTTTCATCTAAACGGTAAACCCCTAACAAGGTTAGATCGGATCCCCCTTCGGTTATCCAATCCCCTTCAAAGCCAGCGCCTTCAGCACTGGCGATAGACGCCTCGTCTTTTTGATAGGAGTAACCATATTTAAAGCCTAGGGTAATGTCTTTAGTAACCCCATATTTGTACGTTAAAACGGTTTTAAAATCGTAGCCTTTTTTATTGGCATCAGAAAACCCACGGTCTAAATCATCAATAGCAGCAACAGATGCGTCATCAACATACTCTGCACCGGCATACCAATCACTCATAGAAATAGAAGTAGAGACGAACTGCTGACCCTGAGTCAAAGTATCCCCTAAGAAATTTTGACCGACAGCATTCGACAATGAAGAAAAACTAATTAGCGCGATAGAAGTGAAGCGAAACCACATTTAGTGAGCCCTGTAGCATTATTATTTTATTTGGCTGGGCGGAAGAGTGCGGGCAATGGGCCATTTTGTCAATATTCGCCTGAGGTACACAGGTACTGCTTGAAACCTAAAACCTGAATGCAAAAAAAGCCTGATCGTCATTGGGGAGAACGATCAGGCTAGAAATGTCTTTGGTTTCATTGGGGGATTAACCAAAGACAGGGGTAAACAAGTTACAGACGCCTCAGCGCTCTGTATAAATATCAGATTAGAACGTTAGAACGACATTTCCAGTTTTTTTACAAAAACGCATAAAAAATGCGCCGGTTAATGGTTATTTCAAGGTTAGCAAGTACTTAGTATTGATTAATTATGAACCCGATCTCAATTTAGAATCAGGCGATTAGGCCCGATACGCCTAGCTCTTACAGGCCATCACTCGAAACACAGGCAATAAAAAAGGGCTCCATTGAAGCCCTTTTATTCATGCTAACGTTTTCAATAAATATTAATGTGCTTCATCCCAGTTAGCGCCATGACCAACATCCACCACTAATGGCACAGCCAGATCAACAGCCGCTTCCATCACACGCTTAATGTTAGCGGTAACGTCTTTTAGCTTGGCTTCGGGTACTTCAAAGATTAATTCATCGTGAACCTGCATGATCATGCGAACATCGGGTGCCTGAGTTTCAATCCACTTATGCATATCAATCATTGCGCGTTTAATAATATCGGCGGCAGTGCCTTGCATCGGCGCATTGATAGCCGTGCGCTCTGCGGCTTGGCGTCGCATACCATTCTTGCTGTTAATTTCAGGCAAGTGCAGACGACGGCCAAATAAGGTTTCAACGTATCCTTGGTCTGCTGCCAAAGTACGTGTGTTTTCCATATAGGTTTTCACACCTGGGTAGCGGGTAAAATAAGTGTCGATATATGTTTGCGCTTCTTTACGGCCCACATCTATTTGTCTAGCCAGGCCAAAAGCGCTCATTCCGTAGATCAAACCAAAGTTTACAGCCTTGGCATGGCGGCGCTGCTCAGTGGTTACTTCTGCCTCTGGTACGCCCATTATTTCAGCGGCTGTGGCTCTGTGGATATCTTTTCCATTATTAAAAGCATCCACAAGGCTAGGGTCTGAAGACAGGTGCGCCATAATGCGTAATTCAATCTGGCTATAATCCGCTGCAACCATCACATAACCTTCTGGGGCTTCGAACGCTTGGCGAATTTTACGGCCTTGCTCGTTGCGTATTGGAATGTTCTGTAAGTTAGGTTCGGTAGACGATAAACGACCTGTAGCCGTTACGGCCTGCTGGTAAGACGTATGAACTCGATCAGTTGAGGGTTGAATCATCAGTGGCAGTTTGTCTGTATAAGTATTCTTTAATTTGGCCAGTCCACGGTGCTCTAAAATCACCTTGGGTAACTCATAATTCAAGCTAAGTTCTACCAACACCTCTTCTGCAGTCGAAGGCTGCCCTTTTGGGGTTTTTTTAATAATTGGTAATCCCAGCTTCTCAAAGAAGATGGTTTGTAACTGTTTCGGTGACGCTAAATTAAACACCTCGCCGGCCAAGTCATGAGCTTGCTGTTCTAGCTGCTCAAGGCGCTGGGTGATCTCAATACTTTGATCGTGCAGCTTATTAGCGTTTACTGACGCACCTAGCATTTCCATGTTAGTGAGTACTTGCACAAGAGGTAATTCAATCTCGTTATACAAAGTTAGTAGTGACTCACTTTTGGAAAGTCGCTCATTTAACGCTTCGTGTAAGCGCAAAGTAATATCTGCGTCTTCAGCTGCGTATTCAGCTGCCTTTTCTACATCAATTTGATTAAAGGTTAATTGCTTCGCGCCCTTACCGGCTATGTCTTCAAAGTGCACACATTCATGGCCCAGATACTTTTTCGCTAGATCATCCATGTTGTGCTTGGTTACGGTGCTATTTAGTACATAGCTTTCTAGCATGGTGTCGTGAAAAATACCGCGAAGAGTGATGCCATGATTTTTGAGTACATGAGCGTCATATTTTAAATTCTGCCCCACTTTATTAACGGTTTCATCTTCTAATAAGGGCTTCAGTTGCTCTAATACCCATTCGCGGTCTAGCTGCACTGGAGCATCAATATAATCATGCGCTAACGGCACATAAGCCGCTTCGTTTGGTGCAGTAGAAAAACTCACCCCCACGATTTGAGCCTTCATATAATCCAGAGATGTCGTCTCAGTATCAAAGGCAAAATATGGCGCAGCTTTTAACTTATCCACCCAATTGTGGAAATCTTTTTCTGTGGATAAAATGGTGTATAAACTTCTATCCACAGCTGTTTCTGGGGCCTCTTCCTCTTCTACCGGACCTGTGGATAATTCTTTACTCCAGGTCTTAAATTCATACTCAGTAAAGAATTTCAATAACGCTGCGGTATCCACTGGATTCACCTTGATAGCGTCTAAATCTTCCTCCAGCTCAACATCGCATTTAATGGTCGCCAGCTCATAAGACAGGGGTAATCGCTCAAGTGCTTCGCGTAAGTTTTCGCCTACTTTACCCTTTACCTGATCTGCATTTTCCATCACACCTTTAAGCGTACCGTAAGCATCTAACCATTTAACCGCGGTTTTAGGTCCACACTTTTCTACTCCAGGAATGTTATCGACCTTGTCACCCATAAGCGCTAAGTAATCAATGATTTGATCTGGGCGAACCCCGAATTTTTCAGACACACCAGGCACATCCATAAAGGTATCCGTCATGGTGTTCAGCAAGGTCACATGCTCTGTTACCAGCTGCGCCATGTCTTTATCACCTGTGCTTACTATGGTCTCTATGCCTTTTTCAGACGCTTCTTTGGCCAGCGTACCAATTACATCATCGGCCTCTACTCCTGGCGTCACAATTAACGGCAGGCCCATGGCGGTAATGATGTCGTGTATTGGTTGTATTTGAACCCTCAAATCATCAGGCATAGGCGGGCGATTGGCCTTATATTCGCTGTATAAATCGTTACGAAAGGTTTTTCCTTTAGCATCAAATATCACGACAATCTTAGCGTCAGAGTAATCTTTCTGCAGTTTACGAATCATGCTCACCACGCCTCGAATGGCATTGGTAGGAAAGCCTGTCGAGGTACTCATTTCACGAATGGCATGAAACGCTCGGAATAAATAAGATGAGCCATCCACTAAAATGACTTTTTGAGGGTTATTATCTGTCATAGGTCTATTCTTTTAAGGAGGAGTTGGCCGTACAATAGGCCACATAATAATTTTGCAGGCAGTTTATCATGAATCCTATTCGTTCTATGTTATTAATCCCGGCGCTTATTGGTACTGTTTTCTTGAGTTCTATTGGGTCAGCTATGGCCAACCCTAACGAACCTTCAATTATTATTCGCCACAGCGAAGATAAGACCTTTTACGAATACAAGGTAAACGGCGAGTTGGTAGAAATCAAAGTTGTACCTAAAATGGGCCCAGCCTATTACCTAGTACCCACTGATGACGATGATATGAAACGTCAAAAGCAATCTAACCTAAGTGTACCGACGTGGGTGATTTTCAGCTGGTAATCGCTGATCACCCTCAACGAAAATTTCTGCACCGTTTTATCCGAGAAAAATAGATGTCCGTTTATACCGAGCTGAATACTCATGAGTTTACCCAGCTGTTAAGTCATTATGATTTAGGATCTTTAGTTAGCTTTCAGGGTATTGCCGCCGGCATTGAAAATACCAACTATAAAATTCGATTAAATAAATCGGATGTTGAAACCGATTATTTCTTAACAATATTTGAAGAGATCTCTCAAAGTGAGTTAGATTTTTTCATTCCTCTGCTGGCTCACCTTAAAAATAACGGCTGTCATGTGGCTGGACCAAAGCCACAAATTAATGGCCAATATGTTTTAACAACCAAACAAAAACCCGCCGCTATTTTTGATTGCCTTTCGGGTTATCATGTAGAAGATATTCAAACTCAAGAATGTTTTACCATTGGTGCTGAACTTGCACGAGTGCACTTAGCCGCAAAAGATTTTTCTGGTATACATCAAAATTTACGTGGATATTACTGGCTGCACAAACAAATATCTAATCATCAACTGAACACCTCAGCTGATGACACCGCCCTGCTTGAAAGCGCCCTATCTGAATTGCAAACACATTGGGCAAGATGGCAAACCCTATCACTACCAAAAGGCTTTATACACGGCGATTTATTTCCCGATAACAGCTTGTTTAATGATGCCTCAAACATCAGTGGCATTATCGATTTTTATGCAGGTGGCACTGATTATTGGGTGTACGACCTCGCCATTACTATCATGGCTTGGTCTAGTGAGCACTCTAATAACACATCAAAGATTGATTCGAATATGCAACAAGCTCTGATCAGTGGATATGAATCCGTTAGATCATTAAATGATGAAGAGAAAAATGAGTTAACTGGCTTTATAAAACTGGCCGCGTTACGTTTTTGGGTATCACGTTTAATTGCAGAAGCAACAAGTTCTGATGCAGCACTGACAACCAGTAAAGATCCTGATCAGATGAAAAACTTATTATTGTCTTTGGGCTAAATCAATCTATAAGCATATAACCTGTAAAGCGCCCTAGCGACGATACGTTATCGGGCGTAGGGCTCTTCTATAAATTTTCTAAATTCCTTCTAACCAAAACAAAGCAAAATTACTGCCTTTGTCTTTCCAAACTTGTTGACCTTGAAATCCTGCCTGTTTTGCAAAGCCAATGAAGTCGTCAGGGTTAAATTTATAACTGTACTCCGTGACGATATGCTCACCTTGTTTAAACGGAAGAGCTGTCGAAAATAAATTAACCACCTGATTAACCTTACTAACTAAGTGCATTTCTATGCG
This sequence comes from Bermanella sp., assembly GCA_034112325.1. Lineage (GTDB taxonomy): Bacteria > Pseudomonadota > Gammaproteobacteria > Pseudomonadales > Oceanobacteraceae > Bermanella. The sequence goes on along the minus strand of JAWUVO010000002.1, from coordinate 49,609 downwards.
GCTGTCTTGTTCATTAAAAAATGCTTTATGCTCAAAAAAATCCAAATTAAAAGTGCCACCCCCCAGTTTATTCAAATGCGAAAGTACGTTTAAATTAAATGCACTGGTGACGCCTTGTTGATCATTGTAAGCCGCATTTAATACATCATGATTTTTTATTAGATCTAAACCAATTAATAAGGCACCTTTTTCACCGACAGATTGACGTACGTTTTTTAAAAACACCAAGGCCTCTTTAGGGGAGAAATTACCTAAACTTGAGCCAGGGAAAAAAGCTACCTTTTTAGCATAAGGTGAAATATTTTTAGGTAAGGTAGCTGGATGACGATAATCCAAACAAGTGGCATGGATTTCTAACCAAGGAAATAATTGCTTTAATCGAATCGCGCTATCGTATAAAAAGTCCTTACTGATATCTAACGGCACGTACGCTTGAGGCTTAAGTGCATCCAACAGCAAGCGAATCTTGGTGCTTGCGCCACTGCCGTACTCGATTAATACATTGTTTTTACCGGCTTTTTCTAATATCTCATCTTTGTATTGTCGGAGCAGATTTATTTCTGTACGGGTAGGATAATACTCAGGTAGTTGTGTAATGGCCTCGAACAATTCAGATCCTGTTTGGTCATAAAAATATTTAGCTGAGATACGCTTAGGGGATTCGCTCAAGCCTTTTAATATTTCTTGTCGCTGATCCTGCGCTTCCAAGTTAAAATCATAGAAAAATACACCTTGTTGATCTTGTGCAGTACTGGCCATTTTTTTTCCTCTTAAAGTAAGGCAATCAGTGCAACGATTGCTTAGTTCACATTCTTTAATACAGTTTTACTGCTTAACCTCAAAACCTGTATTGGTCCTAATTTTCTGTTGTTATATGATTTTATTTAGTAAATGCATTTATGCATCTTTAGCCAATCGAATCCCTGTCATGGGCCACTGATCTTGTGGGTAAAAAAAGTTTCGATAAGTGGCTCGTGTATGGTCTGGAGAGGTTAGCTGGCAACCGCCTCGCAATACCATTTGATTGCACATAAACTTGCCATTGTATTCACCTACCGCCCCTTCAGGTTTTTTAAAACCTGGATAAGGTTGATACGCACTTTGAGTCCATTGCCATACTTCGTTATCTACTTGCTTAATGGCAGCTTGCCCTTTTCTTAAATCAGCTGACTCTCTAAGGATTTGTTTTACTGATTGCTTAACTCCATGCTCCCATTCCGCTTCAGTGGCCAAACGACACCCAGACCATTGTGCATAGGCCAACGATTCGTAAAAGTTCACATGCCTAACAGGTGCGTATAAATCTAAAGGCTGTAAACCCTGCATTGAAAATTCAAACCATTGATTATCTTTTTTCACCCAATACAAGGGCGCACAAGCTGAGTTGGTATCTTGCCCCGCTGGTATTTCTTTTTTAACAGCAGCCAACCACGCCCAGCCGTCACTTAACCAAATAGACGCATCGTCATAAGCTCCATCGTCTATAAATTGAAGATATTCACCATTTGTTACCAAGCGGTCGGCTAATTGAAATTTTTGTACGTACGTTTTATGAGCCGGTGTTTCATTATCAAAATAAAAATGCGATTGATCGACAACAATATGATTATCCACACCCATGTCTATCAGGGCTTGTTCAAAACTCACAAATTGAATGGGGGCGATTGTTTTAAGCTCGGTTGAAGCTACCAAGAAGGTATCTGAGTCAATGGCGTAACTTGGGTACAAGGGATTTTGAAAAAAGCAGTATTTTAAGTCCATGAGCAACAACTCTTGATGTTGCTGCTCATGGTTCAAACCCAGCATGACTAAGGCCTGATCATCACCACTGGCTTGCTCTAAAAATAATTGCATGTGAGCATCAATATGTTGCCGATATGCCACTACCTGATCAAGAGAAGGTCGTGATAACAAATGCCGCTTGGGCCGAGAGAATTGCTCACCTATGCCGTTGTAATAACTATTAAACAACACCTGAAAATCTTTATGAAAAGGCTGATAGCCTTCAACATGAGGAATAAGAACAAAGGTTTCAAAAAACCACGTGGTGTGGGCAAGGTGCCATTTGGCTGGGCTGACAAAAGAGGCCGCTTGCAGGCTGCAATCTTCGGCGCTTAAGTTTTGTATCAGCGCCAAACTATATGAACGGATGGCTTGATAGGCTTGTAAGCAATCGGCTTGCTTAGGGCTCAGTCTTAAAGAAGAAGCGTCCATCACTGACCTTTATCGTATTTATTATTAACACCAGAATAGTCTGGGCTATCAATGTTACAAGTCAGTATGGCATTGTTATTCTTTAAAAGTCTTTCACAAAGACGGCCTATTTATATCCCTTTTAAAGAATCAGCGTTCCAATAGCAGCCTAACTCGGCTACTTAGAAAAACATTGCGTGAAATTACTAAGTAGTTCTTGGTGGAAATCAATAAAGCGCCCGCTATCAATTGAGTAAGCAGATGCCATAGGGTCTACCTTAATAACCTTTATATCCAAGCCTTTATGCAGCTTGCTCACAATACGCGATTGGAACTGCGGCTCAACAAACAAACACTGGGCTTGCCCTGATGCCAACACATTACGCACTTCAACAATGTGGCGAGTGCCCACAGGTTTTTCAGGGTTACTGGTTACCACCGCTAGCTGATTTAAGTTGAACACCTTAATCCATCCATTAAAAGCATCATGAAAACTTACAAATCCTATTTTTTGATGATCTTTCAACACAACATGCGCCTTGCTTTTCCATGCTTGGTATTCACTAATAAAGGCTTTGGGTTCGGGCAAACCTAGTTGGGTTTGCACGACAGTCACCATTTCCAAAATTCGATTGGGATCTAGCCACAAGTGCGGGTCGTGGACATGATCGCTGTGAGCGCTTTCTTCATGCTGTTCTATTTTATGACCTACTTCTTCATGATCGTGTGTATCGTGACCGCTATGATCTTCATGTGCCGCATCGGCTTTATGCTCAACTAATGGCTCTGGTGACAGATTTATTTGAACTTTACCTTTTATGGCTTTTTTCAAGTAGGGTTCAAACTCTGGTCCCATCCAAATAACCGCATCCACACTGGCAATGTGCGTCATATCGCTGGGTTTGAGTACAAAATCATGCGGCGATTGGTTGGCAGAAACCAAACTGCTAACACTCAACTCTGGCCATGCGCTTTTAATTAATAGCGCCATAGGATGAACACTGACCAAAACCACCTTTGGCTGACTAACCTGACCTGCTTGCGCCATACCTGAAAATAGCAAAACCAGAGCCAGAGCGACGATTGTGGCTTTCACCTTATTCATACTTAAAACTAACAACATAGGCGCCCGCTATCACATAGGATAAAAATTGAAATAAATGGACTACATCATCGGATGTGTAGCCGCAGAAAAACGGCGAGTATGATACCCTAGCACCCTGCTTTTGGGCCATCACCGATGGGCCAATAAGCAATTTATTAGACCAACTATCTTTATAAAAGGCTGCATAATGGCAAATCCACTTTTAAAACTTCGCAACGTTGGCTTTGTACGCCAAGGGCGAACCATTTTAAAAGACGTCAATCTTGACATTCATGCTGGCGAAATCATCACCCTGATCGGTCCAAATGGCGCAGGTAAAAGCACTCTATTAAAACTGGCCCTTGGGTTAATTAAGCCTTCTTCAGGCTCTCGCTCAAGTACGCCTAAGCTGCGCATAGGCTATATGCCACAACACATTAGCTTGCCAGAGACTTTACCGCTATCCGTTACCCATTTCTTAAAGCTCGCCAAAGGGTTTGATGCCCGTGATTTAAGTCACGTTGCCAATCGACTGAACATTACGCGCTTATTAGGCAACCCAATGCAAAAATTATCAGGGGGCGAATTACAGCGTGTATTACTTGCTCGCGCTTTGTTATCCAACCCCCAACTATTGGTATTAGATGAACCTGTACAAGGCTTAGATGTATCAGGGCAAAGCGAGCTGTACCACCTTATTGCAGATTTAAAAGACGAGCTTAACTGTGGCGTACTCATGGTCAGCCATGACCTGCACCTTGTGATGGCTGCCACCGATAAAGTGGTCTGTTTAAATGGCCACATTTGCTGCGAAGGCCACCCACAAACCATTCAGCAAGACCCAAGTTACTTAGAATTATTTGGACAATCGATGCCGGCTCACCTAGCTCCTTATACCCATCACCATGATCACACACATGGCGAACACTGCGATCATAATCACGACGAACATGATCATTCTCACGGAGAGAAAAAATCATGATGTGGTTGCTAGATTCTTTACTTGCTGGTTTGTTACTGAGTTTAATGAGCGGCCCTTTGGGTTCATTTATTGTATGGCGTCGCATGGCTTACTTTGGCGACACGCTTGCGCACAGTGCCTTACTGGGTATTACACTGGGGTTTCTGTTTGATATTCAACTGAATTTGGCCATCGTTTTATGCGCTGTATTTGTGGCCCTAATATTGGCCAGCCTGCAAAAGCAGCACATTATTCCTAGCGATACCTTGTTGGGTTTAATGGCGCACACCACACTGGCAGCTGGCTTGGTAACCCTAAGCTTGGTAGACAATGTTCGCATTGATATTAATAGTTATTTGTTTGGCGATTTATTAGCGGTGGATCGACAAGACCTTATCACCATGGCCATTGGTGCCACTGTGGTATTAACCGTATTAAGTAAAATGTGGCGCGGTTTGCTAGCGGCTAGCGTGTCAGAAGAACTGGCACAAGTAGAGGGCTACCCAGTGGCTCGCTTACGTTTATTGTTTATGGTGATGTTAGCGGTCGTCATTGCTGGCGCCATGAAACTGGTTGGGGTTCTATTGATTACGGCACTATTAATTATTCCAGCGGCAGCCGCACGCCCATTCAGTAAAAGCCCTGCGCAAATGGCAGGCTTGGCCACTATTATTAGTATGCTTTCCGTGACCTTGGGGCTAGGGTTTTCATATCAGTTTGATACCCCAGCCGGCCCAAGCATTGTGTTAACCAGTGCATTATTTTTTGTGATCAGCCAAAGCGCTTATCAAGTGGCTGATCGATAAACAGGGATTTTAATAACCTTAAAATAATTTGAAGGGTGGATTAGGCTACATGCGATTAATGCACCCAATCAATTATTTATGTCCAGCCAAAACATAATCAAAATACTTCCTATGCTCCGCACCCGCCAAATTCGAATTGATTTTATTGGAGTGTTTGTACTCTTTCCAGTTAGCTACATTGCGGCCCACATTCAGCTTAGGAAAATCTGCGTCCCCTTCTTCAGACATCCCCAAAAATTGTTTTACCTTTAACAGGCTACCCGGGTCACTCACGTCCACCGATAACAAGTCATCTCTGCCTTCAAAATAAATTTTAACAGCCTGCTCATGCTGTGTGTAACACGCCTCTAATTCACTCTGCGTTAAAGGTAATTCGGCAGAAAATGTATGATGAAAGCTGCGCTTTAAAATAGGATTAAACTTACCTGTTTTTGCATCTAACCAAGGTGCCATTTTTTCAAGCAGCATGGTGATAGAAGGTAGCCATTTATCAAGGTCGCGAGATAAATAGATAAATTTAGAGTTAGGGAATAACACATCCAAATGCATGTAGTCACTGAAACACGGTGCATCGGACACTGCATCTGCCATTTCAAATGCTTTTTTGGTAAATGCCGTATGGGCGACCGACAACCCCATTTCCAATAATGCAACGCTGATGCTGGTGGTGCCCGTTCGAGGTAGGCCGATAATAAAGATCTTAGACATCAAGCATGCTCATTTTTAATAGATTATCAGTATAAATGGAAGTCATGAAAAGGTGGGGCAATTATTGAAATATATTCCTATTCTATCTTTCATACGGTACATCTCAAAACAATACCGAGCTTAAAGTCGCGGCTTTATGCTCGTAATAATGGATACTATTTTTCAAATATTCTGGGCACTAAAAAATGCTCTTGTTACCAATACTTGGTTTGACAAATATAGTATCCACACTTTCTTTTCATTAAGTAAGCGCCGCTGGCTCAGGTTTACTCATAAATGTAACTCAATAAAACCTAGCCTTAATTTAAATACGATTAGTTATACGCAGCCTTAAGTATTAGATGCTATAAAAACCCCCATTACTCCCCTACAATGTCCTGATATTCTATGCTTAGATAAATCATTAAAAATGACTGGCCACATCATTATGAAACGACTAGCTTTTATTCCCCTGCTCGCACTCTCGATTTCAGCTTGTAGCCCTGACAGCAACACACAAGATACAAACAAATCTAGCCAGCATACTGGGGCCATAGCATCTGCTCATCCATTAGCCACTCAAGCAGGTATAGACATTTTAAATGCAGGTGGTAATGCGTTTGATGCCGCTATAGCTACCGCCGCTGTATTGGCAGTAGTAGAGCCTTATAGCGCAGGCATGGGCGGCGGTGGATTTTGGTTGCTGCATAACAGCAAGAATAAACGCGATATTTTCTTAGACGCTCGTGAAAAAGCGCCATTAAAAGCACACCGTGATATGTACCTAGACAAGCAAGGGAATGTCATTCCGAAATTATCAATTGATGGCCCACTGGCCGCCGGCATTCCAGGGCAAGCAGCCGCATTTGATCACTTAGCAAAAACTTATGGCCAATTGCCTTTAAAAGATACGCTGGCTATGGCGATACGCATTGCCAATGAGGGGTTTCCAGTCGATCATAAATACAAAAAATTAGCAGGGTATCGCGCCAAGGCTTTACATAAATATCCAGCGGCTGCCGCCGTATTTTTGAATGGTAAACAAACATTACCTGAATTAGGCGATGTGATTATTCAAAAAAATCTATCCAATACACTGCAAGCTATTGCCGACTCTGGTTTTGATGGCTTTTACAAAGGTGACGTTGCTAAAAAAATGGTAGCCGATGTCACTAAAGCAGGCGGCATTTGGTCTCTGCAAGATTTAGAAAAATATAATGTAATAGAGCGAGCACCTATCATAACCGAATACCAAGGCCACAAAATTGTTAGCGCTCCACCACCGAGTTCTGGCGGCATTGCCATAGCCCAAATGTTTAGTATGTTAAAAAGCTTAGAGCCTGCTACTGATTGGAAAACATTAGATCAAGCTGCACAAACCCACTTAATTAGTGAAACGATGCGCCGTGCGTATTTTGATCGCGCACATTACTTAGGGGACCCTGATTTTATTGATGTCCCCCAACAAAAGTTAATGAATGCTAAATACAATGCGGTGCTAGCCAGCAGTATTGATATGAATAAAGCCACCGACAGTAAAACCCTAGGTAGTCAGGTTCAAATACTTGAGGGGTTTCATACTACACATTTAAGTGTGCTAGATAATCAAGGCAACCGCGTCAGCGCAACGTTAAGTGTTAACCTACCTTTTGGAAGCGCGTTTATGTCTGAAAGTACTGGCGTATTAATGAATAATGAAATGGATGATTTTTCTTCTAAGCCAGGCACCCCCAATGCGTATGGTTTAGTAGGTAACGAAGCCAATGCCATTGCCCCAGAAAAACGCCCCTTGTCTTCCATGACACCCAGCTACATGGAAAACGACGACAGCGTCGCTATTTTGGGCACACCCGGTGGCAGTCGAATTATCACCATGGTTTTTTTAGGCATGTTAGAACACATACAAGGTAAACCGGTAACAGACTGGGTTGCTCGTTCACGCTTTCATCATCAGTACTTACCAGACGTGCTTCAGCATGAACCTAATGCATTTTCAGAAGACGTACAAGCATCGCTAATTGCTAAAGGCCATAAGTTAAAAAGTGTCGGCCGTGAATACGGAAATATGCATGCAATATTACTTAATAAAACAAATAACCGTGTCTCATCGGCTTCTGACCCAAGAGGGGTTGGCCAAGCACAGGTGCAATGACTTTTATTATAGCCGTGCTTGAGTAGGCCAAATCCCACACCTTAGATAAACCACTCAAAGTTTTAAAGGCTCGACTAAATCAAGCCTTTTTCAAATTTACAATTTTTAAATAGAGTATGCCGTGGTTGAATTTGGATTCGCTTTAAAGAAACTAATTGGATTTTGGTTACTGCCTCTTAGCATCTGTGTTCTGTTAATCTCTTCAGGGCTTATTTTACTTTGGTTAGATAAACATAAAACACTTGGTAAATCGTTAAGCACTTTCGGTTTGCTCTTATTAGTTTTATTAAGCTGGAACCCCACATCTAATTTATTACTTCATCCTATTGAGTATCAATTTCCTATTTTTGATACGACACAAAACGTGGATTATGTATTGGTTTTAGGCAATCAAGTTAATGCCGATAGTCATATGCCCGTTATCACACATTTATCCAATACAGCATTAGAGCGTTTATTAGAAGGCCTGCGCATCCTGAAGACACAACCTAATAGCAAGCTAATTGTTAGCGGCTACGATGGCGGTGCAAGTAAAAGCTGTGCGGAGGTTTATGCCGAAGTCGCAATTTTATTAGGAACCGATCCCGCACGTATTATCAAAATGCCCAACCCAAAAGATACCCAAGAAGAAGCCATAAAAGCTAAAAAAATCGTGAAAAACTCAAAGGTTGCTTTAGTAACAAGTGCCAGTCATATGCCAAGAGCATTATCCTATTTTGAAAATAATCATATACATGCAATTGCAGCACCTACAAATCATCTAACACCAAGAGTGCAGAACTCTGATTGGAAATTTAATTCTGAAGGATTACTAAAAAGTGAACGAGCTTTTTATGAAGCTCTTGGAAGTATTTGGCAATGGATAATAATGACCAAGTAGCATTTAAACTTACACTTATATCAGGATGAGCAGGACGTTTCTTACATACTAATAGCAATTTCAATTTATACTTATCTGGCTTACACATAAAGATCTGTAGATGACGATTCTCAATATGTCATACCAGAAGTGTGGAATTAATTACCTTTTACCGATACTACACACGTATTTTTAGATGAGTAGATAATTTAATTCTTTCAGTATTACGTTGCTTTTTCCTAATATCCCATAAGATAATGTAAAGTTAATCCTCCTATCTCACTCATAAATTTAATATAAAATATGATCGTGAAATAGTACTCTAACTCACTATTACCTACCTCAGAAGAAATAATTTTTAACATGGATAGTAATGAAAAATATATTTGAAGCTGAAAATACTATTGAAGCCCATATGATTTCAGGATTACTGGAGCAAAGAGGAATTCAATCCAATATCAATGGTGAATATTTACAAGGCGGTGTTGGAGACATACAGCCTCAAGGCTTTATCCAGATTACTGTTGATGAAAATAATTATGATGCAGCACGAAAAATCATAGATGAATGGGAATCCAAGCAGCCCTCTACAGATACTTCTAAAAATGAGAAGACGAAAACATCAGGATTTTTCTCGGGCGCTATCATCGGATTGATAATTGGTATAGGTCTTACATTTTGGGTAACAAGCACACCTACATACACCAGCGGAATTGATCATAACCAAGATGGAATAAATGATGAAATATGGACATTCAAAAATAATCTTCTTTCGAAAACAGAGATCGATCGAAATTTTGATGGAGACATAGACCATATTTACGACTATAACTTCAGAGGTATACTTTCAAAATCAAAGAGTGATGACGATTTTGATGGTGTATTCGAATCAAGTAATAAATTCAGAAGAGGAAATACTTATTATTATCAATCTGATACAAATGGAGATGGCTCCCCTGATTATAAAATGTATTTAAGCTATGGTGTTTTATATAAGATTGAAATCTATTCTCCTGAAATAAAAACACCCGTTAAAGTACAGTACTATAAACTTAATAAATTAGTCTCGGCTAAATATGACTCGGATCTTAATGGTAGTTTTGATACTGAATACAAATACGATGAATTTGAAGGGATCTCTAAAAAAACCAAGATATAAAAAAACGAATGAGGTTCTCTATTCGGTTTTAAATATAACCTTCATATTCAAAAACAATCTATTCTATATTTGATGTTAGAATAGGTAATAAATCAGAAATATGAGCAATCTCTAAATGGGCGGTAAAATCTTGGTTCCATTCACGCGTACCATCCTTTAGCCAGCAGGTTTTCATACCCATATCATAAGCTCCCAGCATGTCATGCTCGGGGTGATCCCCAATATGCAAACATTGCTCTGGGCTCACGCCTATCTGCTGTAATGCCTGTTTAAAGATAGCCCCATGAGGTTTTGGTTTTTCAAAATCTTCTGCATTTAATGAAAATTCAAAATAATCACTTAGTCCTGTTAATTGAATATCGGCATTGCCATTAGTAATGGCGATTAACTGGTAATGCTGCTTCAAAGCCGACAGCGCCTCGGGGATTCCATCAAATAATGAAACCTGTTGGCGCGCTTTGTAAAATGCCTGAAAGCAATCTTCTGACTTTTGTTGATGATCATGATACTGAAGCTGCGAAAACAGCTCTGATAGATATGCTTGCCTAGCAACGCTGATTTTATTAATAAGATGGGGGTTACGCTTAATAAACTGAAACTTATGATCGCGTAACGTTTCTTTCGAGAAAGCTGCAAATACTTTTGGTGTGTGTTGTGCCATCCAATCATGCATGGCTTTTTCAGCTTGTATAATAACAGCATGACCATCCCATAATGTATCGTCTAAATCGAAACTTAAAACACGAATATGGGATAAATCGAAGGGCATATTTTTTTTCATATCTTTAACCCAATCAATATATCAATACAGCTTTACAATAATATATCTAGTCGACGGCTTACAATTTCCGCCACGTAATCTAAAAATAAGGTATCCATATTGGATTTGAAATATTCATCTTCTTTATGACCCAGCGATAAAATGCCTAAATCATTTTTCAATAAGCATGCCGCCATTGAACCCACTTTAGAATTGGGGTGAAAAAACAACTCCATTTGATCATCAGACAACTGGCCCACTATGGCTTGCTTGCGGCCAAAGTGTCTAACCATCTGATCTTGCATTTCAACCTCAGTCACCGCCTGCATGTTCATTGCCGGTACAAATAATGTAATGCAAGCATAATCAACACCGTACACTAGGTTCATACTTTCTTGTAAGGCTTGCTCAACTTCTTCAATGGATTTTGCATCTAGTAAATCCAATGTTAAGCGACGAGTTTGCTCAAACAAACGATCATTACGGCGAGCATTTTCAACCAACTGCTTTAAGCGTTCGTGCAGTTCAGTATTTCTTTCACGTAATATTTTAGATTGATGTTCAACCAATGAAATAGCACCGCCAGTATCATGGGGTACTTCTATTTCATGAATCACATCGGGAAATTTACGGAAGAAGTCAGGATTCTTCTTCAAAAATGCAGCCACTTCGCGCTCATTAAGCTGATTTTTGTCCTGTTCCATTTTAAAGCCTTATCTTTAATGAAGTGCGCTTAAGTAAACGCCACTTTCTTTTAATTATTTTTTGGTTCTACACTGGGCAGTAATAACGAACACCTAAGTAGGCAAAGTTATTGCGCTCAGACTTGAATACGGCCTTCATAAACTTTAGCCGTGGGCCCCGTCATAATAACATCGCCCTGCCCATCCCATGTAATGGTCAAGCTGCCACCAGGTAGATTCACTTTAACTTCGTCATCTACCAAACCCCATTTATGGGCGGTGACCATAGCAGCACAAGCGCCAGTTCCGCAGGCAGATGTCCAGCCAGCACCACGCTCGTAAACTCGTAAGTCCATTTCGCCACGGTCTTTAATCTGCATAAAACCAGCATTCACTCGTTTTGGAAAATCGTCGTGCTTTTCAATTTGTGGACCCAATTGATTGATCATTTCACTTTGCAAATCATCAACCACCATAACCGCGTGAGGATTGCCCATAGAAACTGCGCCAATTTCGCAATCATAACCGCCTTCATTTAACGGCACGGTAATGCTGTATTTATCACTTTGGATATCAGCGGTAAATGGCAAAGCTGAAGGGTCAAATTTAGGCGCGCCCATGTTTACCACTACGTCATCATTGTTTTCAAGTTTCAGCTCAATAATGCCAGACTTGGTTTCTACTTTAATTGGGTTTTTAGCGGTTAAGCGTGCGTCGTGTACAAAGCGCGCAAAACAACGTGCGCCATTTCCGCACTGCTCAACTTCACTGCCGTCGGCATTAAAAATACGGTAACGAAAATCCACATCAGGATTACTAGGTGTTTCAACAATCAACAACTGATCAAACCCAATTCCAAATTGACGGTCACTTAATTGGCGAACAAGCTCAGGGCGAAAAGCAAAATGCTGCGTTACTAAGTCTACGACCATAAAGTCGTTACCCAATCCATGCATTTTGCTAAAACGTAATAACATAGTGTTCACCTAACTCATTCACAGTTTTATTCAGTAATAATACTTTCAGCGTTTAATTGCTCTGCAATGGTTTCACGACGACGAATCAAATGTACTTGATCCCCATCAACCATAATTTCGGCAGGCTTGTTTCGTGTATTGTAATTTGACGCCATTACGAATCCGTAAGCACCCGAGCTTTTTACTGCTAACAAATCACCAGGCATTAATGCTAGCTCGCGATCTTTGCCTAAAAAGTCACCCGTTTCACACACAGGGCCTACTACGTCGTATACTTTTTTCTCAGTATTGCTGCGCGGCTGCACTTCTACAATACGCTGCCAAGCACTGTATAACGAAGGACGAATCAAATCGTTCATACCGCCATCAATAATGGCAAAGTTTTTATCGCCATTACTTTTTAAGAATTCAACTTGTGTGACAAAGATACCGGCATTAGCTGCAATAGAACGGCCCGGTTCCATCACGATTTTTAAGTTGCGACCTTCCAGCTTTGGTAAAATCGCATCTGCAAAATCTTGTGGTGTTGGTGGCACTTCATCATCGTACGTTACGCCTAAACCACCGCCTAGATCAATATGCTCTAGCTCGATACCTTGTTCTTTTAACGCATCAACCAAAGCCAGTACGCGATCTAGCGCATCTAGGTATGGGTCTAGCTGTGTAAGCTGTGAACCAATATGGCAATCGACCCCTTTAATTTCTAAACCGGGTAACGCTTGCGCTCGTGCATACACTTCTTTTGCTACATCTATGTCTACACCAAATTTGTTTTCTTTTAGTCCGGTAGAAATATACGGATGGGTTTGCGCATCTACATCAGGGTTAACACGAAGTGATACTGGTGCTTTCAAACCCATTTCTACAGCTACGTCATTTAAACGTTCTAATTCAGCAGCGCTTTCAACATTAAAACAATGTACGCCTACCGCTAAGGCTCTGCGCATTTCATCAGCTGTTTTTGCAACACCAGAAAAAACCACCTTACTTGGGTCGCCCCCCGCTTTTAAAACACGCTCTAATTCACCAACCGATACAATATCAAAACCCGAGCCCAACTTAGCCAGCACGTTTAGTACTGCAATATTACTGTTGGCTTTAATGGCATAACATACCAAGGCATCTTGCCCTGCAAATGCATTGGCATATGCCATGTAGTGATCGGTAAAAGCTTTACGTGAATAGACGTACAAAGGCGTACCAAATTTATCAGCCAAGTCACTCACGGCTACATTTTCAGCAAATAGCTCGCCATCGATATGTTGAAATACATCTGTCATTTTCTAATTCTCTAAAACTGTCTATACACAAAATCGCATTCACCCATTCGGGTTATTACGGTTTTTTGCTGTCCTTTGCATTTACGGGGGCCACAGAAATACGGCTATCAGCCGATACTGATTGCTGTGGTTTTTCATTGGGCAAGTAAAGCGCCCCTTTTTGCCCACATCCCGATGCCATCAAGATAAGCAGAATGATGCCGTAACGCATGTTTCGGACCTAATAAAATTTGGACGTAGAATTATAGGGCTTTACAGCTCCGCTGAATACCCGCAAACCACTGATATCACGGGATTCTGAGAGGAAAATAAGGCATTCGATCAGGCAACTGAATAGCATTCAGTGCTGATGAGCCTTTGATCGATCAATTAAGCGAGAAATTAGACAGTGGGATATAGTTCTACCAAGGTCGCGTTAAGGCGTTTTTCAAGCTTGTGTTTGTAGTCTAGGTAGCTTGCCGTTTGCAGTACTTGCTTGGGATTCCGGTTATGCAATCGATCTGCTATGGCAAGGTCGGTAATATAAACTGGATATGGCTTGTTGTGCTCCCTTAAGCTAACAAGCTTTTTCACCAATGCCTTGTATACATCGGCTCCGTACTCCATATGACTGTATTCTTCTTGCTCGCAATAAAGAATAAAACTCAGGCGATTTTGTGCATCTAAATCCACTTGCGCATGCACATCAAAATACCGCCCACGACCCAATCCCTCTTTGGGTCGAATAGGTCTCAAATGCATACTTTCTTCTTTTGATGGCAACACCACTTCGTAATATTCGATGGGGCGCTCAGTAGGGGTTTCTGAATGTTTATAGCGATGACGATTTTGGCGATATTCAACCTGCCGTAAAAATTGATTAATTGGGTTAATCAATGCCGCCTCATTATACATGGGTGTTTGCCACTGAATCAGAGAGCCACGTTCGTCAATCACGTACACATGCGCCTGCATTTCTTGCCTTAGATAATACACCTGCAAGTAACCTGGCTTACTGTTTTCACACACCATTTTGATCACGGTACCCACCAACGCATGACTGTCTAATGATATTTGCGAGTAATACGGTTGAGGCTTAGCCAGTTGCTTGCACAGTAAACTGGCTTTTTCAAAATGATAAATTATTGGTCGACCACGGCTCATTTGTATTAGATGGTACTGGTCCGCTATTTGTAAAACGTAACGCCGATGCTGCCCTATTTTATTTTGATAAAAACAATGCCTAATTTCCTCTAGGACAGTTTGTACACGGGAAGCTATTGCCTTGGGCCGAGTGACGCAATAACAGTGTACGGTCACTTCTGGCGCGTGCTCACTGGAATCTGGCGGGTATGACATCAGATAATCTTCAATCACTCGCAATAACGCATTTTGCCCTTCGTACCGAGTAGCCAGAACCTCGCGCCAACTGTTGTAAATTAACTGATCAATCGTGAGTACTAAATTCTCTTTTAATGCACTGTATCCCAAAGAATCTGTTCGGTTACTGATTTTATGAATGCCCTTTCGAGTGTAATGACTCATGGGATCCACAAATACATTAATAAATAATGCAATGCTTTTTGGAACCGGCGGACGGTTAAAGTTTGGCTCGATACTGGTGGGTAATCCCATATGGTAAAAGGTATTAATGATTTCTTTTAATTCATAATCATTACCTTGCTGACGACCCTGATACATCACAACATTAGTGCCTTTAGACATCACTTCGTTCACATGACACCAAGCTAGCAACTCAATCAAACTACTGGATTTTTTAATGGGATTTTGCAAGCTGTCTGGTCGCGCAATACCGGTAAACAAGCTCCATGACATCTGCGGAATTCGACGGCGAACATGGCGACGGTTTAGATGTAAACTGAGTTTTTCTTCTTGAATATCTTTACTGATTCCAGGATTAATAAAATCAATTTTCCCAGGTTTACGGTCAAACGTGGCATACAGTTTATGCCCAAGTAAAGTCATGTCTTCTGCCGTTAAAACGGTTTCATCTTGAAATTCACGGCCAAACTGAGATAAAAACTTATAACTGTGTATCAACTCGTTAACTAACGTTTTACGCTCTTCCATCACAAAATTAACATGCCATTGCGCACGATTATCTAGGTGTAATAAGTGGCCATCGGTCCAACCCCACGAGCGAATAAGTGGTTTCAACAAGTCGCGCTTCCAATGCTTACGACGCGTGGCCTGACCCATAGGAATATTACTTTTAAAATAAATACAGCGCCGAACCAATTCCACCCGAGCCAATTCATCTCGCTCAATCAAATAATTTTCAAGTCGGTCATGCAGCAGTAAATACGGGTCTAATAGCTCTATAGCCTTTGTTTCATTAAAAATATGCCGTTTTAAATCTAAACTTAATGGCACCGTATTTGGGTAGGTACTGGCATACGCTTCGGTTAAAAACAATTTAAGAATAGATTTATAAGGACTCGCAATGGCTTTGTACAACTGCCACATGCCAGCACCCACAAACTCCCCTGCTGGAATTTCTCCTATGCCACCAAAATCCACCACCTCTTCTGAATTAATAAACCCCTGTTTTTGTAAGCGGTAAACAAAATCTTCGTATAGATCTTCGTTTTCTACTGGCACCATCCACCACAGCGGATAGCAACCCGCTACCAATATACTGGTGCGATAAAATTCATCTAACAACAAATGGTGCTGTGCACTGCCGCAGTCTTCTTGGCCCAACTCGTTACGTTCACCGCGCACAAATTTTTGTGCGTCCATTAAAAAAAAGTGAACTTCTAACCCCAGGGTTTCACCCCACTGCTCTATAGCAGTCGCTTTTTGCTGAAGCAGCACTAAACCCTCAGAGGTTATATCCGACTCATGACACAGCCATATGTCTAAATCGCTCCCCCCGTTGTGCCCTAACGAGCCACAGCTACCCATAATGAATAAACTTTTAACTCTTGGCTGACCGTTACGGCGCTGCTGATACTGGAATCCGGTAGAAATACTCGCCGCCGAGCGTAAACAGTCCTTACTTGGACTAAAACGGGCAACACCACAGGGGCATTCGTGATCTACGAAGCCTGGAAGCTTTTCATGGTTAACATGGTATAGGAGAGGCAAAACCTCTAGAAAGGCGCGCTGCCGCTCACTCATGGCAGCTTGAGTACGATCAAACCTATATTGGTTATAGGCTAGAAAGCGTTTGACCACGGCATTGGCCTGGGCTTTATCAAACCCCTGCAACCCGTTGGTTAACTCAGCCATAACAATCCTTGGCGTTTAGGTTATTTCACCAAACAGTGTCATAACTTACAAAAGACAAATAGCGTCAAAACTCCATCCTGTTATAATGGGCAACGCGTTATATCTACTGAGTATAGAAGAACATCAGAAATAAGGCCTAGAAACAGGCTACTCTGAATAACGAGCAGATTAAATAAAGCTCACTTTTTACTCAATCCTCTTGCGTTAGTTCGGGGTTTTTGGTATAAAACGCAACTCTTTTTTGACGGGGCATCCGTGGGTTTGTAGCCAATATAGCTACAGAGCCCGTGAATATTGACCCCGAACGAATTTTTATATCGGTTTTAGATAAAGTCGGGGCATAACAATGGCTAAAGTTTGTCAAGTTACGGGGAAACGCCCTGTAACAGGTAACAACGTTTCTCACGCGAAGAATAGAACTAAACGTCGCTTTCTTCCTAACCTTCAGACTCATAGATTCTGGGTTGAAAGTGAAAATCGTTTCGTTAAATTGCGCATTACTACTAAAGCAATGCGTATCATTGATAAAAAAGGCATCGACACGGTTCTAGCTGAACTTCGTGCTCGCGGCGAAAAAGTTTAAGGGGTCGGATAATGGCTGCAATTCGCGAAAAAATTCGTATGGTTTCTTCTGCTGGTACTGGTCACTTCTACACCACTACTAAGAACAAACGCACAATGCCTGATAAAATGGAAATGAAGAAATTCGATCCAACTATCCGTCAGCACGTTATGTATAAAGAAGCTAAAATCAAGTAATTGATTTTTGTTTCTGAAAACCGGCTTAGGCCGGTTTTTTTATGCCTGCAAGAAATGTTTATAGACCAGAACTGAAGAAATTCGATCAACTCTCTAGCCGTCAGCACGTTATGTATAAAGAAGCTCAAATTAAGTAATTGATTTTTTAATTTGGAAAAAAACTATGGACAGTTTTTATACCTACAAACAAGCGATTTATAAACTCAAAGCAATACAGGATCACAGTGAAGAAACCATTCACGAAGTACGCTAACATCACATATCCACACCGATACATGCCAAAGTGATTTATGCCTGAACTACCCGAAGTTGAAACCACCAAAGCTGGCATTGCCCCTCACATCCAAGATCAAAAGATCCGTAAGCTTGACGTGCGCCAACCTAAATTGCGCTGGCCCATTCCTGAAGAACTCTCAAACCTAGTGAAAAACCAAACTGTGTTAGATGTTCGCCGTCGAGCAAAGTATTTATTAATCGATATCGGTTCAGAGAAAACACAAAAGCTGAAAGGCACCATCATTATTCACCTAGGCATGTCTGGCTCATTGCGAGTAATTGAAGGCAAAGCACCACCTCCTGAAAAGCATGAGCACTTTGATATATGCCTAAACAACGGCATCACACTGAGATTTACCGATCCACGTCGATTTGGTGCCTGCGTGTGGCAAGCCGCTGGTGATGACAGCAATCTACTGGATCATTTAGGCCCCGAGCCACTCAGTGATGAGTTTAATCACGATTATATTTTTGCTAAAAGCCGTAAACGTACCAGTGCCATAAAAACCTTCATCATGGATCAAAAAAACGTGGTAGGCGTGGGGAACATTTACGCCAGCGAGTCTTTATTTATGAGCGGAATCAACCCCAAAAAAGCCGCTGGTAAAGTCAGCAAACAAAAATACGCGCAACTAACTGACTCTATCAAGCTAGTTTTAGAGAAAGCCATTGCCGAAGGTGGCACCACTCTAAAAGATTTTGTTGGATCAGATGGAAAACCTGGCTATTTTGCCCAACAACTCACTGTATACGGTCGAACCGGAGAACCTTGTATCCGCTGTGAAACTCCAATCAAACAAATCACTCAAGGGCAACGCAGTACTTTTTACTGCCCTAATTGTCAGAAATAAGCCCAATATAAGGCCTAGGACACGATTTAAACGGAAAAGATGACGATGTATAAATAAAGCTGATATAGTTTGCCAATATATCGCTTTAATCTTTAAGCAAGGACCTCCATGATTAATAATATTAAAAAAACCATTTTAGTTCTTAGTGCCATCTTCATGTTTGCACTGCCAACTCAGGCCGAAGAAATTCAAGAAACACCATCCGCTGCGGCCATGGTTTTTGACGGTATTATCGTTCGCCCTATTACATTGGTTGCCACCGTACTTGGCACCGCCATTTGGGCTGTCACTTTACCGTTTAGCTTATTAGGCGGTAACGCTGGAGAAGCGGCTGAAGCATTGGTTCTTGAACCTGCATCAGCCACGTTTTTGCGCTGCCTTGGTTGTACAAGTAACGGTCGTAAAGCTGAATTTGATGACGAGTAATTCTAAACAGAATACTCAAACATAAAAAAACCGGCCATGGCCGGTTTTTTTATGTGCACCATTGTTATAAGTGCCATCCTTCTGAAAATCAGACTAAATCCCCATCTCCTTTAATATTTCATCATAGCCCCGTCGATACGTTTTATATTTAAACTTATAGCCAAGATCCATTAATCGCTGACTAGAGCATCGCTTACTGCCACGGCGAGAAACCTCAGGCACATCATGGTCTGGTTCTGCATCACCAATTCGATCTTTTAACCATTCAAAGATTTCAAATAAAGGCACAGGCTTAGGGTCAGACGCCAAATACAAACTGTCTAACGGTGCTCCGCTGATATCTTTATCAATTAAAAACTCTAACGCGCCAATGCAATCATCTCGATGTATGCGATTGGTCCACACATCCGGCTTAGGGTCACAGTGAGCACCCGATTGGGCTTGATTGATCATACGAGTACGACCAGGCCCATAAATGCCACTAAAACGCACCACAGTGGATTTGAAATCACTTTCTAGCAGCTTGAGCTCAGCTTCGCGCATTTTACGACCAGCAAATGCAGTGGGCTCTACTTCGGTGGCTTCATCTACCCAACTTCCATCATGGTGTGGATAAACACTCGTACTTGATACAAAAAAGAAGCGCTTTATGTTTTGATGCATTTGCGTCAATAACGCCATGATGTGCACAATGCCGTGCACATAATAGGTATCGTACCCTTCTTCTGAAAAATCAGGGCTGGCCACACTGTAAATAACGTAGTCTAAATCTTTGGGAATCTGGTCAATAAGGGTTTCCATATCGGATACATCAGCACTGATAGTCGTCACGCCGCTGCCAATCTCACGATCACTGCGTCGCATTCCCCATACTGTATGACCACTTGCCACCATCTTTTTGGCTAAACCACCGCCAATATCACCGCTTCCTACCACTAAAATTCGTGCCATTCAGTTCTCCTTACTTACACAAGCGCTCAGTTGGTTTACGATAGGCTCTGAAAATTGGATGGCTAAATAGAGTATTTAATACTCCCTATTTATTTTGTTAGATAATTGCGTAAAAAACGCACTATTATCAGCCATATCAATATGGTTTTTTATAAGACTTCTATGAAGAGTATAGAGGCTGAATAGGGTTAGTAAAAATTAAACCCTGTAAACTCATAAGCAAAGTATTAAGTGAGCATTCATTCGTGACCTTATCGGAATTAAAATACCTTGTAGCGTTATCGCAAGAACGCCATTTTGGCCGAGCGGCCGAACGCTGTTTTGTCAGCCAGCCCACTCTTAGTGTTGCCATCAAGAAGCTAGAAGATGAACTTGGCATTGGTATCTTTGAACGATCAAAAAGTGCCGTTACTCTCACCCCACTAGGAGAGAAAATCGTGCATCAAGCGCAAGTGGTATTAGAAAATGTCACTCAGCTCAAATCCATTGCCGATGGAGGCAAGGATCAATTAACAGGGCCGTTAAAAATTGGCGCTATTTTTACAATTGGTCCGTATTTATTTCCTCACCTGATTCCTCAAGTCCAATCCTTGGCACCCGACATGCCACTGTACATTGAAGAGAATTACACTCGCGTGTTGCGTAAAAAATTACGAGATGGCGAACTTGATATAATCATCATTGCACTGCCATTTACCGAATCCGATGTCTTAACCAAAGCGTTATACGAAGAACCCTTTGAAGTATTACTGCGTCACGATCACCCATGGACGAAGAAAAAACAAATCAATCCCGATTTATTACCTGACAGTGATTTATTGTTATTGGGCGACGGTCATTGCTTTAGAGACCAGGTGCTCGACATGTGTCCAGCATTGGCAAGAAAACAAAACAGCCAATTAAAATCCATTGCCGAAGGCAGCTCATTAGAAACCCTGCGTCACATGGTGGCATCCGGCTTAGGCATTACTGTATTACCTAAAAGTGCGACCGGCGTGGCCCAGTACGCGGGTAATTTATTAGAGACACGCCCATTTAAAAAGCCAGTGCCCAAGCGTACTGTCGCCATTGCATGGCGTGCAAGTTTTCCAAGACCCAAAGCGGTTGACCTTATCACTCAGGCTGCCAATTTATGTCAGCTATTTTAGAGCATTCACTTGGCTTGACCCCCGTAACAGAATTAAAAAATGTAGGGGATAAGTTTGCAGAGAAACTGGCCAAACTGGATATTTTTCATATTCAAGACTTGCTGTTTCATTTACCCCTGCGTTATCAAGACCGAACGCGCATTACGCCAATTGGTGCTTTGCAACCCGGTACTGATGGGGTCATCGAAGGCGAAATAAAATTAGCCGACGTAGTATTTGGCAAGCGCCGCTCTTTGGCCGTTAGATTACAAGATGGTACAGGCACGATCACCTTACGCTTTTATCATTTTACCGCGGCCCAAAAAAACAATTTGAAACTAGGCACCCGCATTCGTTGTTATGGCGAAGCTCGCCGAGGCAAATCAGGTCTAGAGTTGTATCACCCTGAATACAAATTTGTTGAAGAACTCACTGCCGCGCCCACGGAAGAAACCCTAACCCCTATTTACCCCAGCACTGACGGCTTAACTCAGGCGCGTTGGCGTCAATTAATGGATCAAGTACTTCATCATTTGAAGCGTGGCCGTGCCATCGATGATTTGATTCCACACGATTTATTGCAACCATTTGGCTTACCCGATTTACGCCAATCCCTTTTGTATTTGCACCGTCCACCTGCGGGAGCCGATTTAGCAGAATTAGAGCAGCGGCAGCATCCCGCGCAAAAACGTTTAATTATGGAAGAGCTCTTAGCCCACCATTTGAGCCTGCTAAAAATGCGCGCCGAAATGCAAATCGATCCGGCACCCAAGTTGCCCGAAACTGCGCAACTGCGCGAAAAACTATTAGCACAACTGCCTTTCACGCCCACTAACGCCCAGCTGCGCGTTGAAAACGAAATTCAAAACGATCTGCAATCAGGCGTTCCCATGCTGCGCCTAGTACAAGGTGATGTAGGCTCAGGAAAAACCCTAGTGGCGGCGCTATCAGCATTAAGCGCCCTTGAACAAGGCTTTCAAGTAGCCTTGATGGCACCCACAGAAATTTTAGCTGAACAGCATCTCGCTAACTTTAAAAGCTGGTTTGAACCCTTAGGGATATCCATTGGCTGGCTGGCCGGAAAAGTAAAAGGCAAAGCCCGTGAAGCGGTTATGGAGGCCATCGCAAATGGCGAGGCTCAAATGGTCATTGGCACCCACGCCTTATTTCAAAAAGACGTAGAATTTAACAACCTTGGTTTGGCCATAATTGATGAACAACACCGCTTTGGCGTGCACCAACGCTTAAGCCTAAAAGAAAAAGGCCGAGGTTTCAGCCCACACCAATTAATCATGACGGCCACCCCCATTCCTAGAACACTGGCCATGAGCGCTTACGCCGATTTAGACACCAGTGTCATTGATGAGCTACCGCCAGGCCGAACACCTGTAAACACCGTGGCGATTGATCAACACAAACGCCAGCAAGTCATGATGCGCATTCAAGCGGCCTGCGCCGCAGGCAAGCAGGCCTATTGGGTATGTACGCTAATTGAAGAAAGTGAATCTCTTGAGGCACAAGCCGCTGAAGTCACGGCGCAAGAACTTCAAACCATGCTACCTGATCTAAAAGTTGGCTTGGTGCATGGACGATTAAAGACCAAAGAAAAAACCGATATTATGGCCGCCTTTAAACAAGGAGAACTTAACTTGCTGGTCGCAACAACCGTCATTGAAGTGGGAGTTGATGTGCCTAACGCTAGCCTAATGGTCATTGAAAACCCCGAACGACTAGGCTTATCTCAACTGCACCAATTACGCGGGCGAGTGGGTCGCGGCACCACTGAGAGCCATTGTGTGCTGCTTTATCAAACACCACTAAGCCAACAAGGTAAGCAGCGTATACAAGCCATGCGCGATACGACTGACGGCTTTAAGATCGCTGAGATTGACCTACAAATTCGTGGGCCAGGTGAAGTACTGGGCACCCGCCAAACGGGCTTAACGCAAATGCGCATTGCCGACCTGCAACTTGATGGTTACCTGCTTGATGACATTAAAAAATGGGCACACATGTGTCAGCAACAAGCCCCAAGAGTCGTCGATCCTTTGATTCAACGCTGGCTGGGTGAAAATGTTCGCTACGGTCAAGTTTAAACCGTCGTTTACCGGTCGAACTACTCACAGCCATACTGTATCGCCAATCTAGGCAGCACTCTTAATGACTAGATTTAGAGACAAGGGTTCTCACTGAAACGCCCTATTACCGTCTCAACTATCCTTTCATTAGCCACTATCAACAATGGCTTTAATACCCTTTTATTTGATTGATAACAGAATAATCGAATGTATTTCACATATACGAAAAATCGAGCCACTCCTTCACCTTTACTGTTCTATAGTTAAAAAACGACATTAGAATTTGGCTTTCAAGACTTTTATTCCATCGCAAGTCACAGACCCAAATTATCCAACTATGATTAATTTAGTGAGAGGCGCCATGACGTTACCAAGCAAGGTCCAAAAAGTGTTGGACGACTGGAACGTAGATTACACACTGGCTGAAAATGCGCCTCAATCAGCCATATCACCGGTATTTAACATGCCTGGAATTTCACACAACACAGCCCAAATTTCGATTTTAGAAGATGAAATTGGCCGCATTCAGGTCATTTATCCTGCTACGCATATCTTGGATTTAAATAAGTTGGCGTCAGCCACATCGCGACAGCTCACACCGCTTAATCGGAATGAAGTGAGACAGTTACAGCAAGGCCTAAATCTAGAGGCCATTCCCGCTTTACCGCAGGTCACTGGGCTGGATACTTATGTGGATGAAGCCCTACTGTCGTTAAGTTCAATTGAAATGAATCTTAACGACAAAGAGCACCTTCAAATCCCCATGAGTGATTTTCAAACCCTGGTATCAAGTGCCCGTGTTGGTAGCTATTGCTCAGTGGTGCCTAAAAACTCCATTCCAGGAGAAGAGTGGGCCAAAAGAGACATACCTCAAATCAATCAAGTTGTTAACGATTTTACACAGCTGCGCATTCATCAAAGATTAGAAGAAACGTTAGACATGCCGCCTATGCCTGAAACGGCACAAAAAATCATTAATCTTAGAATGGATCCCAACGCAGAAACCGACGAACTGGCAAAAATAGTCAGCCAAGATCCAGGTTTAGCGGCGCAAGTAATCAGCTGGGCTAACAGTCCTTATTACGGTATCTCAGGTTCCATCTTAAATGTACAAGAGGCCGTGGTTCGCGTACTGGGTTTTGATTTAGTGATCAACCTGGCACTAGGCTTATCTTTAGGCCGCACGCTTGATGTGCCAAAAAATGGACCTCAAGGGTACACGCCATTTTGGCAGCAAAGTGTATATACCGCAGCTATGATGTCCGAAATGGTACGAACACTCCCTGCTGGTTCTAGACCGACTCAGGGCATCGCATATTTGTGTGGGTTATTGCATAACTTTGGCTTCTTGATTCTAGGCCATGTGTTTCCGCCTCATTTCAATATGGTGAATCGCCATATTGAAGCGAACCCGCAAATCAATCGCTACTACCTTGAACAACATTTAATGAAACTGACTCGCGAACAAATCAGCAGTAACTTATTCAAACAATGGGGCATTCCAGATGAAGTATGCACCGCAATTCGCTATCAAAATGAGCCATCGTATAATGGTAAGCACAGTACGCTGAGCCGCATGCTTTATGTCTGTTCAAGAATGCTACGCCAATACGATTTAAATGATGCGCCGTTCGAGCCTGTTTCAGAAGACTTGATTGCTGAACTCAATATTGATCAAGATAAAGCTGAAGCTGCACTAGAAAAAGTACTTGGGTGTAAAGATGATTTACAAGAAATGGCAAAACTACTGAACCAATAATTCACTCAATTTCTAGAATTCAGTATAAAAAACTACCAATAAAAAAGCAGTCATATCAATAACGATATGACTGCTTTTTTGATGCATTTTAAAATCACAAAGCGAATTCTTAAATTAACTTATATGGTTTAAAAATCAGCCTTAGATCCATTCGGATTCCATGCGCGCACTTCAGGAAAAGAGGCGTCATCAGAAACAGGCGCTGCTGGCTGATGTAAATCCGTCGCCAACAACTGAGTACGAACCTTATAAAAGTAGGTTTCTATAGCCGCCGATGTCGACTCTACCCAAGGATTAAGTTCAGCTGATGTTTTTGCTAAAACAGCTAGATCCATATTTTGAACCTGACGTAAGCTGTAAAAATGAAAAGCCGCCAATTCTCGGCTTAGTTGTTTTTTTACTTTTGCCTGTTGCTTAAGCCAGCGTTGATTAACGGCTGTTTCTAACTGCTCTTGAGGCATAGCGTCAAACCCTAATGCGTGACACGTTTTCCAAATTTCTTTACGCAAAGTGAGCGTTAACTGCTCACTCATAAACTGAACTTCGTTTACCAATTTAGCTCGGTTTGCATTAGGTGTTTGTGTTTGTAGCTTAAAAAAGTATTCACGTAATGACTCACGCTCATCAACGCTTAGAGCCGAACGTTCAAGTTTTTCTCTAAGTTTCCACGTTGGATTTTTCCAGGCTGGATTATTATCAGTGCTTAATGGTTTTAAATGGTTAACCAAGCGATTGGCAACCAATTGTGAATCTAAAAACTCTAACCGATCAGATACTGCCATTTGAGTATCCAAATCCAACGCCATAACGCATGCAGGCTTTATTGATTTCCAAGTTGGAGTAAGCTGTGAACTCACTTGTTCAATTGAATGTGAAGCCGATGCAGCCACACTGGCCGCGGAAAAGCCTAAGCTTACACTCAAGCTTAAAAACAATGCTGACCAAACCGCTATTTTATCAACTTTAGTTGGCATTTATTTTCCTTCCGACTCGACTAATTGGCCTGCGTTTTCATCATTAAAACACGCCTTATCTAATTTGTTTTCGCTGTTAGCTACCACACACGAAACGGCTGCATCACCCGTCACGTTAACGGCTGTACGCAACATATCCAGTAAGCGGTCTACCCCAATAATTAAGGCAATGCCTTCTACAGGTAAACCCACTTGCGTTAATACTAATGACAGCATTACCAAGCCCACACCCGGTACACCTGCGGTGCCAATAGACGCCAATGTAGCAGTGGCAATGACTGTTAAGAAATCACCCGGGGATAAAACAATGCCGTAAGCCTGAGCAATAAAGACCGTTGCTACCCCTTGCATGATGGCGGTGCCATCCATGTTAAGCGTCGCACCTAAAGGTACGCTAAAAGAAGCCACACTATTGTCGACCCCTAAGCGCTTTTCAACCGTACGCATAGTGATGGGCAAGGTGGCGTTACTAGATGCGGTGCTAAATGCAAACAACTGAACGTTGCGCATTTTTTTATAAAATGTAATCGGATTTAAACGGGCTAAAAAAGCAACTAACGAACCGTAAACCAAAGTGGCGTGAACCACTAACACCGCAACAACTACGGCAAAATAAACAGCCAACTCTTGAATAGCGGCTAAACCTTTATCTGCAAATAAGGTAAACAGTAATGCGAAAACTCCAATTGGCGCTACCTTCATTAGCATGGTGACCAGATTTAGAATCACCTCGTTCCAATCTTCAAAATTTTGTTTAATGCGAATACCACGCTCACCACTATGATTGATCGCCACGCCTAGTAATAAAGCAAACACAATAATTTGTAGCATCTTACCTTCAGCCATGGCCGAGATAGGGTTGCTTGGAAATATATCAATCAATACTTGAGCAAACGAAGCTCCTTCGTTTACTTTAAATTGTGCTTTAGAAGTAAGATCTGCACCCACTCCTGGTTCAAACACCAAAGCAAAACCCATTGCTAAAGAAATGGCCACCGCGGTGGTGAACAAATACAAAAGAATGGTTTTTCCGCCTAAACGGCCCAGCTGAGATCCTGAACCTAAATTTGCCGCGCCACAGACCAGAGACACCAACACCAGCGGTACCACTAATAATTTCAGTGTTGCGACAAATATTTTACCTATAACAAAGAAGACCCCACCAATTAGATAGTCGGCTAACAAGGTATCGAACCAAGCAGCGTATCCCGTGCTCGCTTGCGCGATAGCACCAATGATAATTGCCAAAACCATCGCAACTAAAATTTGTTTGGTTAATCCTTGAGGAGTCGTCATATATTATTTCTTTTTCTTAGGTTTAAGGAATTTGGTTAAGCCTTGGAACCACATTACTTCACCAAAGTCGCCACTGATCACTAGATCTTTATTTTGAATGCCTGCCATAAATGCATTTTTGTCTTTTGCTGTCAGTATCGACATGCCGGCTGCGGCATCTTTAAACGACAAGGTAAACGTTGGCTCATTCGTTAAACCCGCTGATGATTTTACTTTGCCATCTTTCACGGTGTAGTTACGGCCGCTGCCACTGGCAGTTTGAATTTGAAAGACAATGTCTTTGCCATCAATGTATTCAGCACAAGCTGGATTGTTTTTAGCCGATTTTTTTAGCATTTGGGCAAAAGCCCATAGTAGGAATTTGAATTTCAACATCAGTTTTATCACTTGGACACAGTTAAGTAAGTGCCTCCGATTAATGTAACCATATCTCGGTCGTATGGAGGCCTGTTATTACGCGCATTGCGCCGCGGGATGATACCACGGCTGTGCAATGCATCAATGGCAGGCTGATGTATTAAGTGATGATTACAGGCACAAAAAAGGCCACGTTAAGTGGCCTTTTTTGTAACGATTAAGAGTTAACCGCTTCTTTTAATGCTTTACCCGGTTTAAAGCCCACTGAGTTACTGGCTTTAATGGTAATGGCTTCACCCGTTTGCGGGTTTTTACCTTGACGCTCTGGGCGATGCTTCTGAACAAAACTACCAAAACCAACCAAGCTTACTGGATCGTTTTGACGTAATGCTTCTGTAATTTGATCTGTAATAATATTAATTATTTCAGCAGCCTTATCCTTGGTGATGTCAGCTTGATCTGCCACGTACGCTGCTAATTCAGGTTTGCGCATTTTTGACCTTTCTTATTGTTGTTATTTTTTATTACGCCAGCATGACTGGCAGTCCCTTATTTAGTTTCATCTTTTCAGCAACACGGTCTCCGGTCAAGGTGTAACCGAGTAAATTACCGTTAGAATCTTTAAATAGCCCCTGCAAATGTGGGGTTTGACCATCAAACTCCCAATTTCCTTCGCTGCCAATAGCAGGAGGACAAGTCACAATTGGCAAGCTTGGTGTTTTTACCATCACTGGCATGACTGGATATTTCACCTGCGTTTCAGTGCCAGCTAAGGTTTTTGCCAGGGCACGAGCGCTGTTCATTAAAGGTAAAACATACAAAAGATGTAACCCATCTACTTGAGCACAATCGCCTAACGCATAGATATTGTCGTTAGATGTTTTTAGCAACCGATCTACACTGATACCGCGCTCAACGGCTATACCAGCTTCTTTTGCTAATTCTGTACGGGCACGCAATCCAACGGCACTTAATACCACGTCGCAATCCAATGTGGTGCCATCATTTAAAATGACACTGTAGCCATTTCCTTGCTTGGTAATTTCGTTGGCTGTTTTTTCCATGTGCAGGGTCACACCTAATGCTTCAAGCGCAGGTATTAAAGCTTGCCCACACACATCTGGAATTAAGTTGGTAAGTGGTTGCTTCTCTGGTGCAATTAAATCAACAGCGAACCCAGCACTGGCAAGATCATGAGCGTATTCAGAACCCACTAAACCAGCACCAATCACAGCAATGCGTTTTTTACCCTGCACCGCTTGATAGAATTTTTGATAATCCATTAAATCGTTTACGTGCAACGCCAATTCAGTCCCTTTAATAGGCAAATTAATCGGTGCAGCACCCAGTGCCAATACAAGGTCGCCATAAGGTATGGCATCTTGCTGCACATAAACCGTTTGGTTTTCGGCGTCTATTTTTGTAATAGATTGGAACGTGCGAATTTCTACTTTTAACTGTTCAGACATGGCGCCAGCGTCATTCATGGCCAAGCCTTCATCGTCTTTTTGTTTGCTGAAGCCTGTTGATAGCATTGGCTTACTGTACTGACGGCCATCATCCGATGTCAGCATGATCACTTCACGATCAGCATCTAGCTTACGGAATTCTTTAACCAGATTATAACCCGCTAAACCGGTACCGATAACCACAAGAGGTGCTGACATAAGATAACCCTTTTCTGTTTATTACTTTAAATATAATAGCTGAACTATATGCTTTGAATTTAGCAGACAGAAGCGTAACTGACGAAGACATAATGGAGTAAACACGCCGAGCTAGGGTATACATTGATACACATGTTCGACCGTTCAAACAAAGCGCCATTGAATATGGCGCTTCTTTAGGACTTAAATTTCGATCATCTCAAAATCATCTTTGCCCACGCCACAGTCTGGGCACAGCCAATCTTCTGGAATATCACTCCAGCGAGTACCCGGCTCTAGGCCTTCATCAGGGCAACCTTCAGCTTCATCGTAAATCCAACCACAAACAATGCACTGCCACTTCTTATAATCTTGAGACATGTCTCTCTCCTAACAAATACGGCGCTATGTAAAATGCGCCGCGCTACCTTACCCAATCTTGGCTTGGTGTACAATTGTTCGCGCTAAATCAGCACTTGCTTAAGCAGGCTCTTGATTTAACCAAAGGGTTATCGCATCCTGCAGCCGATACTAGTCATTATGATCAACATGCCGTTTATTTTATCTCCGTCTTTTCAGCAACAACACTGGCTTAATCTAACCCCAGTGCCTAGCTCGCTAGTGGCTCAGCCATGGCGCACCTGGTTATTGGATTCGGGTTCGCTGACACAAAACTTAAAGAATCTTGCCCCTAATCGATTTTCTGTTCAGGTATTGCACACTGGTCTTGGTCGCGCATCATTGTCTGAAGCGTGTACATTAAATATTCCATTCCGCGAACAAATATACATTCGAGAAGTGGCCCTTTGCATTGATAAACAACCTCAGGTATTTGCCCGCAGCGTGATTCCCAGAAGCACCCTAACTGGGCCTGAACGACAGCTTTTGTTTTTACGTAATAAGCCACTTGGAGAGTTTTTGTTTAAGCACAAAAAAATGAGTCGAGGTAAGATTGAAGTGAAGCAAGGGCTGATCAATAATCAATCAAGTTGGGCTCGCCGCTCTATTTTTAACGTGAACAATAAGCCACTGTTAGTCAGTGAGTTTTTCTTACCCTCTTTATTTACAGTCAAATAACTTCGTTAAACACCCAGTTTGCCGTTAGAATAACCCTATTGTCTCATTCAGATTCCAGCTACTACCTATGAACTGGCTAATATCCCGCTTTCCAAAGTTGCCGCTATACCTTCAACTAATGCGTCTAGATAAACCCATTGGCATTTATTTATTGCTGTGGCCTACCTTATGGGCATTGTGGATTGCTGGTGAAGGCCACGCTAGCATTGGTAATGTAGTGATCTTTATTTTAGGCGTGATCATTATGCGCAGCGCCGGTTGCGTAATTAATGACTACGCCGACCGACATGTAGACGAACATGTTAAACGCACGCAAAACCGCCCCTTAGCGCAAAAACTGATCACTGAAAAACAAGCATTGAGCCTGTTTGCTGGCTTGTGTATCAGTGCATTTATTCTTGTGCTATTCACCAACGAATTTACCATTTACCTGTCTTTTGGTGGCCTTGTACTGGCTTCGCTTTATCCTTTTATGAAACGATACACTCATTTACCTCAAGTGGTTCTAGGTGCCGCATTTGCGTGGGCCGTACCAATGGCCTTTGCCGCCGAACAAAACACATTGCCGGATGTGGTTTGGGTGATTTACATTGCTACTCTCACCTGGACCGTGGTGTACGACACTATGTACGCAATGGTAGACCGAGAAGACGACTTGAAAGTTGGCATTAAGAGTACCGCCGTTTTATTTGGTGACGCTGATAAACTGATGATTGGCGCTCTGCAGATGATTACACTGCTCAGTTTTATTTTAATAGGCTCAAGCATCAAGGCCAGCTGGCCTTATTATTTGGGCGTAATAGTAGCCGCCGGCCTGTTTATTTATCACCAATGGCTGATAAAAGACCGAGACACCGAAAAATGCTTTAAAGCCTTTTTACATAATCACTGGGTGGGAGCGGCTATATTTATTGGACTAGCTGGCCATTATTTGATGAGCACTCCTGCTGCTAACAGCTAATTAAGCTCTATTTAAGCTAACAGTGGCATGGATTCGATATATTAATTTGTCACATTACTGTCATACTTAAATTGTGTAATGTCATTGTCATTAAACTTAATTTGAGCATTTCAATGAAACAGCAGGGTAAAACAATATTGATCGTTGACGATGAAGCATCCATCCGCGAGATGATTGCTGTAGCGCTAGAAATGGCAGGATATCACTGCCTAGAAGCTAGCAACACACAGGATGCACATTCCATTATCGTAGATGAAAGTCCACACATGATTTTATTAGATTGGATGCTACCAGGCACAAGTGGCATTGAGTTTGCCCGTCGACTAAAACGCGATGAACGCACCAGTGAAATCCCCATTATTATGCTGACCGCCAAAGGCGAAGAAGATAATAAAATACAGGGCCTAGAAGCCGGCGCTGATGACTACATCACCAAGCCATTCTCACCTCGAGAACTGGTGGCGCGATTAAAAGCCGTTTTACGCCGAGCTACCCCTGCTGGTATTGAAAAACCTATCGATATCAATGGTTTGGTTCTAGATCCAAGCAGTCATCGGGTTAGTGCAAATAACTCTCCCTTGGATATCGGTCCTACCGAATATCGATTGCTTCAGTTTTTTATGACTCACCAAGAACGTGCCTACAGCCGTACGCAATTGCTGGATCAAGTATGGGGCGGCAATGTTTACGTAGAAGAGCGCACGGTTGATGTACACATTCGACGTTTGCGCAAAGCCTTGGGCAGTGATCATGAAAATTTAATTCAAACGGTTCGTGGAACGGGCTACCGATTCTCGACCAAAGTATCCTAATTAAAAATAAGTTAACGACTCTATGAAGCAAGATTGGCGCAATGCTGTTCGCAGAACCATAATGGGATTTATCTTTGCTGGTTTGATAGGAATAATGGTTGGCGAGCTTGCTTGGAGTCTTGCCATTACAGGCATAGGCTACTTAATCTGGCATTACATTCAACTGCATAAGCTTCAAGACTGGTTAGAAACCTCTGAAGTGAATGAACCACCTTATAGCTATGGTTTATGGGGTACGTTATTTGACGACGTGTACCGCTTGCAACGTCGTCAGCGTAAATCTCGTAAACGTTTAAAAGCCGTGATTCGTCGAGTACAAGACTCTACCACCGCACTGCGTGACGGCGTACTCATGGTGAACAACGCGGCTGAATTAGAATGGTGGAATGAGGCCTCTGGTCAGTTATTGGGTTTAAAAGACCCTTATGATATTGGCCATCCTATTACCAACCTTGTTCGAGCCCCTGAATTCAAAGCCTATTTCGAACAAACCCAATATGACACGCCTTTAGAGATGGTCTCACCGATTAATCAAGATCAAGTATTACAAATACACCTGACTTTATTTGGTAAAAAAGATCGATTAATAGTTTGCCGAGACATCACTAACATGAAACAACTTGAAGCCATGCGACAAGATTTTATTGCCAATGCCAGTCATGAGCTAAGAACACCACTTACGGTTATTTCAGGATATCTAGAAACACTGATTGAATACGGCGACACATTAGAGCCACGATGGGTGCGTGCATTGAATCAAATGCATCAACAAAGTCAACGCATGCAAGATGTAATTGATGGCTTGCTAACCCTTAGTCGATTAGAAAGTACCGACGATAACCAGCACGTAAAAATTCCCATGAAGTCTGTTTTAAAGCGCATCACGAATGACGCAAAAGCCTTAAGTGCAGGTAAGCACACTATTTCACTAGAGTGTGAAGACATTAATGTAATGGGCAACGAAACTGAATTAAACAGTGCCTTTAGTAACCTAGTATTCAATGCCATTAAGTACACACCTGATGGTGGGCACGTTGACATAAAGTGGTTTAAAAATAAAAGTGGAATTTACTTTTCAGTTACCGACAACGGCCTAGGTATCGACAGCCTGCACATACCCAGATTAACCGAACGGTTTTATCGCGCTGATCCAAGTCGACACAGCGAAACAGGCGGCACCGGCTTAGGTTTAGCCATCGTGAAGCACGTATTATTACGTCATAGTGGGAAATTAAACATTGAAAGTGAGCTAGGACACGGCAGTACGTTCACCTGTAAGCTGCCTCTATCTATAATGGCATAAAGCACTATAAGCCCTGATTATACTGACGTTAAAGTACAAACTAAATTTTGCAAAATTAGATTTTAGACACTGCATCTTTAGAAAGGCTTAGATATATTAAAATAATACTACGAGTTAGTATGCACCAACTAACTCGTATTTGTGTCGCCAAAAAATATTAACGAAGTGCTATGCGTACAATGTGCTAATCCCCTTAACGTTTTTCAATTTAACGAATCTTAGCCACAAACTTCGAAAGAGCCTCTAACTTTTCTGGATCAACATCATCGTACCGAACCATCATATTATACAGCTCACCATCAATGCGTTTATCTGGTGAAGCCGTCGAACTAACAAAACAATTGACCCTAGCAACAATGTCTTCTGCCTTGCTCACAATATCCACCACAACCTGATCGAATAACCTGGGGATGCCTTCTTCTCGTTTCACGATTAACATCATTTCATTGAGATTAATGTCTTTCACAATGCAGCGTAATTCTTGCCCATCAGATGTTCTAACATGAGCCAAAGCCGCAGATGAAGGTACGCTTTTTTTCTTAGCCGCAACCGGTTTGGCATCCACTAACTGTGCTGATTTAGAATTGCCAGCCAATAAACTTGCACTGGCGGCTTTGGGTTTAGCTTTGGGGGCTGGAGCGGTGCCACCGGTCAGCAGGCTTGCATTACTTGCCGCAGGCTTCGCCTTGGCAGCACTGCCTCCGGTTAATAAACTGGAGGATGCTTGTTGAGCCTGGCGTGCCGTTTGAGTGGGACTGGTCTTATAAAACTTATAAATAAGACGAGCAAGCTTAGTACCCAGTTGTTCGTTACTGAACGGTTTACCAATATAATCACTGGCACCCGCTTCTACTGCCTTAATAATATGACTTTTTTCGCTTCGACTTGTGATCATCATAAAAGGAATTTTGGCATAGCGTTCATCGCTGCGCATCCATTCCAATACTTCTAGGCCGCTCATATTGGGCATTTCCCAATCACATAAAATCACATGATAGGTACCACTTTTCATCATCGACTGAGCTTTTAAACCATCTGCCGCATCATCTACTTTGGCAGCAGGGAATTGCGCCTTAACCGCTTTTTTGACCAAGTCACGGATGAAATTTGCATCATCCACCACTAAAATATTTAACGCCTGCATGGGCACTCCTTACAACATCCTTAATTTGAGCCTAGCACAACATAATCAGCACAGTTGCAGGGCTAATTAGATATTCTGAATGGTTATTTGAATCCTTAATTAGCACGACAACAATCACTAAAGATAATCAGATAAATCCAAGGGTTGCAGTCGTAAATGGGTTTCGCTGACCGCCATTTGTTTCAATAGTACGTGGCGAAACTGCAAATCCATTTTGACTAACTGCGCAAGCTCTTCTACCAAAGTCCTTGGGCAATCTAGGCCTAGGTAGATGCCTTTAATAGCCGCTTTAGGCAATTTGAATGCTTCACTTTGATCGATCTCTTTTAACACTCTAACCAAGCGCGATTCTCGCTCATAAGCAAAATGTTCGGGGCGGCAGAATATGGCAGGAAATGGCTGTGATTTAGTGGGTAAAGGTGGCCGAAGGTCGTCGTACTTGATAGGTTGAAACAACTGCGGGCCATTATCAAAACGCCCCAAAGAAAAGTATTCATGGGTTTCATCCAGTTCAACCGCAATACCTTGATGCCTTTCTCCGTAAGCCTCCCATAAACTGGTTTCTTGTAAGCTTGAAAACAACCTTAGTACACCTACTTTACTGTACTGCTTAGGCTCGGCCAGTAACTGAGCTGGCACTTGAGTAGCAATCAAAGAAGCCTCTATTTTTTCTCTATTTTGTTTGGCTTGCTGTAAATAATACTCCCAGGTAACCATGGCCTTAATATTGGCTTCCATTTTTTCGTAAACATTAAATAGCGCTGTTTCAAACTCCGATTCAGAGAGTTCGGTCTCTTGATAAGATCGGTGTATTTTCTTATTAACGATATACGGATCATTAAGCTCGGCAACCGATTGAAAGACCACTTTAAGGTTTTTCAGAAGATTGATATTTTGAGAAGGTATAAATAGAAACATCTGTATAGATTAGACCAATTAACACAGCCTTTATAAGTCCTGGGGCGTCAATCTTACTTTGCGTTATTCCAGTCAAAAAGCTGCTGTAGGTCTCAAGCCACCTAGCTTGTAAGATATCTCTTACAAGCACCGTGCGATAAGCCATTATTCTTACGACAGCCATCACTAAATAGAACATTTGTACGTCTGCGCACCCCTATAAACACTGGCCCTGCTATTTTAGATCATCAAAACACCAGTCATTAGTCTGAGTCTCGATCAGACAATGCACTATTTTTTGCTAAAGTAGCACTCGTTCAGGAAGAACAGACAAGGACAAGCAATCAGGATGATTGCAGTAAGGGACAAACAATCAGGATGGTTGTTGGTACATTTCAAGGATGGGCAATCAGGACGATTGCAGTAACATGGATAGAATTCAAAGGATTGGATAGACCGCTATTGGAAGGTGGACCTAGGGTGCTTTGGCAGGAAACAATCAGGAAGATTGTTCCTGTCACTTTAACCCCTTCCCTTTTTTAGATCTCTTCTAAAAACTCAATATATTCAAGACCATTTCAAACACTAAAATACTATCTCGTTATCGTAAGGTCAGTAACAGGAAGTGTGCTCATGTCACCTAGGGTGTTATTAGCACGAAGTGCGTAATACACCGCAACACCTCTCCATCTACCCAATTTCTAAACGTCATTACCACAACTTATTCAACCACATGGCCAAACGCCAACCCGCTTTTGCCAATTGATCTTGGATAATGTTATCTGCTTTGGCTAAGTATTCCTGACTAACGGAGCTGTTCTCTAATGCCTCATAAGCAAAACCGGTGGTGAGCGCGTGGCTTTCCTCTGCCCATACTTTAGGGCCGTATAGCGGTGCTTGAATATTCAATTTCTCTACGACTGCACTTACACTTTCCCAATCTTTAGCAATACGCTTTACCAATTGGTTATCCCAAAGCTTATGTAAGCTTACCGCTTTGCCTTGGTACTTCACTTCATACCAGTTGCCACCACGATCCTCTTTAAGGCCCGCATGCAAGGGTTGATGAATATCGCCCACCAAATGAATCAACATCCGCAACGCCAGCCTTTGCTCTTTTTTAGAACCGCTTTTAGCCACCTTACTAAAGGTTTTAATGGCCTCAACAATGCATTTATCTTTTTTACAATCTCGGGACCTTTGATACTTGGTCGACGCTTTAGGCAGGTTTACATAGTGCATTGGCTTTAAATAATTAAAGCGCTCGTCACGTTTAATATGATCAGCCCAAACACTGGCTTCTACAAATTTAAGCTTGCCCGCACCCAGAATACGCTCTGCATTTTGCTTCGCGAAAGGGGTGAGCTGTTGCCAAGCAATACTGGCAACCGCCTTATGGCCGATATCCCCATAAGAATACGCCCATTGAGAAAACAAAAGCCCCAATGCAACACTGAATATTTTTATCATTTTTATTATTATCTATCAGGAATTAATTCAGCCTGAAGTATAAGGCTATCGAACACCTGAGTCTTGGGGCAAATCCGCAACTATGACTTATGGTATCGCTCGGCCAAAACCCCCAAAACAATAAACGCCGCCAGCACCACTAAAGGTAAATACACATCGGGTATTTGCAGTAATAACTGACTGACTTGACTCGACCCCCAAACAGTCGCCGCCCCATAACCCAGGGTGCACAACAAAACAAACGCGGTAATCCTTAAAACAAACGGATAAGGCTTTACAAATATTCGAACCGTTCGATTAATGGCATCGCCATAAATCACCAACAATGTGGCCACAAACGCCACTGCAAGCTGACCACTATAGGGTTTGATATGCGCAGCACCTTGAATCAATAAATCAACAATCCAGTTCATTGTATTTCCTTATTCTGTTTAATTACTTTCAGCATAGAAGATAGACCGAACTGGATGTTTCTTTTTGTAAATCATATTTTTGGCGGTCAATACAGTGCAGGCATTAAGGGATGTAACTCATTGTTTTAAATGGTTATTTACTAATAAACATAAAATTACTTTTTGTCACTCATTCCCAGAAGCTATACACCCAACAGGTTTCTAGTCCACATGGATCTAGCCCAAGTCTTATTAAATACGTGCTTTGTGTCACACTTCATATTAGCTTAAATCATGAAACGGACTGTCTCATATGTCGCAACAACCCTATCGCCTTGGCGATCTTTTGATAAAGAAGCATCTCATTGTTCATACGCAATTAGATGAAGCTCTGCAGTATCAAAAAGAACACGACCTTCAACTAGGCGCAGCCTTAATTGAACTGGGTTACGTGACACAACGTCAAATTAACCGTTCACTAAAAAAGCAGAACTACATACGCCT
Source organism: Bermanella sp. (assembly GCA_034112325.1). Lineage (GTDB taxonomy): Bacteria > Pseudomonadota > Gammaproteobacteria > Pseudomonadales > Oceanobacteraceae > Bermanella. The sequence continues at coordinate 11,714 of JAWUVO010000002.1, read as the reverse complement.
ATACGCAGCCTGTGCCGCTTTTTTCATGGCACCTTTCAGCATGTGCCAAGCCAATAATGACCAGATCGAAAACCTGCCTGAGTACAGCTTCACTCAGGTTGCCGACGCCCAGTTCTCAGATGAGTATCAATATGATAACTTTGGGATCAATCAAAATGGTAATGGTGCTCAACTGGATCTCATTGAAATCACCACTGCCGCAGCCTGGTACTTCTCACAAGCCGGTGTCCAAGATTTAGATATCAAGCACGTGCCTGTTAAGCTCAACCTAACATCGGTCAACAGTGCTTATACAATGAACATGAGTATTTCGTTTTAAGTGACTTAAAAATTTAAGCTGATAGATAAAGGGAGCTGATAGCTCCCTTTTTTTGTGGGCGTTAAAAATTGAGCCTTTCAAATAGTAATGATCCACAGGCAATCGTTATTATTAAAATGAACCATCCAGACAAGCCACTTAAAAGATCCACAGAGAGGCAAGCACAGCGCTAAAGGTGACCATAAGGGTGGCCCACCCTCATATGCCAGGCATAAAAAAAGCCCGTCTATTTCTAGACGGGCTTTTAAAATTAGATGGTGCCGACACCACGAGTCGAACGCGGGACCTACTGATTACAAGTCAGTTGCTCTACCAGCTGAGCTATGTCGGCACTAATGCGGCGCATTTTATTGAACTGCGCCGATTAGGTCAACCCCTTTTTTATGATTTTTTTAAATTATTCAATCACTTACAGGGTTAAGGCGTTTTTGGGCCTTAGTCTTCGTTAACCTGGCGCTCCAGTTCGGCTATGCTCACATGGCGTACGTCCTTACCTTTAACCAAGTAGATTACACTTTCTGCGATATTACGCGCGTGGTCGCCAATGCGTTCCAAGGCACGCAGTGACCATATAATGTTCATTACTCGCTTAATTGAACGTGGGTCTTCCATCATGAATGTGATCAGTTCACGCATGGCGCTCTCATACTCACGGTCCACATTTTTGTCTTCTTGGGCCACGGCTAACGCAGTATCTACATCTAAACGAGCAAATGCGGTTAATGCCTCTTGTGTCATCTTACGAACACGATCACCAATATGACGAATCTCTACGTAGCCTCTTGGTGCTTCACCTTCTTCACATAGCTTCATAGCCAATTTAGCGATCTTAGCGCTCTCGTCGCCAATACGCTCTAAGTCAGATATGGCTTTACCAACGGCTATCACTAGACGCAGGTCTGAGGCGGCTGGCTGACGACGGGCAATGATGCGTGTGCATTCTTCGTCAATGTCGATTTCCATCTGATTTATCTTGCTGTCAGTCGCACGAACCTCTACGGCAAGCTCGCTGTCGGCTTCTATCAAACATTTAATCGCATCGCCCACTTGGCGCTCTACTAAGCCACCCATTTCTAGTAAATGGTTTTTTACGTGTTCTAGTTCTTTATTAAACTGGTCACTAATGTGATGCGAATGAGCGTCTGTTGTTAAGTCCATCTGTGTTCCCCTTTAGCTTTAGGCTAGCCCCAATAATTGAGTGGCTAACGGCTTTAAACTGATTGTTTTGAGCATTGGCAAATAAGCAAAATCAAAGTTAACCGTAACGGCCAGTAATATAGTCTTCTGTCTGCTTTTTAGTTGGGTTGGTAAATAATTGATCTGTGTCGCCAAACTCCACCATGTCGCCCATGTACATAAAGGCGGTGTAATCACTTACACGTGCTGCCTGTTGCATATTGTGAGTTACAATGGCGATGGTGAATTCGTTTTTCAGTTCATGAATCAGCTCTTCAATTTTTAAGGTTGAAATTGGATCCAAGGCCGATGCTGGTTCATCTAGCAATAGCACTTCTGGTTTTACTGCGATGGTGCGCGCGATAACCAAACGTTGTTGCTGACCACCCGACATGCCTAATGCACTTTCGTGTAGACGGTCTTTTACTTCGTTCCAAAGTGCGGCGCTTTTTAGTGCCCACTCTACAGTTTCGTCTAATTGGCGTTTTTTCTTAATACCCTGAATACGCAAACCGTATGCTACGTTTTCGTAGATGCTTTTTGGGAACGGGTTTGGTTTTTGAAACACCATGCCTACTCGTCTGCGTAACTCGGCTACATCAACGCTTTTTTCATAGATGTTTTGATTATCTAATAAAATTTGACCTTGAATATTACAACCGTCTACTAAGTCATTCATGCGATTAAAGCAGCGAAGTAATGTAGATTTACCACAGCCCGACGGCCCAATAAACGCGGTAACGCGTTTTTTAGGGATGATCATATCTATACCGTGCAGCGCTTCTTTTTCGCCGTAACTTAATCGTAAGTCTTTAACCGTTAAGGCCGCTGTTTCAGTGGTTATATCTAGGTGACGTGTTTCGCGACCCATGTTTGCCATGTCAATACTATGGCCTTTTCGTTCTGTTGAATCATTCATAATAATGTCTTCTATATTCTTTAATTTTGTTAACGCTAATATGATTTAGATATCTTTTATCAGCGTATATTCAATTCTTTATTCAGGGCTAAGCTATGATAACTCTGAACATCAACTCTCTTTGCCATCCATGGCACAACGGCATTAGTGCATCTATACACGTCACCGCTCTTTGCCATCCATGGCACCACGGCATTAGTGCATCCATGCACGTCACATTTCTAGTGCTTTGAATTTTTCACGTAGGTGGTTACGAATTGCAATGGCGGATAAATTCAATAATGCGATAACAATTACCAGTAATAAGGCCGTTGCATATACCAGTGGACGTGCCGCTTCAACATTTGGACTTTGAAAACCTACATCATAAATATGGAAACCCAGGTGCATGAATTTTTGATCCAGATGTAAATAAGGAAAATTCATATTCAGCGGTAAACTAGGTGCTAACTTAACCACGCCCACTAACATTAATGGGGCTACTTCACCGGCTGCACGAGCAACCGCTAAAATCACACCCGTCATCATAGCTGGGCTGGCCATAGGTAATATTACTTTGGTTAATGTTTCCCATTTAGTCGCCCCTAATGCTAAAGAGCCTTCACGAATGGTTCGAGGGATACGGGCTAGGCCTTCTTCAGTTGCAACAATTACAACCGGTAATGTTAATAGTGCTAGTGTGATAGACGCCCACATTAATCCAGATGTTCCAAAGGTTGGCGATGGCAATGCTTCAGGGTAAAACAACTCATCGATTGTTCCACCTAAAAAGTAAATAAAGAAACCTAATCCAAACACTCCATAAACGATAGAAGGTACGCCGGCTAGGTTATTTACCGCAACACGAATAATATTTGTTATAACGCCTTGCTTGGCATATTCACGTAAATAAACCGCGGCAACCACACCTAAGGGCGTAACCATTATGGCCATTAAAATAACCATTAATACGGTACCAAAAATAGCTGGGAAAACGCCGCCTTCAGTGTTCGCATTACGCGGATCATCACCTAAAAACTCGCCCAACTTATCAAAGTAGTGAGCAATTTTTTCAAACGTGTTCATGGCATTGGGACGAAATGCACGAACCACTTCCGAGATATGAACCTGTACCGTTTTACCACCTGTTTCTCTTACTATTATATGGTCACGTTTTAAATCGGTATAAAGCTTAGTTAGAGTTAACTGATGTATTTCATACTCTTCATTAAGTGCAGCACGAGTGGTACTAAATTCATCTTTACGGGCTTGAGTCAGCTCTTTATCTAATTCATAAGCACGTTCCTTTAAACGCAAGCGCTCTAATGCATAGTTAATACTGCCTATTTCACCAGTTAGAATATCCATTATTGAATCGTGAATATTTAATGCTCGGGTAACTAAGTTTTGAAAAGTTTCCCAAGCTTTTGCATCATCTTGTGATGTGTCGGCTACTAATTTATTACCCTCATATACTTTGTCTAAATAACCATAAAAGTTGCCCCATTCACGACGCTCTAAAGCCATTGCTGTTTCAGGAAATACTTTTGTAGATAAGTGATGGTCCAACACCCAGCGGAAATCACTTCCGTAAACGTCGCGGTTACCTACTTTTAGTAAAAGACGTTTTGCTTCTATAGCATTATCTTCTGTTTTTAAGCCAATAGCTTTTAACTGAGTTTGACTCACCATTTCAGAATCGGTGATCTGACCCAAGATATTAGCGGGTGCATTGCCTGGTAAAACATACTCGGCTTCTACAATTTGCGCGGGCCAAAAGTGCACAAGACCTTTTGCAGCAATAAATCCAATTAGACCAATTACCATAATAATACTGATGGCAACGGCACCAGCATTAAGCCAGATAAAAGGAGAGCCAGACTTAACCCAATCTTTAAAACTTACATTCATAGCTGTTTTATTCGCCGAACTTTTTATTGAATTATTCATATTTATAACTGCCCATACTTAGCGCGTAAACGCTGACGCACTGTTTCGGCTGCGGTGTTAAACACAAAGGTAAATAAGAACAGTACAAACCCAGTTAAGAACAGAATTCGATAATGGGTACTGCCTACTTCTGATTCTGGTATTTCTACTGCTATATTTGCGGCTAGAGTACGCATTCCTTCAAATATATTGATATCAGTGATAGGCGTATTACCAGTTGCCATTAATACAATCATGGTTTCGCCAACAGCTCGACCCAAACCGATCATTAATGCTGAAAAAATACCTGGACTAGCGGTTGGTAATACAACTTTTAGCATGGTTTGCCAAGGCGTGGCGCCCAGTGCTAACGAACCATAAGATAATGATTTTGGTACACTGAATATCGCATCTTCGGCAATTGAGAATATTGTAGGTATAACGGCAAAGCCCATGGCTAAACCAACAATTAATGCGTTACGTTGCGAGAAATCTACACCTAAATCATTTTCTAACCAATTAACCATCGACCCGCCAAAAAATAACATTTCTAAACTTGGACTAATTTCGATAGCAAACCAAGCCGCTAAAATTATTACTGGAATAAGTGGTAAAACGTCCCAGCCTTCAGGTAATAAATGTCTGATTTTTTCGGGTAAATTTGCCCATGTAAAACCAAATAACAACATGGCAATGGGGATTATAATCATCACCGAAAATATACCGAGTAAGTTATTTTCAATAAAAGGAGCTAGTGCTAAACCAGCTAAAAAACCTAATATAACAGTTGGTAATGCTTCCATTAATTCGATGATCGGTTTTACTTTTCTACGCAACGCTGGGGCCATGAAGTAAGCGGTATAAATAGCGCCTGCTATAGCCAAGGGAGCGGCTAATAACATGGCGTAAAAAGCGCCTTTTAAAGTACCAAATGCTAATGGGACTAGAGAGTATTTAGGTTCAAAGTCATTAGACGATGCCGAACTTTGCCAAGTGTAGTCAGGGTCGTTATAGCCTTCGTACCAAACTTCATCCCACATTGATGCCCATGAAATTTCTGGATGCTCGTTTTCTACTTTAAAGTGGGTGATAGTACCTTGGGTTTCAACTAGTAAATCTTTTGCTCGAGGGCTAATGCTTAAACCAATAATTTCGTCTTCTACTAGCTTTTCATTCAGTAGTGTTCGGTGTGCCGTACTATGGTAAATAGCAATGTATCCATTTTCACCTGCTGTATAAAAACCTCTACGTCGCTGCTCGGTAGCAATGTCTTTAATTTTACCATGGCCCATTTCAAAGCTACGAACATTACGTAAACTCCATTCACCTTCTTGGGTACGAGCCATAAATCGTTGAGTAACAATACCTTGATCGTTACCAATTAATAATGAATTTTCGCCTAGCAATAATGTCATGCTAGTAATAGTGCCTAGGTTATCAAGTGTTACCGTTTCTTCTAATTTTTCTTCTGTTAAATTAATAACATGCAGTAATCGTTGATCAGACAATACAAACATGAAGTTCATTGCTTGATCAATTTCTACTTGGTTAATTGTGCCAGCTATATTAGGTAACGATATTGATTCTTCAACTAACACAACTTCTTCAGAAATAAAGTCTTCTTCTTTGATAAAGCGCTTAACTGTTAATTGATTATTGGCGTCTATAGCCGCCATCATTAATTCTTCTGAACCATCACGCAAGGTGATATTTTTTATAGCATGGCCATCTTCAAATAAATCAATGGCTTGTTGACCGTATGGATACTCTATCCAAGGTGTAATTAAACGCTGATCATTTGGGTAGGTTACTTTGTAGTTATGCCTAACTAAAAGTGCTTTGCCTTCCTTTCCGGCAATAGCCATTAGTCGGCCGCCATGAGTGCTCACATCAAACGCAGTAATATCTCCGTTTATAGGTAATTTGTGAGTCTGTAATACGTCTCCATTTTTTACAGAGAAAAATGTTAATGTATTATTTTCCTGAACCCGAAATGCTACTTCGGCTTGCTCTTCCATACTCAACATTAATGTTGGTGAGTTAGCAGCACCAGGAATTTGGTATTGATTCACCTGTTCTATATCAGCTGCCACAAACATGGGCGCTACTTCGTAAAGCAAGTAGAAGAAAATAAGTAATACAGCACCAATGATGCTGACGCCACCAAAGGCAATTCCCCAGTTGGCTAACTTGTCTTTTAGCGCACGGACTTTGCGATAACGGCGCAAGGCTGGCGTATTAAAATCTAAATCTGGCGGTGACGTTGTCATAATTTATCATCTACTTCATATGAATCAATTCCGAGATTTTCTCGGCACGATACATCATTTAAAACATACTGCTTATTAGCTTTTTTGTATCGTGAAATACAAAAATACGCTCGCTGGGATTTAACCCAACGAGCGTTTCTTTTATTAGGTTCGAATTACAAACCTAAGTCTTTCATGGTTTTCTTAACTACTTTAGCAGGAAGAGCTATGTATCCATCTTTAGCTACAATGCCTTGACCTTTTTGCGAAAGAATTAACTTAACAAATTCACGCTCTAGAGGAGCAAGTTCAGCATTAGGCTTTTTGTTTACATAAACGTATAGGAAGCGAGACAGCGGGTAAGTACCTTTTACTGCGTTCTCTGGGTTAGCTTCAATATAGTCGCCACCCTTCTTAGATAAAGGCACTGCTCTAACGCTTGACGTTGTATAGCCCATACCTGAGTAACCAATACCGTTTACAGATGCTGATATTGCTTGTACTACAGAGGCTGAACCAGGCTGCTCTTTTACTGTGTTTTTAAAGTCGCCTTTGCATAGGCCTTTTTTCTTAAAGTAACCGTATGTACCGGATACAGAGTTACGACCGTAAAGCTCAACTTGCTTAGATTCCCAAGAACCTGTTAATCCAGCGTCGCCCCATGTGTCGATTGATTTAGCAACACCACACTTACGGGTAGTAGAAAAAATGGCATCTACTTGCTTAATTGTTAGGCCAGTAATTGGATTATCTTTATTTACAAATACCGCTAGCGCATCAATGGCTACTGGAATAGCCGTTGGCTTGTAACCGAATTTGCTTTCGAATGCTTCAATTTCTTTGTCTTTCATCTTACGGCTCATTGGCCCTAAGTTAGAAGTACCTTCGGTTAACGCAGGAGGCGCAGTTGAAGAACCAGCCGCTTGAATTTGAATATTTACGTTAGGATACTGACGCTTAAACTCTTCAGCCCAAAGGGTCATCATGTTAGCAAGTGTATCTGAACCTACACTTGATACATTGCCAGATATGCCGCTAGCCTTGGTATATTCTGGAATGCTTTTATCAACGCTAACTGCGAATGATGGTAAAGCTACTGCGCTGGCCACTAAGCCAGCTACTGCAAAAATCTTTTTAAGTTTCATCATATTCTCCTCGTGGAGTTATCTTTGTTGTTTTGACGAGACTCAATATATTTCTTTGTTATGACAGGAATGTTACAGATATGACAAAAACCGACTTTAATCCAAAATCATTAACAGATATTTTATATGGGGCAAATTTAGCTACCTTGGGTAAAGCTGTACATCTGTTTAAGACTTGGCCAGTACTGACACTTAGAAAGGTGCAGAAAGTCGTCCAATACATGGCTATAATGCCAGACAAATAAATATAATTGGTTAAAAATGACGCAGCTATATCAAACAATCCTTCTGTTCATAGAACGTCTAGGTAAGCTAACTGGGTATTTAGGGCTCTTCTTAGTGATAAATACGGCCTTAGTCGTAGCACTTCGCTATTTATTTAACTGGGCTCCTATAGCGCTACAAGAGACTATGACTTACCTTCACGCCAGCTTGTTTATGCTGGGTGCGGCTTACACCTTAAAAAACGACGGCCATGTGCGTGTTGATGTGTTTTATCAGCACTACACAGAAAAGAAAAAGGCGCTGGTAAATTTACTAGGTACTGTATTCTTACTGTTTCCAACCTGCCTATTTATTTTAATAATCTGTTTTCCATATGTAGAGAGCAGCTGGACAATGGGCGAACGCAGCGTAGAAGGTCACGGCCTGCCTTGGCTGTATGCTCTTAAAGCGTTGTTACTGGTTCAACCTGTATTGTTAATGCTGCAAGGCATAGCCGAGATTATTAACAATGTATTAATCCTTCAGGGTCGGGGTAGTCTGCAAGATCAACCCATATCTAAAGATCTAAGCGGAGGGCAGTTGTAATGGAAATGATGCCTTTTGTTATGTTTATAGCTGTTTGTGCCGTATTAATGCTGGGATATCCAGTTGCATTTACCCTATCGGGTGTGGCATTAATATTTGCTTTAATTGGCACCGTCACTGGTCACTTTGACGGGGCTTTTCTTGAAGCACTACCCAATCGCCTATTTGGTATTATGGGCAATCAGATTCTCATCGCCGTGCCGCTATTTGTTTTTATGGGGGTGATGCTTGAAAAAAGCCGTATTGCTGAAAATCTGCTAAATACTATGGGTCAGCTATTTGGGTCATTACGCGGTGGCTTAGCACTATCTGTGATTATTGTCGGGACCTTACTTGCGGCAAGCACTGGGATCATTGGCGCTACCGTGGTAACCATGGGTTTAATCACCTTGCCGACCATGTTGAAAAACAATTACAGCCCCTCTCTTGCTACCGGCACCATTTGCGCAACCGGTACATTGGGTCAAATTATTCCGCCTTCTATGGCGTTAATATTATTAGCCGATGTGCTATCTAGTTCATACCAACAAGCTCAGTTAAAAATGGGGATTTTTAGTCCTGAAACCATCTCTGTAGCCGACCTGTTCATGGGCGCGTTGATTCCTGGGTTGTTGTTGGTATTAGCGTATTCAATTTATGTATTGACGGTGGCTTGGCTTGATCCTGACGCGGCACCCGCCATGGAAAAAACCAATGAAGATGTATCTGCCTTAACAGCCATCAAGCAAATGGCACCTCCATTGCTACTTATTATAGCTGTGTTAGGCAGTATATTAACGGGCATCGCCACCCCAACAGAGGCCGCCGCAGTAGGCGCTACCGGTGCAACCTTATTGGCATGGCTAAACAAATCGCTATCGTTCAAGCAAGTAAAAGAGACTATGGACAGCACGCTAAACGTCACCAGTATGGTATTTTTAATCTTCTTTGGTGCTGCTATTTTCTCATTAGTATTCAGAGGTTACGGTGGCGACGAACTAGTAGAACAATTATTTGAAGACATGCCTGGTGGTGTTATTGGTGCCACATTAGTAGTGATGGTGGTGATATTTTTACTGGGCTTTATTTTAGACTTTATCGAAATTACCTTTGTGGTTGTCCCCATTGTTGCTCCTGTATTATTGTCTATGGGTTTAGACCCTGTTTGGCTGGGTATTATGATTGCTATTAATTTACAAACCAGCTTCTTAACCCCACCATTTGGTTTTGCCTTGTTCTACTTACGAGGTGTAGCAGGCGATACAGTTAACAGCATAGATATTTATAAAGGCGTAATGCCATTTATTGCCATTCAATTAGCTGTGTTAGGTTTACTGGCCATTTGGCCGGGCCTAGTAACTTGGTTGCCTAATTTGATATATGGCTAATTAATTACTCATGATTGTTAACTACCTTATGGCTAGCCAAACAATCAAAGTAACCATACCAGTTGGTATATTATGATTTTATATTAAGTGGAACATACTGTTTGCTTGAGTTACCCCTTTATAAGGAGTACAAAGCGCAGATAAATTTTAACTATAAAAAAATAATACCATGACTGAGTTTACCGAAGATACGCCCTTGCCAAACGGCCGATTAACACTGCGAATAATCCCAACACAAGCTGACACTAACTCCAGTGGCGACATTAGTGGCGGCTGGGTTCTAGATAAAATGGATATCGCGGCAGAAGACACCGCGCGTATGATCGCCCAAGGTCGTGTGACCATGGTGTCGGGGGAATCTACTACCTTTTTATCACCGGTAAAAACCGGGCACGCCATTTGTATTTACACCAAGGTAAAAGACATTGGCAAAAGTTCTATGCATATTAATGTTGAAGTCTGGAGCCAAAATACCTATTACGATGAACTCACCAAGGTGTGTGATTCTACTTTTGTATATGTGGCCATTGATGAGGCTGGACGTATTCGATTGGTGCCAGAAGAGTAATTTAACTTAGGGTTTACTAAAACAAATAAAAAGCCCAGCTAATTAAATTAGCTGGGCTTTTTATTACCTATTTTTTTATTATCTATTTTTCTGTCAGGTATTGTTAAATACTACTGTGCATTTCTCGCATTCAAGAATGCTTGCTCAGTCAGGCTATGATAACCCTGTATATTGTCTTTATACGTCTTATACGATTCATATACTTTTTTAGTCATGGCGTCTTGCTCTGATACTTCCCTTACTACCTGCTCTGATAAGTCACGAAGCTTCATCAAAACATCTTTTGGGTAAGCCCGTAACTGAACACCGTGCTTGTCTACTAAATCTTTTAACGAGTGATTATTACGGGCCGTATATTCGTCCAGCATATCTTGATTTACTGCACGGGTTGCCACTTTTACAATGGCTTGTAAGTCTTTTGGTAATGTGTCGAAAGCCTGTTTATTTACTGTAAATTCCATCATAGAACCCGGTTCGTGCCAACCTGGGTAATAATAGTATTTAGCCGCTTTATGCAAACCAAAGGCTAAGTCATTATATGGACCCACCCATTCAGTGGCATCGATAGCGCCTGTTTGCAAAGCCGTAAATAATTCTGCACCGGGCAATGTTACTGGAGTGCCGCCTGCACGGGCTAGAACTTCGCCGCCTAAACCAGGGATGCGCATTTTCAGACCTTTAAGATCGTCAATACTGTTAATTTCTTTATTAAACCAGCCACCCATTTGCACACCAGTATTACCACCTGACAGTGGTATCAAATTAAAGGGTGCGTATATTTCTTGCCAAATTTCCATGCCGCCGCCGTACTGAATCCAGCCATTCATTTCTTGCGCGGTTAAACCAAAAGGCACCGAGGTAAAAAATTGCGCCGCAGCCGATTTGCCTTTCCAATAATACGCACCGCTGTGGCCCATTTCTGCAGTGCCCCGTGAAACCGCATCAAATACTTCAAGAGCCGGTACCAATTGTCCAGCGCCGTATACTTTTACTTTTAAACGACCAGCTGACATTTCATCAACCATTTTTGAAAACTTTTCTGGCGCCGTGCCTAAACCAGGAAAGTTTTTAGGCCAACTGGTTACAAGCTTCCATTTAAACGTTTTGGCAGGTTCAGAAACGGCAGCGCCATCGGTGGTCGCAGCTTGCTCTTTACCGCAAGCACTTAATAGCATGGCGAGCGCCATTCCAGCGATCAGTTTAAATTTCATTCATTTATCTCCATTTTTATTTTCTGTTGGAAGACGCTTGCG
>JAWUVO010000001.1:0-19343 GCA_034112325.1 Bermanella sp. | reverse complement strand
ATGACTTAAATATTGATCACTAATATTATGGCTGCCAATAAAGCTAATTTTATTATCAATAACAATTAATTTTTTGTGATTACGAAAATTAAGTTGTAAACGCCTATGAAATTTGAATGGATTAAATTGACTACAATGGATACCCACGTCGGTCATAGGTTTTAAAAATGTATTGTCTAGGTTTGAACTTCCAATTTGGTCATACAGAAAATAAATATCTACGTCTTCTAATGCTTTAGAAATTAATGCTTGCTTTAAGCGTTGGCCAAGTCTGTCATCGTTAACAATATAAAACTGCAGAAGTATACAGTGCTGAGCAGATTTAATTTCCTGAAAAATATGCTGGAAGGTTTGCTCGCCATTAATTCGTAGTTTAACTTGATTATGTTCAGTCTGCGGTAAACACGCTAGTTTTTTTAATGGAGAAATAGCTGACGATTGAGTATAACTGCGATTGCTTTGCTGAATGAAATATTGTTCATTTAATTCAGCTAAAAATTTAGAGCTAGATTTTCTGACTTTTTTATAGCCGTGGAACTTTCTACTGCCAAAAAATAAATACAGCGGCAGTGCTATAAATGGCAGGAAAACAAGGGCGACAACCCAAGCGAGTGTACCCTGCGAGGTGCGGCCATTCCAAATAGCGTCAATAGTAGCGGCAATGCCCAAAAGGTAAATAGACAGTGTCCAGCCCCAATTTATGCTTTCGATTAAAAAAGTACTATTAAACCAACCCATTATTGACTCCATTGTATATGCAGATGCTCCAGTATAGATCACAGCATATCAATGAACCAAGTACTTTGGTTTTATCGAAAAAATTCACTTAACTCATACGATTCGGTAATAAAGTTTGGCTCTACTAGCGGAGCACGCTGCATTGGCATAGTAACCTTAGCTACTGAAACTTTTTTTAAAACATAGGGGCCGCTTTCATTGCTGTCTTGAATCATAAGACCTGAAAAACTTAATGGAATCCAATGGGTGCCTTGTGTCAGCTGTTGGCTAAATTCAGTTACTCCAATGGATATTTGTGTCGAGCTGTACAGAGAAGCTTGAATATAAAAATTACTGTTTGCTTTAATCTCTACTTCGGCGTCTATAATTAAATCGCCATTAGTGTTGATAGACTCTCTATAATTACCTGTTAACTGAATGTCCGACTGGGAAAGGGTGAAGGTAATAGAGTCGGTGATTTTGTTATTTATATCTTGAATCCATACCTTATAAATACCAGCGCCTTTGTTTAGAGTATTGCTTTGGGTGAGCTTAATTGTTGCTTGGTACACTCCGTCGTCATCTTGGTCACTGAACTCTAAGTTACCTAAAGATTGGTTTTGATCATAATAAAAAATAGAGTTAAATATAGTAGCTTGTTTTATCCCTTCAAAGTTTTCAATGTAGGCATTTACAGTAACAATATCATTTTCTAAATAATATTTTTCATCACTCCAAATTGTTAGGCCTATAGACTTGTCGTCGTTAAGAGTAGTGCGTTCATCGGAAGAGTAGCGTTGTGTAATTGGGTCTTGTTGGCTATTTTCTATGGCCCTGTTTTCTGCAGGATAACGTTTAAAGTTATCGTATTCAATTACTAGTTGTTTTTGTAACTCTGTTTTATTTGTTAGATTTCGGATTCTATCTATAGCTGATAGGTGAGTGCTACTAGATGACTTTTGACTGGCTTGTTTAATTTCAGTAGTAGCAGGTCTAGCGATCTGCCTATCAATATTTTCCAGATCAGGTGTTTTCTCGATTGAGTTTTTAAATGAATTTATTTCACTATTTGAGCTTATAAGGTTAATACCTTGGTCAGTAAATGCCGTTACGACAATTACACATGCTGTGATAATAGCGATACTTATATTTAGTGGATTCATAGGGCTCAGAATTATTTATTATTAATTATTATTTTTATATTAAATTTTATTATGGTTTTCATTGAAGTTAAATTTTTATAAATTTAAATATTCCTTTAAGTCTTGCCTGTAAATAATGATTATAACTATTATTTTTTTAAAAGTAGTCTGGCGACTAAATTAGTCGCCAGTTTATAACTATTTAGTAGTATTTATTAACCTACTGAGTACAAGTTGCCACACGTCCTGCCATGTTTTTACCATTACCACAGGTTATTCCGTTTTCAATTCCAGTATAACCTGGAGAGGTAATTCCACCATTACGCTCTGCATCATGGTCTGTATAAACACTGGCCATATTGTAAGTGCGCGGAGTACCTTTATTGCTGTTATTACATTTAAACCTTGGGCTGCCATAGGCTATTCCAAAAAAGGTTCTGTATTCGTTTAGGTCACTTTCTATGTTACGTTTTGGAGAACCCGCACAGCTCATTTGAGAAGCTAGGTTAATGTAGCCGTCATCTTCACCCGATAATAAGGCCGACGTAGCACCTTCTAAACCAGGAAAGCCTTTATAGCCACCCATTACATATATAGGGGCTGCAAGGTTAGAACCAATAAGGTTGCGGGCTAAATATGAGTCGTTGGTTTGTAACCATTTAACGCTGTCGTTACAGTCTTTACCTAAGAATGCAAAATTAATTAGTGAGTCTAGCCAGTTACCATTGCACACTCGGTCAGAACCTTGTGTGCCGCTAATTGCACCTCCCATGGTGAATATGCCTAAAACACCGCTAAATGCATCTTGGTAAGGTGCTAAAACAGCGCTGCCAGCACTGTTAAATGCCACGTTATAATACGGAGATCCTGCAGAAGCATTACCAGCCATAAACATCATTTGCTGGGAGCCTTGGCTATGACTGACTACATAAAAGTTGTCGTTTGATGAGCACTGAGTGTCAGATTCTGGATGAGTAAAGCCATCACCGTTACCACTTTTAATAGATACCATTTGGCGAGCAATTTCACCAGCGGTTTCATCGCGCCAATACGGGTAGCCACTATCGTCGGTAGAGTCGTAACCCACTATGCCGTAGTTGTCGGTTGAACCTAATAGTTGGGTTATGAAGTTACTATTTGCATATTGATTAAAATTTTCAGCGCTCCAGTAGTCTAAAGCAGGTTGCTTGCTGCCATTAATTACGTCACCTTGTGTGCCGTGACCGTGGACCATGATATAACAATTATCTGCCATGGCATTGCTGGCCATAAACAAGCTGCTTGCGACGGTGAGTGCAGATATGAGAGAACGATTTATTTTATGCATAAGGCGGGACCTTTATGTGTCTGTTATGTGTCTGTTATGTGTCTGTTATGTGTCTATTTTTATTATTTTGTATACCTGATAAAAGCAATGCTTTTGATTAGGTATGGACAAATATTAGACGGACTGACAATTGTGACCATAGCCTTACAGGCCAACTGTTAAAGCTTTTATGGCCATTGAGGTAGCTATGGCGTTATTGGTCTTTTTTATAGTGATTAGGAGAAACCCCAAACCAACGTTTAAATGCTCGGCTTAAGCTTGATGCGCTGTTGTACCCTAATAAGTCTGCAAGTTTTTCTAGTGAAATGTCTTGTCTTTTTATGCGTTTTAAAGCGATATTTTTCCGTTCACTTTCAAATAAAATTTTAAATGATACACCTTGAGCATGAAGTTGACGGCGCAATGTTCTAGGGCTCATATGCATACGATCGGCAATGATTTCTAAGCTCAGTTCTCTGAAGGGGATATTACGTATAGTGAATTTTACTTTCTGTATTATCTCTCTATCACCAACGCGCTTTTTAACATGCAGCTCACATAATTTCCCTACACGCTCAGCGGCTATAGCATTAGCAAATATAATGGATCTTTTAAGTGTTTTCAAAGGTATTAAAACCCGATTTTTTTCACAGTTGAAGCTAACCTCATTATTTAAAAATGATTCGAAGTAGGGTTTCGATCCTTGATCGTCTCGTTCAAATTCAAAGGTAATTTTTAAGTCTCTGTCACCTAAGCAAAACTTGCCAATAGAGAATACGGCTGATAACGAGAACTCAACAAAATGCCAGTAAGCATCTGAAAGCGGAAATTTTTCATTAACAGTTAAAATTCCAAATTGCTCAGTAACTTTAAAATCTAAATCTAAAAATTCAGATAACAAGCTCTGATATTTTGATAATAATGTCATGGCTTGCTGAGTATTTTCACTGCTCATAACCCGACATGCTAATATACTGTCGTGATTAATAAAAAATTGTTCGCCAAGTTTTAATGCATAAGTTGGGTCGGTAGTAAGCTTGCGAGAGTTTATAATTAAGCGCAGGTACTGAGAAAAGCTAATATGTTTACCAAGATCTAGGAAGTCTGAAAGCTGTATATCTGTGCCATCTAGTAGGTCATTAAGCTCAATTCCATCTATTACTAGCAATTTAATTAACGGCTTAATATTTGTTACTGGTATGCCAAATTCCTTGTTGGCAGGACTAATTAAAATGGGTTCTGTTATGTTTTTGTTTAATGATTCTGATGTCATATTTATAACCTGCGAGAATGGAGGTATAACCCCAAAGCACTATTTATAGATAACGTATTAGGCAGCTTAATAGTCAACTTATATTGGGACAGGTTAATAAACTAACTTCATATTTAAGCAAGGAATGCCGTATATTTTTATTATAGTTGTAGTTAGATAAAACCTTAATGAGTTAAGGCTATCCTTTAATGCGTAAAATAAGAATCTTTTTTTTGTAAACGTTAAAAAAATCAATATTTAGTTAGCTTTTAGGTATAGGTTTACTTCATTGGCCCAAGCAAGCCAAGCCTGTTCACCTAATATACCTCTTCTTAGCGTAAGGTAAGGGAGTTGATAAGGGGCTTGATCTGTACTCTTTAGCGCTAAATAATTTTTTTCTAAGGCTAAAAATGTATCAAGCATGCGTTGATGTATGACTGTATGTTGTTGTATCTCTTGTCTTAAAACCTCTATGTCTACTAGATGACCAGCATAAAGCTTAACCAGAAGTGCATCGTTTACCTTATCAACCTTAACTGAAGTTTCCATCCACTGAATTAATGTTTTTTTACCCAATGGGGTTACTTTGTACACCTTTCTATTAGGTTTAGTTTGTTGGGCTTCATGCTCAAATTCAATTAGCCCTTCGGTATTCATATTTTTTAGTTGTAAATATATTTGCTGATGGCTGGCGTTCCAGAAAAATCCAAGTCTTTGTTTAAATCGCTTTAATATGTCGTAGCCGGAACCTTCTTCCGTTTCTAGTAGGGTTAAAATTGCGTGTTTAAGAGACATGTCGTATCCGGCCAATGTGTATAAGACGAGTATATAGATATATGCAATTTGTTGCATATAAATTTTTCAGTGTTATTGTGTTGGTGAAATGAAAACCATACGGGTGATATGTGATGGATAAAATAAAAAAAACAAAGGTTCGTACGGGTAAGCGTTATCGCTCTGGACGTGCAGACGATCATTACGACGCCATTGTTGTAGGTTCGGGTATTGGTGGTTTAACCAATGCGGCCTTACTGTCGCTAATGGGTAAAAAAGTTTGTGTATTAGAGCAGCACTACACAGCAGGTGGTTATACCCATGCCTACGAACGCGAAGGCTACGAGTGGGATGTTGGTGTGCATTATATTGGCGAAGTGCATAAGCCATCGACCATGAAGCGTATGTTTGATGTGATTAGCGAGGGGCGTCTAAAGTGGGCCGCTATGGACCCTGTATATGATAAAATTATTCTGGGCGACAAAGAATTTGATTTTGTTGCAGGTAAAGAAAATTTTATAGAAGAGCTAAGTAAGCATTTTCCTGAAGAACGTAAAAACATAGAAACCTATGTGGCATTGATTCGCAGAATCAGTTCTGAAACCCCTAAGTTTTTTGCTGGTCAGGCTATGCCAAGCTGGATGAGCAGGGTATACAACTTAGTGCGTCCGTTATTAGTGTCTAAAGAATTTTTTAAAACCACTCGTGTCGTATTAGAAGGTATAACTCAAAATCAAGAATTAATCAGCGTATTAACAGGGCAGTGGGGCGACTATGGTCAAACTCCTAGGGATTCATGTTTTTTAATACATGCACTTATTGCCAAGCACTATTTAGCTGGTGGCGCATATCCAGTTGGCGGTGCTTCGGCTATGGCTCGCGAGATTATTCCCACTATTCAAAAAAGTGGAGGTGAAGTTTTTACTTACGCTAAAGTTGAAGAAGTATTGGTTAAAGACAATAAAGCTTACGGCGTTAAAATGGAAAATGGCGACGAGCTTTTTGCCGATACGATTTTTAGTAATGTAGGGTTTATGAGTACTGTTAAAAACTTGTATCCTGAGGCTAGCCGTAAGCAGCACAAGATGGACAAGTGGTTAAACAATGAAGCGATAGGTTATTCAAGTTCAACTTACTGCTTGTATGCCGGTTTTAAGGGTACAGCAAAACAGCTTGGTTTAAACACAACTAATTTATGGATTTATCCTAATGGCGATCATGAAGGCAATGTAGATGCATTTCGTATGGGAGAGCATAAAGATTTTCCATTGATATATGTATCATTTCCATCGTCAAAAGATCCTGAGTGGGAAACTCGGTTTCCAGGAAAATCTACTGTTGAGATTGTTAGCATAGCCAATCACTCTGAATATGAAAAATGGCAAGGTACTACTTGGCAACAGCGTGGTGATGATTACGAAGCGCATAAAGATAGTATTTCAAAGGAGTTACTTGAGCGCCTATTTACGCGCTTACCACAACTACGTGATGCATTAGATTATTATGAATTTTCTACGCCTTTATCGACTCAGTTTTATCAGCTAAACGACAAGGGTGAAATATATGGACTCAACCATTGGGTCGACCGCTTTAAGCAACCATGCTTGCACCCGCAAACGCCAATTAAGAACCTTTATATGACAGGGGTAGATGTAATGACAGCTGGTGTTGGTGGCGGTTTAATGGGTGGTGTAATGAGTACTATGAGTATGCTGGGTTTAAAACAAGGTAAGCAGGTTTTAGCTTTATTTAAAAATTACCAAGAACCCGTTATTACTGCTAAAGATGGGAAAGCTGGTTCAGATAAAATAGAAGCAGCTTAATCAAAAAATACTATCTTGTCTTAATACGCAGCTGCTATCTTGTTTTAATACGCAGCTGCAACCTTGCGTTACTCGCGAATGCGGGTATCCATCTTGTTGTTTACGTATGATATAATCTTAATCTTATAGATTTCATATGAGAATCAAATCTTGCTGGGTATTTTATATTCTTTTCGACGCTGCCCTTACGCTATGCGCGCTAGATTAGCTTTGCAGTTATGTCTGCCCGAGTCTAGTTTAGAGCTTCGCGAGGTGGTATTAAAAAACAAACCTCAAGCTATGTTAGATATTAGCCCTAAGGCTACGGTCCCAGTTTTACAATTAACTACTGGTGAAATCATAGATGAAAGCATAGATATAATGCGCTGGGCCTTTAGTCAAAATTCTAATTATAAAAATACCTTGTATAACGACTCTGTTAAAGCTGAAATAGATCAGCTTATTACTGTCAATGATAGTGATTTTAAGTGGGCTTTAGATCGTTATAAATATTCTGATAGATTTGAACATGACGAAGATTATTATCGTGAAAAAGCGCATTCATTTTTAATTACTCTAGAAGATAAACTCAGCCATCGCTGTTTTTTAATGGCTGATAAGTTGACTCTAGCCGACTTAGCTATTTTTCCTTTTGTGCGTCAGTTTGCTCATGTTGATAAAGTTTGGTTTGAGCAGCAACAACAATATAAGCAGTTAAATATTTGGCTAGCCAGTTTATTAGAAGGAGATTTATTTATGACTATTATGAAGAAATATCAAGCATGGGAGCCTTCAAGTAAACAAGTTAAGTTTCCATCAACAAGTGATTATATTCTTTAATAAAACTTTAAACGTAATTTTAGACCCCCTTAATACAGTGCTGACATCTTGCCAGCACTGCTATCTTTCCTCCTTGTTTCATCCTTACCTAGTTAAAATTTATTAATACAATTTTTAACAGACAACCGTTCTTGTTATGACAAAAGTGAATACAGATTAGTTCTATGGGTTAGGTCTCAGTGTCTATACTAAGCTTAGTTTAGCCAGAATAGCTGTAGGCTTTTATATAATGAAAATGTATTTTGAAGTTGTGTTTTTATTACCTCTCATTTTAGTTTCAATGATGTTTCCAATACAAAAGGTGTATGCAAACACCACGGGCACTATTGATGAAGTGGCTATAGATAAAGGTGTTTCAACTAGGATAATAGGCGGTGTAGAGGCAGACCAGACTTACCCATGGATGGTTTCTATTCAAACAGGCAGGCATTTTTGTGCTGGGGCCTTGATCGGAAAAAATTGGGTAATAACCGCTGCTCATTGTCTAGCAAATGTGACAAGCGATAGACTTAATCTTATTATTGGCGCTTCTAGTCTTACTGACTTAAAAGGGGCAGAGTTTCGTTCGGCAAGTTGGTTTAAAAAGCATCATAATTATTCAGAAAATAAATTTCATAACGATATTGCCATTATTAAATTAGCCTCACCATCTTTTAAAACTCCTATCAATATAATCGACCAAGGCTTTCAAAACACTCTTATCCAAGACGAAAAGCTTCGAGTTCTTGGCTGGGGACTTACCACAGAAGGGGATCAAAACAGCGTTAGCAGTAAGCTACGTCAAGTGGATATAAGCTACCAAAGTGAAAGTGTCTGTAAAAATAGCTATGGTACGTTTGGTATATCAAATTATTGGGACAGTAGTTTTTGCGCAGGTGAAATAGAAGGAGGTAAAGATGCCTGTCAAGGAGACAGTGGTGGCCCGGTTGTTGTAAAAGCTAACAATCAATGGGCGCTAGTAGGATTAGTGAGCTGGGGCATTGGTTGCGCCAGATCTGGTGAGTTTGGCGGTTATACACGAGTGAGCGCATTCAAAAATTGGTTAGAGCAAAGACGTGTAGGCGTTACAATTTTAGGTCCAGCTAACATGGGCTTTTTAGCTGAGGGCAGAAGCTTACTAAACGCTTATTCACTTATTAATTATGGTCATGAAAGTGCAACAGTTTTAAATAAATCAATTCGTCAGTCAGCCGAAGATATTTTTTCTATCGATGAAGCTCATTGGCCGCTAGACAGTGAGATTCCTGCACGTCATGAATGTAGCTTTGTGGTGAATGCAACAGGTAATCAAGTGGGAGAGTTTGATGCAAGTCTGGAAATAGAGGTTGCCGGTAATACGCTTTACCAGCCATTAAATATTAAGGTATTGAAGGCCGCTGTAAGTTCGGCTTTAAACGTAGAGTGGCCCTTTTATAGTGGCACATTTGGTCTTTTAGTTGAGGAGTCTAAACAGCAGCAATCTTTTGTAATTGAACATCAAGATGACAACTCATTGGCATTGAAAGTCGATACTAATAAAGACGCGCAGCATTCTGTTTTATTAGCATATTTAAATGGGTCAAACGCTGAAGAAAGTCATTATCTAAAATTTGATGCAAAGGTGAATGGTAGATCAGACCAACACCCATTAAATAGATTGTCTTTGTATATAAATAACCAGTCAGTAAATACTCATACTTTATTATCAACTACAGTGGTCAGCCACAGGAATAGCTACAGCGTTGAACTTCCTAAAGAGGTAAACCATGTGCTGTTCTCTTTTGATCAGGGTCAGTTACTTAGCAGTGTTAATGATTCGGCCTTATTAGATAATTTCAGAGTGTGTATAGCCCCAGACAACGAAGCATCTTGCTCAAATGCTTCAGCTTATGCAAACAGCGAGGAGTTATCACAATTAGATGGTTTCCCTTCAGATGCTAACTGGTATGAGGTCTGCGAGCCATTGAACTATGAAGAAAGTCCCATTGAATATGTTAGTCGATCTTTGTCTGACATCGCTTATAATGATGGAAAAGTATCTAGCTCTAATAAAGGTGGCGGTAGTTTACTCATACTACTTGTATTCGTTTTGTTTACTAAGCTAGGTAAATCGACTTAAACTGGCATGAGTTCTCAAACTTAACGTGTATATTCAGAAAAAAATGGATTTGAAAACTAATATACTTAAAATTGTTATAAACTCTATCTGTAGTTATAAATAGTAAAGTTATAAATAGTAAAGTTATAAACAGTTAAGTTATTCACATATATTGAAATAAGAGATAAACAGTAGATGAAAGTTAAGCAGTTAATTGCCAATCCCATTTTGGCCTTTATATTAATCATATGGTCACTTTCAGCGACAGCAGATGTGACCAATTTTGAAACTGCAACTGCGCGTATTATTAGTGGTACTCCTGTAAATTCAGCACAGCCTTATACCTGGATGGTGTCTTTGCAAAGCCCTGTTAATGGTAGCTTTGGCCATTACTGTGGTGGGACTTTAATTGCGGAATACTGGGTTATAACCGCAGCTCATTGTGTTGAAAATACAGATATGTCTAATCATCGGGCGGTAATTGGCGCGGTTGACCTGACTGACTCGGGCCAGGGAGAAGCCAAGCAAATAGACTGGTACAGCATTCATCATGATTACGATTCAAATAATTTTTATGGCGATGTGGCTATTATTCGCTTAAAAACCTCCTCTGCTAAAACGCCAGTTACTAAAATTACAGCTATTGAGATGGCCGCTCTATCACAAGGAGAGCCATTAAAACTAATGGGCTGGGGTTTGACCGCAGAGGGCGATGTAACAAGTGCATCAAATACTTTGCTAGAGACCCAGGTTACATTCCAGTCAGACTCTGTATGCACCAATACTCATGGAGACCCCAGTATAAATGGTGAACTTGGTAAGTACTGGTCAAAACTTATTTGTGCTGGTGAGGACACCGCAGATACCGATGGGTTGGTCAACGATGCTTGCCAAGGTGACAGTGGTGGACCGTTATTAGTAGACGATTCCGGTGTATTAAAGTTAGCGGGCATTGTCAGCTGGGGTATCGGCTGTGGCAGAGCAAGCTCTTATGGTGGCTATAGTGAAGTCGCTGCGTATTTAGCTTGGATTGCAGACCGACAAGATGGCTTGTCTTTGGTGGGCTCAGATAAAATTGGCTTTTTGGGTTATGGCCGTCAAAAAAGCGAAGCTTACCGGCTAATTAATAGTGGTGCTGATGCTGAAACTATTATTAGCCAAAATATTATCAGTGATCCAGCTGATGTTTTTCAAGTGACTCAGATTACCAACCCAATCAGTGCTGGTAGTGAGTTATCGTTCAATATAAGTGCCATAGGAAATTATCTTGGCGAGCATAATGGCTTAGCATTATTTGATACCGGCGGTGGCGATTTTGGCACCCGTTTAAATTCAAAAGTTTTATACGATTTAGAAACCAATGTTTTGGGTGTTGATTGGGATTTTTATAGCGGCACCAATGAAAATACAGAACATTCTGAGCCTTGGTTTGAAGTAAGCGATTCTGAAAAAGGCCAAGTCCTGCGTTCGGGGGTTATCTATAACGAAGAGCGTTCAGTATTATTAACCTATATTAATGGTGCGAGTTCGGGGGATTTGTATTTAAAGTTTGATAGTCGTGTAGATGCTGAAGCGGGTTTTGATTATTTATTCGTAACGGTGAATGAAAATGAGACCTATGTTGTCACTCAAGATACTTGGCACTCAACTATTATTGCATTACCTTATGCAGTAAATCGTGTGCAGTTTATTTATATTAAAGATGAAGAAAAAAGTGAAGGGGATGATGCCGCTTACTTGAGTAATTTTAGAGTTTGTACAAATCTTGACGATGCCCAATCAAATGAAAGTTCTTGCCGTCAGCTCGCTTCAGACAATAATGTGGATACATCGGCTGCTAAGTTAGAGGCATCAGTTGGTGTAATTGGTAAGGGTGGTAATGCAACGTTTAGTGAAACTTTTGTATTTAAACGCTCAAGTGGCGGGGCAAACTCACTGAGTATGCTGTTAATTTTCCTGCTAATCTTATTACGTCGTAAAAGCCTTTAATCTTTTCAGGTAATAATTTAATGAAAAACCTAGCGTTTTAGCTAATGACTTGGTTCTCTCTTTATCAATAAAATCAGCCTGAGGCTGATTTTTTCCTGCATAAATAATACTGTTTCCACCGCCACTATTGCATATGTAAATGCATTCAAATTGCTGGTTTAATTGATTCAGTAGGTCTTTGGTTAAATCGTGATCTAACCAGTAGTTTAACACTAGCCAGCCAGAGTCTGATAATGCATTTGCCGAGTCTTTAATAAACTGCTGCTGTAGTTGTCCTTCATCTATGCCGTTATGGTCATATAAATCGGCTACTAATAAATCAAACTTAAGTGACGTTGAACTAAGAAAATCGTGAGCGTTTTCATTGTGTATATTTAAAGCCGCTTGTTTATCTA
Source organism: Bermanella sp. (assembly GCA_034112325.1). GTDB lineage: Bacteria > Pseudomonadota > Gammaproteobacteria > Pseudomonadales > Oceanobacteraceae > Bermanella. The sequence goes on along the minus strand of JAWUVO010000001.1, from coordinate 7,049 downwards.
TTTGAAAAAACCGCTTAGCAATTTTAATTACCATTAAACGTAATTCAACAGTATGAATTTCAGCGGTTGGCAATGCATGAATAAACGCTTGGGTAAGCGTTCCTCCGCCTAACCCCATGACACATACGGAACTTGGATTACAGAATAATAAACTTAGCATGATTGCGCGACCGTATTCATGCTGAGGAATATGGGGTGTGGCTTTTACCTGTAAGCTTTGCTCGTCGGCATTACCAAAAGTTAAATAGCGCTTATTACCGTCATCTAATACATCAATGGTGCCATATTGGTCATAGGTTTTGAATATAGACTTAGCCATACATGCCTTACAAAAAATAATAAGCCTAAACTGAGAAAGCGTTATTAATGAATTATAGGGCTATGTTAATTGAAGGGGTGAGTATATGAAAGTGTGACTATATAAAAGAGTGGGCGGGGTGAAGGCTTGATCAATAATTATGAACGCGAAGCGCTGAAATATTGAACCCCTTGATTAGACTTAACCATGTCTTTGCAAAAGTTACCGCATTGTCCACAATCTGAAGCAACACCCAGTTGGTCCCTTAATGTTTTGTAGTCGGCACCATTGCTAATAGCAGTTTGAACCTGACTGTCTGTAATACCCTTACATAGACAAATATACATGTTGAAAGCTCGTTAATATGTATCAATTCTCAAATAATAGTGTAAATGAGAATGATTTGCAATCTATTTTAGGGTGAGATTATAACGTATTAGCGTGTCTCTCTTTTCGCCACTGCAATGGCGAAGCAGAGGTCGTCTTCTTGAATGCCCTAGAAAATGCACTAACGTCGTTATAGCCTAATATTTCAGCTAATAGTGTTATATCTATGGTGCTTGCCTCTAGGTGCCAGCAAGCGATGTTGATCCTAATCTCTTTCAATATAGTACTAAAACTAAGACCTTTAGCCTTGAGTTTCCGCTGTAAAGTACGCTTATGGGTTTTAAGTAGATTCGCGACCAAGTCGATAGAGATCTCTTGAGAGCCAATTATTTGCAGGATAATAATAGTGATTTGATGCTCAATGTCGTGTTCGTATTCGGTCAGTTGCTGTGCTAATTGATGCTCTAGTTGCTTACTATTTTCTAGTGTTATTGTCGAGATGGGTTCATCTAGGTAATGTAATGGCAGTAAGATTCGATCGTGCTCTTGATTGAACAAAACCTCACAAGCAAAATGTTTTTTATAGACACTCAATTCTGAAATAGGAGCGTGGGCAAACTCCACTCTTTCAAGCTTAACCTTTTGATTAAGCAGCGTTTTAAACAGTGTAAAGCCAGTGGCAAAAGACAATTCTTTAATTTGTCTAACATGGCTAAGTGATGGCATTACGCTAAAGCGCTCGATGCAGGCCAGCCGCCCTAATTCTTTATATCGCCAGTATTCTGCCTGACTATGAACAGCCATATAGTGCTGGGCGGTCTTAATGGCATCTCTGACATTACTGCAGTTGCCAATTAATAGTCCAAGGTTACCCAGTGCCTCAAGTCCTTGTTTTTGACCCAGCTGTAAACCAAAACCTGGTGTATTAAGAGCCTCGGCAGAATGCTCTAGTAACTGAACCATTGAAGAGAATGGAATAAAGTTATCTTGAGTACGTAATTCTGATATTGATAGATTACAGGCATTAATAAGTTCTTCTGGATTGCCACCCAAAAGTTTAACAAGGTCTTCATATCCTGCTAAAGAATTACTTTTAATTAGGTATTGATGATTCACGCCAGTAGCTTACAACTTGTCGTATACAGAGCCACATCATTGAACAATTGTCGTTTAATGACAAGAATTAAAAAAAGCTAAGGTCTAATGTTAATCAACACAAATAATAATAATAATTAGTGAGGCTCTTAATGACCTACGACATTATCATCAAAAATGGCCGTTATTTTGACGGAACACGAGCACCATCTTCTACCCAAAATGTAGGTATTAAAGATGGGAAGATTGCCATTGTCACTGAATCAATTATTGACGAGTCAGGTGCGGGTAAAGTAATTGATGCAAAAGACCAGTGGGTTACTCCAGGATTCATTGACAGTCATACTCATTACGATGCCGAATTAATTGTTAGTCCTAGTATTAGCGAGTCGGTGCGCCACGGTGTTACTACTGTTTTAGTGGGTAGTTGTTCACTGAGTATGATATGCAGTGACTCTGAAGATGCTTCAGACATTTTTACTCGTGTAGAAACTGTCCCCCGTGAAAAAGTTCTGCCTATTTTGCTCGATAAAAAAACATGGAATACACCAAAACAATGGGTTAATTTTATCAAACAGCAACCCATGGGCCCCAATGTCATCAGTTTTCTTGGGCATAGTGACATGCGAGTGGGGGCAATGGGTTTAAGCCGTGCCACAGATATAAATACAGTGCCAACAGAAACTGAAATGCAGAGTATGGAAAGTGTTTTACAAGAAGCATTAGACGAGGGTTTTTTAGGTTTATCTACTATGTGCCTAAAGTGGGATAAAGTAGATGGTGACCGAGAGTGGTCAAAAAGCTTGCCTAGTACTTATTCAAAATGGAAAGAGGTTTCACGCCTTAATAAGTTAGTACGTAAATATGATCGGGTTCACCAAGGCGCACCAAATGCCGCCGAAGTTTTACAAATTAATCAGTATATGCGTGAATGTATGGGGATATTTAAAAAGCGTTTGAAAACTACACTTATTAGCCGCATGGATTTAAAGGGTAGTGTCTATTTAAGTAAAATTACTAACGTAGCAGCACGAGTAACCAACTTTTTTAATGGCGACTTTCGCTGGCAGGTATTACCTACACCATTTACAGTTTATGCAGATGGTATTGATGTTGTATTTTTTGAAGAATTTGGTGCTGGCGAATTAGCCCTCGATTTAAAAACAGCAGTAGAGCGGAATAATCTTTTAAAAGATGAAAAATACCGTCGTGATTTTAGAAAGTTTTATGGCGAAAAACTAAGTCCTCGTGTATGGCAGCGTGACTTTGGAGACGCTAAAATTTTAGGCTGCCCAGATGAAAGCATTGTAGGAAAAGATTTTGAACAAGTAGCTAAAGAGCGCAACATACATGTGGTAGATTTATTTTTAGACTTAGTGGTTGAACATGGGCCTAAACTTCGCTGGTATACAACGGTAGCCAATCATCGTAAAGACGTTTTAAAAAAAATGGTTAAGGATAAAAAATCGTTAATCACCTTTAGCGACGCTGGGGCTCATATTCGTAATATGGCCTTTTATAATTTACCACTTAGAATGCTTAAACTGGCTTATGAAACGGTTGGGACAAAAAAACCAATGATGGATATGGAAGAGGCTGTATACAGAATGACCGGCGACCCCGCGGATTGGTTTAGTGTCGACGCAGGCCATATTCGTGTAGGTGATCGCGCAGATGTTGTTGTTATTGATCCTAAAGGCTTTAATCAAAATCTTGAAGAAGTTACTTGGGCCGATATGGAAAATTTTGGCTTACAGCGCTTAGTAAATCGTAATCCGGGACTGGTTAAACACGTTATGATTAATGGCCGTATAGCCGTAGATAATGAAGAAATCGTACCCGAGCTAGGCAAAGAAATGGGTTTTGGTCGTTTTATTGCTGCTAGTTAGTTGTCTAATTGTTTGCAGCCTCCTTATAATTAATCAGGCCGTTGAGCATTTAAGTAATGTACAGAATATAAAGAGTATTAATCAATGAAATATAAAAACGTATTGGTCACCGGAGGTTCTAGCGGTATTGGGTTAGATTTAGCAAAGGCATATATTAGACAAGGAGCCAATGTAACTTTATTGGCTCGAAATCAAGCAAGATTAGATGATGCCGTTGAAGAGTGCTTAGCGCTATGTCTAACGACAGATCAAAAGGTCCTAGCCTTTAGTGTCGATGTTGCAGATGAGGTCGCGTTATTAAAATGTGTAGCCGATGTTAAAGAGGTAATGGGCACATTAGATTTATTGATTTTAAGTGCAGGTATAGTCCAAAGCATTCGTTTTATGGAGCAAAGCGAAGCCCAGTTTAATAATATTATGCAGACTAATGTCATGGGTAGTCGGTTAGTTGCCAAAGCGTTTTTACCCGAAATGATCAAAGCGGGCAAAGGGCATGTGTGTTTTGTAGCATCTTTAGGTGGTTTAATTTCTGGCTATGGATATAGCGCATACAGCGCTTCTAAATTTGCAGTAATAGGCATGGCTGGAGCTTTACGCCAAGAGCTTCATGCGGTTGGTGTTGGTGTTTCGGTGTTATGTCCACCCGAGGTCGATACGCCTATGGTAACAAATGAGGCCGACCATATATTAGCTGAAACACGTTTTATAAAAGATATTGGTGGTACATTAAGTACTGCGGTGGTGACCAAAGCAACAGTTAAAGGGATTAATAATAATAAATTTGTGATCCTGCCAGGGTTTAATGCAAAGTTATCTTATGCTTTATCTAGGCATGTACCAACAGTATTTGCATGGTTTGTAATTAAGATGATAGGGCTCTCACACCGTTTTGTGAAATAATTACTGTCATAAATAGCCTTAATAATGTGCTATATTCGCCACTTCAATTCTATCGAGTGACTATGAAGTGGATGCCGTATTTTCATTTGAAGTAGATCAAGCCATTTCTGGTATATGGCTGTTAGATTATCTTCCTACCTGTATTCCTTATCTTTCTGTGCCTGTTTGTGAAGCTCTTATGCAAGAGGGCTGCATTCATGTTGACGGTGAGCCACTATTGAATAACTTGGTGTTATCTGAAGGACAGAATGTTGTTTATACCGTACCTAATTACCAAGAAGGTAAGGTGGATACTCGCTGGAAGTTACTTTGGGAAAATGATGATATTGCGGCTGTTCATAAGCCGTCCAACTTACCTGTTAGTCGAACCACACGAAATGTATACAATACACTTATTCAAATATTGCGTCGTGAAAGCCCATGGCCTGACGCACACTTATTGCATCGATTAGATTTAGAAACTTCAGGTATTATTTTAATAGGTCAAACCAAAGCAAGTGCCAGTAAGTATCAATCTAACCTTTCAGATTTGATTCAGCGAAAAGTCTATCATGCAATTGTTAAAGGCAAACCAAGCTGGGACAAATTAGATTATCAATGTGAATTGAATACTCTGAAAGACAGCGCCATTCGTTGTCAAATGCATGAAGTAGAAAAGGGTAAAACAAGTAGAACTAAATTTACTGTGATTAAAACTAATGATGAATTTTCTATTATAGAATGTGAGCTATTGACTGGCAGAAAGCATCAGATAAGAGCCCATTTATCAATTCTAGGACATCCTATTGTAGGGGATAAAATTTACAGTAATAATGGCGAATTTTATTTAAAGCGGTTACAAGATACAACAACTCTGCAAGACCATGAAAAATTAATCACTGAGCATCACTTATTACATGCGTTTCAAATTCAAATAACTCCATTTGAATTTGATGAAGATAGAATACAAAAAGAAATATCAGAACCTTTAATTATAACAAATGATTATTATTCGGAAGCTTGGTTATCATTTATAAAAAATAATGGCCTATAGCTTTGAGCGATAAATAAGCTATCTAAGATTATGTTTTAACGATAACTATATGAATATTACTTATACAAGCAATCTCCTCTAGATTAATAGCTTCATATCTATATCTATTTAATATAAAGCAGAGTTAATTTAACTTCTATTAAGATTAATTCTTATGGACCTTAATTTGACGAAACTGTTTTTAATATCTTAAAATAACCTGAGGTTATAGTTACAACTCCTTTATCACTAAGAAGCTTATGTAATTTGGGCAGCTGCCAAAACGATAATGTGGGCATAATATGATGTTCTATATGAAAGTTAACATTGAAAGGGGCCACCAAAGCACGAGCAATCCAACCAGCATTAGTTGAGCGAGTATTTTCAAGCATATTGGGTGTTTGTTTAGTCATCGCATGCTCTGCAATTGAACGGATACGGATAAATAATTGATAGGGGCTTATATATGCAAGCACCCAAGCCAGAAACATCTCGGGGGTACCAGCTAAATAGGTAACTAAAAAAATACCACTATTGATAGTTAGGGTAGGCCAAGCATTTTTAATAAAAGTAATAATAATTGTAATTTTATTACGATTATTTTGTGGAAGCCGTTCAATATTATTTGCCACCGTCCACTTCAAAATACCAGCATTCATTAGAGTCAAACCTATTATTGATTTAATGCCCGTTATACCTAGTATATCTCTACTAAACTTTCTAAGTAGTGACATACGTGTAGTCGGAAAATTCTTAACTAAGCTATAGTCTATATCTTCTAATGTTCCTGTTTCGCGATGATGCACCATATGATGCTTTCGATATTTTTCAACTTCTACATAAATCGGACGTCCGCATAACCAGTCAGAAAACGTATCGTTTAACCATGTGGTTTTAAATAATGCTCTATGACTAGCTTCATGCATGAGTATAGAAAGCCCTAGTTGTCGGCCTGCTATGATTACAATGGCTAATAGCATAATAGGGATAGAAAATTGAGTAGGCAGGCTTTGTGCCCATGAAAAAATGACCATAGAGGTAATTATTATTGCCCAGCAAGAGAAAATAGCCCACAAGCCTTTTAGATTAGACCTTTGCATCAAAGATTTTAAGGTGGCCTCACCTAATAGGTTTATTAGGGTAGCTCTTGAGTCGTGTCTAGAAAATTCCTGATCAAAAAGTAGATGATCGGTACTTGTATTATCATTTGAAGTCATATTTCACGAACCAAAATGAGGGTATAATTTTATTCTACGTGACTTTATGATAAAAAACAGGGTAAAAATATTCAATCTAACTGACAGTAATGATCAGGTAATAAACCTAATTACTTTATTTCTTAGACGTTACTGTCAATAATAAGGTACTTACTAAATTATTGGTATTCCTTGAGTTTGAGTTATTTTCTCCCATTTGCTTCGTGGGCTCTCACCGTAGTTAGGAAAAAGTGGAATAGGTTTATTATTATACTCGTCTACCCAGGCCTTTACTTCTTTTTGAATGTCACCAATGTTCATATTTTTAACAT